>CAMFKX010000179.1 GCA_945957375.1 uncultured Roseiarcus sp.
GCTCGAGGTCGACCATCGCCTCGCGACCCGAATCGACCGCCGCGCGTACGCTCTCGGCGATGCAGGCGAGGTTCTCGTCGAGCGTGCAGCCGAGCGCGACGTGGACGTGGTAGTCCCACGACTTCGCGACATAGACGATGGCGTCGGTGTCGGAGGCGAGCAGCCCCGCGATTCCCGGATCGTTGCCGATCGAGCGGCCGTGGCGCTTGGTCATGCCGAAGGCGCAGAATTTGGCGCGCTTGGTGCGCTTCTTCGAGAAGAACTCGGTGTCGAGCGGGTTCGCCCCCGGATAGCCGCCTTCGACATAGTCGACGCCGAGCCGGTCGAGCATGATCGCGATGTTCTGCTTGTCGTCGAGCGAGAAGTCGACGCCGGTGGTCAGCGCGCCGTCGCGCAGCGTGGTGTCGAAGAGATAGAGGCGTTCGCGGGACATTATTTCGGCCTCAGTGTCGGGTCGGCGGCGCGGGATCGTCGCCGAGCGCCTTCGTCATGGTGGTGTGGGCGAGCCACTGGTCGTCGAGCTGGACGAGGCTGCGCCGTTCGGCGGAAAAGCCGAGGCGCTCGAACAGCGGCTTCGAGACGTCGCTGGCTTCCGCCGTAAGGCGCTTTGCGCCGCGCGCCCTGGCGAGGCGTATCAGCGCGTCGACCAGCGATGCGCCGACGCCCTGACGGCCGGCCGCCGGATCGACGTAGAGCATGTCGAGCTTTTCCGCGCCCTCGAGGCTGGCGAAGGCGACGACGAAGCCTTCGAGGGTGGCGACGATGGTGAGCTGCTTTGCGAGCTTGGCGCCGAACCCGTCCTCGTCGTCGGCGCGCGCGGCCCAGGCGGCGCGCTGGTCGTCGTCGTAGTCGTCGGCCGCGGAGAACTCGATCGCATCGCGGAAGATCGCGGCGCAGCGGCCGGCGTCGGCGGGCAGATAAGGACGGAAGGCGACGGCGGTCATTGGCGAGGCTCAAACAGGTTCGGCGCTAGCGTCCCTTCCCACCTTTTGGGGGACGGACAGGATGGGGGGTCGCACTGATCTCTCCACGACATTGGCAAGCTCCAGGCCTTCCAAGTTGGGCGCGACCCCCCTCCCTTCCCTCCCCCACAAGGGGGGAGGAGGGCGCGTTCATGGGTTGGACTGTTCGCGTCGCAAGCGTCCGCGGAGGCCGCGCTCATCGCTTGAACTCCCAGGTCGCGCCGGTCTTGGCGTCCTTGACCGCGACGCCCATCGCGTCGAGCGCGTCGCGCAACCGGTCCGACTCCGCCCAGTTCCTGGCTGCTCGCGCCGCGTTGCGCTCGGCCATCAGAGCTTCGATCTTGGCCCGGAAGTCCGCCTCTAAGTCACCGCTCGTCCGATTCCCGACCGTCATGACTCCGGCCGAGTTGAAGACCACTCGAAAGCCATCGCGTTCGATTTCTTTCGTTAGACTCTCAATGACATGGCCTAAGTCATTGCAGACGGCAGCGCGTAGTCTAAGCATCCGCAATTCACTCTCTGATCCGCTCGAAATCTGCGGTCCAGATTGAAAGAAATTACCGGTGAATCCCTCGTTGAAATACCCTGGCTTGTTTAGATGACGGAATCCCATCAATCGCGCGGACGCGGCAAAAATCGTTGCGGAGATTTCATTCCTTCTTGTTCGCGCGAATAGATCACGGAGCCTTGAGAGAGCAAGCGGGGTGTTGAGGTCGTCTGCAAGAGCTTCGACTATACTGTCCTCTGCAAGTCGCTCGTCGACTTCAAAATAATCCCCCAGTTTCTCCACAAGCCATTCGGCCCAGTTACGCACTTCACCGACTGCAGAAATCACGCCGTCAGATCGCCAATCGATGGGCTGACGATAATGCGTTCTGAGCATGTTTAGTCGAAGCGCGTCGCCCGGATAATGTAATAGCAGCTCGCGGATCGTGACGAAGTTGCCGAGGCTCTTCGACATCTTCTCGCCTTCCACCTGCAGGAAGCCGTTGTGCATCCAGAGGTTCGCCATCCGCTGTCCGCCGAAGGCGCAGCACGACTGGGCGATCTCGTTCTCGTGGTGCGGGAAGACGAGGTCGACGCCGCCGCCGTGGATGTCGAACGTGTTCTTCGCCGGGTCGTCGCAGGTCAGCCCGCCGCCGAACGGTTCGAGCAGCTTCGCCATCGACATCGCCGAGCACTCGATGTGCCAGCCGGGGCGGCCGGGGACCGCGATGCCGGCCGGGCTCGGCCAGCCGGGCTCGTTTGGCTTCGACGGCTTCCACAGCACGAAGTCCATCGGGTCGCGCTTGTAGGGCGCGACGTCGACGCGGGCGCCGGCGAGCATCTCGTCGAGCGAGCGCCGGGCGAGCGAGCCGTAGCGCGGCGCGCCGGGAAGCGCGTCCATCGCCGACGGCGAGAACAGCACGTGGTCCTCGGCGACATAGGCGACGCCGCGGGCGATCAGGCGCTCGATCAGCGCGCGCATCGGCGCGATATGGTCGGTCGCGCGCGGCTCGACGGTCGGCGGCAGCGCGCCGAGCGCGGCGACGTCCTCATGGAACTGGCGCGCCGTCGTCCCGGTGACTTTGGCGATCGCCGCGTTGAACGGCAGGTCGGGCCAGTCGCGCGCGGCGCGGGCGTTGATCTTGTCGTCGACGTCGGTGATGTTGCGGGCGTAGACGACATGGTCGGCGCCGTAGACATGGCGCAGCAGGCGGAACAGCACGTCGAAGATGATCACCGGCCGGGCGTTGCCGATATGGGCGAAGTCGTAGACGGTCGGGCCGCAGACGTACAGCCGCACCGCCGCCGGGTCGATCGGCGCGAACGGCTCCTTGCGTCGGGTCAGCGTGTTGGTGAAGCGCAGCGTCGTCATCGAACGTCTCGTCTCATGCGCGACGGCGCAAGGCGCGCCGTCCGGGACCGGCCGGATGATCGCTTCTCGAAGGTTTCTTTGCGAAAGACGGAGACGCGAACCAGCCAGCTGCGAAGCTAGCAGGTAATTATGATAATCCGGGCGATGCGGAGGGAGCGCGTCATGCCCGGATCCATCGGGCAGGCGGCGACGGTTGTCAAGCCGCCGCCGCGCGACTTGGGCTAATCTGTCGCAAGGCGGGCGAAGACAGGGGTTCGGAAATGGCGGAGACAATGGGCGGAACCGGCGTTGAGCGTTTGGGCAAACGCCCGCCGCATCAGGCGATCACGCTTCTCGGCGCCCCGGTCGAAGCCGGCGCCGGGATCCCCGGCTGCGCCATGGGCCCGGCGATGCTGCGCACGGCGGGGATCGCGCGGACCCTGCGCGAGCTCGGCCACGACGTCGTCGACCTCGGCGACCTCGCGCTCAGCGAACCGCCGGGACGCGGCCACGCGCCCGAAGGACGGGCGCGCAGCTTCCCGGAGATCGCCGCCTGGACGCGCGACCTGTCGCGCGAGACCTACGGGATCCTCCGCGAGGGACGGCTGCCGGTGGTGCTCGGCGGCGACCACAGCCTCGCGATGGGGTCGATCAGCGGCGTCGCCCGCTATGCGACCGAGATCGGGCGGCCGCTGTTCGTGCTGTGGCTCGACGCCCATTCCGACTACAACACCCCGGCGACCTCGCCCTCGGGCAACATGCACGGCATGCCGGTGGCGATGCTCGCCGGCGAGCCCGGTTTCGACGCGATCTTCGGCGACGAGCCGCGCGGGCGGGTCGATCCGGCGCATGTCCACCTGTTCGGCATCCGCTCGATCGACGCCGACGAGCGGCGCCTGCTCAAGGCGCGCGGGGTCGACGTCGTCGACATGCGCAGGCTCGACGAGGATGGTTTTGCGGTGTCGATCCGGCGGATAATCGACCGGGTCGCGGCGGCGGACGGCATGCTGCACGTCAGCCTCGACGTCGACTTCCTCGATCCGTCGATCGCGCCCGGGGTCGGGACGGCGGTTCCGGGCGGGGCGAGCTACCGCGAGGCGCATCTCGTGATGGAGCTTCTGTTCGAGTCCGGGCTCGCCCCTTCGCTCGACCTGGTCGAAATGAATCCGTTTCTCGACGAGCGCGGCAAGAGCGCGCTGCTGCTGGTCGATCTGGCGGCGAGCCTGTTCGGCCGGCAGGTGTATTGAGGCGCGTGCAGCCAACTGTCCGCCGCTTCGATCGGACGCCGAACATCATCGACGGGCGCACGCGTCGACTCTTCGAGATCTCCGCAAACCAAGCCGCCCGGCGCCGCGAACGAGCGATTGCGTGGCGGCGACGCCGCTCAGCCGCCCGTGGCGCTCGCGGCCGAGGTCGCCATCCAATCCTGGCCGCGGCGAGGCCGCCGTCGACGGCCGCACCGCCTGTTCAGGCCCGCTTCTCCAGGCGAATGAGGCGCTTGCCGAAGTTCCGGCCGGCATAGAGGTCGGCGATCGCGTCGGGGCAATGTTCGATCCCGTCGACGATCTCCTCGCGATAGTTCAGCTTGCCTTCGCGCACCCATTGCGCGAGCCGCGCGCTGGCGGCGTTGAATTCGTCCATGTGGTCGAGGACCACGAAGCCGCCCATCGAGGCGCGCCTCGTCAGCAGGGTGCGCTCGACCCGGGGACCGGCGGGAGCTGGATCCCAGGACGCGACCGAGGCGGTGCCGCAGATCACGATCCGGGCATTGAGCGCGAGATGACGGTGGACCGCGTCGCTGATCGGGCCGGCCGTGTTGTCGAAATAGACGTCGGCGCCCCGGGGGCAGGCGGCGGCGAGCGCCGCTTCGAACCCAGGCGCGCGATAGTCGATCGCTGCGTCATAGCCGAACTCCTCGCGGCAGATCGCGACCTTCTCCGCCCCTCCGGCGATCCCGACCGTCCGGCAGCCGAGCCGTTTCGCGATCTGGCCGACCGCCGAGCCGACGGCGCCGGCGGCGGTGGAGACGACCACGGTTTCGCCCACCACAGGCCGTCCGACCTTCTCGAGCCCGAGCAGGGCTGTGACGCCGTTGAGGCCCAGCACGCCGAGCGCCAGCGAAGGCGGCAGGTCCGGATCGCCGATCGTGCGGATCACCGCCGCCGGCCCGGCGGCGGCGAAGACCTGCCAGCCGAACCAGCCCAACACGCGATCGCCGCGCGCGAAGCCCGACGCGCGGCTCTCGATCACCTCGGCGACGGCCAGCGCCCGCATCACCGATCCGATCGCGATCGGATCGGCGTAATTGCTCCTGTCGGCGAGCCAGCCGCGCATGGCGGGCTCGACGGACAGGAAGAGGTTGCGGACAAGAATCTCCCCCGCGCCGACGGCCGGAACGTCGCCATCGACGATCGCAAAATGCTCCGCCTGGGGGATGCCCGTGGGCCGGCCCGCGACGCGGACCTGCAGGTTGCCGGCCATGCCTCATCGCTCCTTTCCATTTGATTGAGCGCTCGACGCTTGAGGGGCGGCTCCGGCGCGACCGGCCGCCGCGCAGCTAGGCGCCGGTTTGCGGCTCGCCGCGAAGGGCGCGCGGCGCGACCGCGACGCGCTGAACCCGGTCGGCGGCGGTCGCGACAAAGCGCGTCCGCAGCACCCCGATCCTGTCAATCTCGAGCTCGATCACGTCGCCGTCGGCGATGGAGTCGCCGGTCTCGATGGTGCAGCCGCCGCCGACCGTGCCCGATCCGAACACCTCGCCCGGCTCCAGGGTCTCGGACTGGGAGACATAGGCGATCAGCTCCTCGAACCGCCAGTTCATCTCCGACGAGGACGCCTCGACGAAGATCTCGCCGTTCAGCCGGGCCCTCATTCCGAGGGCGTAGGGATCGCCGATTTCGTCGGCGGTGACCAGGAAAGGGCCCATCGGTTTCGAATTGTCGAAATCCTTGCCCTTGCCCGGACCCATCTGCCCGGGCATGGCGCGCGCCTGCTCGTCGCGCGCCGACAGGTCGTTGAAGATCGTGTAGCCGAAGATGTGCTTTCGCGCCTCGGCGACCGGGATGTCCTTGCCGCCCTTGCCGATCACGCAGGCGAACTCGAACTCGAAGTCCATCCGGCTGCTGTAGGCCGGCCAGCGCACGTCAACGTCGGTCCCGCAGACGTTGGCGGGATTGACCCGGTAATAGAGCGGGTTCTCATACCAGGCGTCCGGAACACGCAGGATACCCTTGCGCTCCATCATGTCCATGTAGGCGGCGGGATCCTCCGCCAGGCTCGCCCGCAGCCGGCGGATACCGTCGTAGGCCTGGATCATGTGCTTCTCGAAGGCGAGAAAATCGCGCACCTGGACCGGCCGCGGGATCGGAGCGATCAGTTTCGCCTTCGCGAGGTCGATTTTTTGCGCGGACCCGGCGCGCCCGAGGAGGTCGCGCAGGTCGGCGAGCGCCGCGTCGCCCGCCTCGACGATCGCCTGGACGCTCGCGAGATGGGGCGGGGCCGCGCCGTGGAGCGCGGTCGCCGTGGCGACGATGTCGACCAAGCTCGCGCCGTCGTCGGCGACCAAGCCGGGTCGGGCGGCGCCCCTGTCCAGAAAGGTCGCGAGTTTCAAGCGTCGTCTCCTCAATGGCGCCCCGGCGTCGGAGCGCAGGTTCAGTGCGTCGCGACCGGGCCCGCGCCGCCATAGGCGAGCCAGCCGCCGTCGACCGGCAGCGTCACTCCGGCGATGTAGCTGGACCAGTCCGACAGCAGGAACGCGCTCACCCTGGCGATTTCGAGCGGCAGACCCAGGCGGCCCATCGGCGTGCGGTCGGCGAGGATCCTCTCGTCGATCTTGCCGTCGTCGACGAGGCGCTGGACCATCGGCGTTCGAATGAAGCCGGGCGCGATCGCATTGATGCGGACGCCGTGCAGCGACCATTCGCATGCGAGATTCTTCGTCATCATCGAGACGGCGGCCTTGGCCGGCCCGTAGGCGTGCCGCCTCGGGCTGCCGATCACGCCGCGCACCGACGACATGGTCACGATCGATCCGCTCTTCTGCTCCAGCATCACCCGCGCCGCGGCGCGGCAGGCCAGGAAGCTGCCGCGCAACGTGACGTCGACGATGCGCTGCCACTGGTCGATATCGATCTCCAGGGCTCTTGCGACGTGGTCGCTGACGCCGGCGCAATGCGCCAGCCCGTCGAGCCCCCCGGCCGCGCTTAGCGCGGCGGCGACCATGGCCTCGCAATCGTCCTCGCGGGTCACGTCGCCGCCGATGCGCGCCACGGCCCGCAGCTCGCCCGCGACGGCGTCGAGCGCCGGTTCGTCGCGATCCATCAGGACGAGCGCCGCCCCCTCGCGGGCGAGAAGGCGCGCGGTCTCGAGGCCGATGCCGCTCGCCGCGCCGGTCACGAGCACGCGCTTGCCGACCAGTCCGAGATCGGTCATCGCGGCCTCCCGTACGGCCGGTCGTTCCAGTGAACCGGGGCCGCGCCCGCGACGGGCGAGCGAAAGAACGGGATCGTCGTCCCCCTCAGGCTCCCTATGTAGACGGTGCGAAGGTCCGGGCCGCCGAACGTGAGGCTCGCCATCCAGGGCGCTACGGTTCCGCCGCAGGCGAGCATCAACTCGGGCGTGACGCGCTCCTCGGCGAAGGCTGCGAGCAGCCGGCGTCCGGCTTCCGAACCCCGATCGTCGTCGAGCAGGATCCGCAGGTCGCCGGCCGGCGTAATCGCGAAAATCCGGTCGGTGAAGATGTGCGTGCCCCAGAGATTGCCGAAGCTGTCGAACGCAATGCCGTCGATCATCGCGCCATGGCTCTCAGGGCCGTAGACCTCCCGATCGACGAGCGCGCCGTTGCGGCCGACGCGGAACCGCGTTACCCGCATGCCGCAGGTCTCCACGGCGTAGAGCCACTCCTCTCGCGCGTCGAAGCGGATCTCGTTGGCGAAGTGGAGGCCGTCGGCGACGATCCGCAAGCCCTCCTCATCCGCCATGGCGATGTATCCGTCGCGAAGCGCCGGGGTCATCGACTTGATCAGATCGGGCTCACGTGTCGACACGGTCAGCCACAGGCGATCGCGACGGTCGCGCAGGACGAAGTTCACACGCCCGAGCGGCTTTCCGTCGATCGAGTCGTACAGGACCTTGCTCTCGCCGTTTCGCGTCATGACCTCGAGCCGGTCGGCGCCGAAATTGGCGATCAGGATGTCGCCGTTGCGGGCGAACGCCAGTCCGTTGGGCAGGGTGTCGTTGACGATGCGCGTGACCTGTTCGGCGGCGCTCGCCGGCGCCGCGACGCCGACCTCGGCGACCAACATCTGCTCGCCGTCGGCGCCGATGCGAACCGCTCCGCCGCGTGAGTCAGCCGACCAAAGGGTTCCGTCGGCCTCGGCGAGAATGCATTCGGGACGTTGCAGATCCCGACCGATGGACCGCAGTCCGGCGGGATCAACCTCGAAATCGTCGATCGGATTATGCGGCACGGAACAGTTCCTTCCGGGTGAGCGAAGCGGCGGGCGGCGCGCCGCACGGGGGCGAGCGGCCCGCTTCGCCTTCAGGCAAGCTCCTCCGGAGCGCCGAGAGTCCGCGCGATCCAATGCGCCATGTAGTCGATGGTGACGCCGAGATTGTCGACGCTGCAGTGCTCGCTGCCGCCTTCGGCGATCGAATGCACCTTCAGCTCCCTGCCGACGCTGTTCACCGCTTCGGCGTAGGTTCGCTTTGCCGCTTCGAGCGGCACCTGACGGTCGTTCTCACCGTGCACGATGAGAATCGGGCAGGCGATGCGATCGAGGATGCCATTCAGGGTCATTCGGTTGGCGAGCGCCATCGCCTCCTCGTCGCTCAGCGCGCCCGTGACCCAGCGCAGATGCTCTAGGAAATTGTGGACGGACCTGTGCTTGCCGTCGGCCACGATGCTCCGCGCGACGGCCCCGAAGTCGTACATGGCGCCCCATGCGACGCCGCAGCGGAACCGCGGCTCGAACGCTACCGACCGCATCGCGGAGAAGCCGCCAAGGCTCAGCGCCATCATCCCGATCCGATCGGGATCGACGTTCGCCTGCTTCTCGAGCCAGTCGACGCAGGCCGAGGCCGCGCCCTCGACCTCGACCACGCGCTTCAATCCCTGAAGGCGCAGCGCTTCGCCGACCCCGGGATCGTCGACGATCAGAGTCGACACCCCGCGCGCCGCGAGCTCCTGGGCGATCCCGGTGGAATAGAGCCATTCCTTGATGCCATCCATGCCATCGAAATGGACCATGCAGGGCTTCCTCTGCGCCTGTCCCTGTCCCGGGATGAAGAGCGAGGGCAGAGACGTCCCGTCGCCGAACGGGATCGCCACGCGCTCGCAGGGCTCGCGCCGCAATTCGATGGATTTTGCGAAGGCGCGCAACGTCGCCCGATAGAGCGACATCCGCTCCGGATGGCCGGCAGGCGTCTGGCGTTCGGCGGAGAAATAGTAGTTCGCCGCGCGAGCGTATTTGCCGCCGGCCGCGCGCAGGTTGCCCCGCGCTTCGTCGGCTTTCGCCAGCCCCTCGACCCTCTCCGCGGCCGATCGCCACCCCCGGCAGAACGCCGCGTTCGCTTCTTCGCCGTCACGGAACGCCGCGCTCCTCACCGAACGCAGGGCGTCGTCGAATTCCGACAGCTGCCCGTTGGCGGTCAGGATCATGTTGGTCGCCAGATTCCACGGGTACATGTTCTCGAAATATTCCAGCATCCCTGTCCCTCCAGTGTGGCGGCGACGCACCTCCGCCCCGTGTCGTCGATCAGACGGCCGAGTCCTTCGGAAGGCGTTCGCCGCTAATCTCGAGCGCCGACTTCGATGCGCGCGCCTGTCGCCGAGCGACGTTCCCGACGGTTGGCGACCGCGAGTTCGGGGAGGAGGAGCCGGGCCGACGCGAGCCGGCTTGGACGACCAGACCTCTGTGACGCGGCTCCGGACGCCTCGCGCACTTGGGGAGCGCGACCCCGCAATCGCCTTCATGAGCCACCTCGCCGCGCCCTCCCGGTCATCGCCCGTGGGCATCGATATTGACTGTACGTACGTTCCAAGATTTTGTAAAGGGCGCCCGCCGCGTTCGCGAGCCCTTTCGGTCGAGATCGCCCCCGCGATCCATCCCCGACCAGGGGCGGAGAGAGTTCGGGCGACGGCAAGGGGGCGCAGCGACGGGGCCCCTTGCGTTCGGGCGTCGAACGAAGGACACGCGAGCGGACGCGTCGACAAGGGCCCGACATGGCGAAAGCATCAACAAGAAGTTCCGGGGCAGCGCGGATCGCCATCCTCGATGCGGCCGAGGAATTGTTCGCCCAGTTCGGTTTCGACGGCGCGCCGGTTCGGGAGATCGCGAAGCGCGCGAACGTCGCGCTGAGCTTAGTGACCTATCACTTTCCGTCCAAGGAGCAGTTGATCGAGGAGGTCGTCACGAGACGAAGCGATGTCCTCAATGCGGCGCGTCGTGAGCAGTTGCGAAAATTCGTTCTCGAAGACAGCCGAGATCTCACCAAGTTCGTCGAGGCTTTCACCAAGCCTTTCTTGAATCTGATTGGGTCCGGCGACGAGCACTGGCGCAACTACGGCGAGATCATCGCCCAGACGGCCTACGCGACCAAGTACTCCTCCGTCCTCACTGTCCATTTCGATCAGACCGCGAGGATGTTCTCGGACACGCTCAGGGACCTCTACGGGCAGTCGGATTCGGAGAAAGCCATCCGTGCGATCGTGTTCTGCATCTCGGTGATGCTCGGCATGTTCGCCTCGACGCGGCGCGTCGAGGCGATCTCCGAAGGGCGATACCACAGCGCCGACCCCAACGAATCCTACCCGCTGATGCTGAAGTTCATCACCGGCGGTATTGAACGGGTGATGACGGCGTGACGCCGTCTGGGGGCCTGGCGCGGGAGCGGCCGCTGCAGGGCGCCGCGGTCGCGCGCCCGGCTTCGGATGATCCCGCAGTCGGCGTTCGGCTTCCGTCGCGCCGGCGTACGGCCTCGCCTCGGCGGCCCGCCGCCGGGGGACTATCCGGAACCTTCAGGTCGGGACTTCCGTGCGCCGAGCCGAGCGGTCGGCGTCGGTTTAAGGGACTCTCGAGTATTGCATTTTCGACGCACCTTCGGGCCGGTCAGCCTCGCGGCGCGCCATTACAAATTACAAAAAATGTAATCTCACGAACAGAATTCCCGCCCGTATGTCGGCTGGCGAGGCGGAGCGGACCGCAGTAACGCCCTATTCTCATTAGAAAATATCGGCGCCTCAAAAAGTCGGCGCCCGAATCCCGCCCGCCTGCGCCAAAAGTTCGGCTTGATCGCTGGAAACGTTCAGCGGATAGCGTTTGGCGAACCTCCCGGGGCGGCGCGGCATCGTGACGCGCGGCTCGTCAACAGCGGACGAAAGAGCGGAAGAAATCCCATGGCGCGCAAGAAGATTGCATTGATCGGCGCAGGTCAGATCGGCGGCACCCTGGCCCATCTGGCCGCGCTGAAGGAGCTCGGCGACATCGTGCTGTTCGACATCGTCGACGGCGTGCCGCAGGGCAAGGCGCTCGATCTCTCCGAATCCGGCCCGGTCGACGGCTTCAACGCGAAGGTCACCGGCGCGAGCGACTACGCCGCGATCGCCGGCGCCGACGTGGTCATCGTCACCGCCGGCGTGCCGCGCAAGCCCGGCATGAGCCGCGACGACCTGCTCG
>CAMFKX010000180.1 GCA_945957375.1 uncultured Roseiarcus sp.
CCCCAACCCGGTTGCGGCGGCGGGCCCCAGCCCGGTTGCGGCGGCGGCGGAGGCGGCCCCCAGCCCGGTCCCGGCCGCCCGCCCTGGTCCGCCTGCTCGCGTTGCGCGTCCTGGCAGCCCTGCCGGTAGGCGCGGCTCTGGGCGTCCTCGTCAAAGCGGCCCGCGAGGCAGTCGTAGTAGCCGCGGTTGTATTCGCGCGGCGACGCCGCCGCCGGCCCCGGCGTTGCGGCCGCCAGTCCGACCGCTCCGGCCGCCACGATCAGCAAAATCTTCATGAAACGCATCCCCCGCTTGCGCGCCAAGGCGCACGCGAACCACCACGCGGCGGCGCCCAAGTCAACCCGGCGAAGTCGGTTCGCCGCAGTGAATTCGCCCGAAAAAATCGCTCGCGTCCCCCCGGCCGGTCGTCGCCGCCGACGCGCAAACGCCGATTTCCGTGCTAGAGAAGCGCCCCCATCCCTTGGAGTCAGCGTCTTGCTTTACATCGATCTCCCCACTCACGCCGAAATCGCGCAGCTCGCGACCTTTCGCGGCAATCCGGCCGTGTCGCTTTATCTGCCGACGACTCCGGTCACGCAGGACGCCCAGGCCGACCGGATCGCGCTCCGAAACCAGCTCAAGACGGCGCTGACCCAGATCGAGGAGGTGGGCGTGGCCAAGCGCGACGTCGAGCAGATCCGCGACAGCGTCGAGGGCCTGATCGCCGACGACGACTTCTGGGCGAAGCAGGCCCATAGCCTCGCGGTGTTCGCGGCGCCCGGCTTTCTGCGCACCTTCCGGCTCGGCAATCGCCTCGCCAGCGCGGTCGAAGTCGCCGACCGCTTCCTGCTGACCCAGCTGATCCGGGCGGTCACCTTCTCCCACCACGCCTACCTGCTGCCGATCAGCATCGGCTCGGCGCGGTTGCTCGAAGTCTTGCCCGACGCGCCGGTTGACGAGGTGTCCGTCCCCGGCATGCCCGGCGGCGCAGCCGACGCCGCCGGACGGCGCAGCCATGCCTTGAGCCAGACGGAGCATCAGGACGGCGCGCGCTCGAACCAGACGACGCTCTATGCGCGCTACGCCCGGGCGGTCGACGCCGCGCTCCGGCCCGTACTCGCCGGCCAGGACCGGCCGCTGATCGTGGTGGCGAGCGAGCCGATGGCTTCGATCTTCCGCTCCGTGTGCAGCTACCCGCATCTCGCTCCCGAAGCGATCGGCCTGAGCGCCGACCAGACGCCCGACCACGAACTCGCCGCCGCCTCGCGGCCGCTGCTTGACCGGCTGTACGCCGCGGAGATCGCCGCGCTGCACGACCTCTACGGCAAGCGGGCGGGGCAGGGGCGCACGACCGCCGACGTCGCCCAGGCCGCGCGCGCGGCGACCTTCGGCGCGATCGACACGCTGATCATCGACATGGACGCCGACATGCCGGGCCTCGTCGACGAGGAGACCGGCACCGTGACCTTCGACGCCAAGGCGGATGCGGTGAACTACGACGTCACTGACGAGATCACCCGCCGCGCCTGGCTCTCGGGCGCGCGCATCGTGGCGGCGCGCCGGTCCGACATTCCCGGCGGCGCGGCGCTCGCGGCGATCCTGCGCTATGCGTTCTGAGCAAGGGCGCGCATCCTAGGCGAAGGCGGGGCGGCCAGACGCCGCCCTGCTGTTTGCATGAGGAGATCGCGATGGCCGAGATCATCGATCGCCGAATCGCCGGGCGCATCGACGGCGATTTCGTCGTCTTTCTGATCGGCGCGCGGTTCAACAAGCTGTGGAAGATCCACAAGTGGGTTCCCGTCGCGGCCGCGATGCAGAGAATGCTCAAGGAGCTCGAGGCGACGGGCCCTGCGTCGGGCCTGCTCGGCTACAGCAACGTCGGCATGACCACGCTGGTGCAATATTGGCGCAGCTTCGAGCATCTCGAGGCCTACGCCCGCGCCCGCGACCATGCACATTGGCCGGCCTGGGTCGAGTTCAACCGCAAGATGAAGGATTCGCGCGGCGACGTCGGCATCTGGCACGAGACCTACCGCGTGCGGGCCGGCGACTACGAGGCGGTCTATAGCGGCATGCCGCTGTTCGGGCTGGCGAAGGCCGGGAGCAACGTCGACGTCGCGGCCGGACGCGAGCGCGCGCGCGAGCGGCTTTCCGCCCGGGATTGAGGCGAGCGGCGGGGGATCCGGGTCGAGACGCCGGAGCGTCTTGTGAGAAGTCCGCCGCAAGAAAAAGGCCGCGCGCGGCGGCCTTTCTTCCCCGTTCAGCGCTGGATCTCAGGCGGTCGCGGGGCTCGTCTTGCGGCTGCGCATCGCGCCATAGCCCAAGCCGGCGAAACCCACGAGCATCATCGTCCAGGTCGACGCCTCCGGCA
Organism: uncultured Roseiarcus sp.; assembly: GCA_945957375.1. Taxonomy (GTDB): domain Bacteria; phylum Pseudomonadota; class Alphaproteobacteria; order Rhizobiales; family Beijerinckiaceae; genus Roseiarcus. The sequence goes on from CAMFKX010000180.1 coordinate 2,351, forward strand.
CGGCGGCGGTGCTGAGGTTGGTCACGATCGTCGACAGATTGAACGGATCGGGCAGGGTATCGCCAGAGACGGTGATCACATATTTCTGCGTGATCGAGAAGGGACCCGATCCCGCGAGGGCGGTGACCGAACCCGGCGCGTTGTCACAAGGACCCGATGGCGCGCAGGTCAGCGTGTCCGTCAACACGGTTTCGGCAAACGGCGTATCCGTCGGGTCGATGTACGAGGAAACGGTGACCGAGGTGTTCGGCGGGACGAAGTTGACGGTCAGTCCGGTCTGCGCCTCCCAGTTGTACCCGGACGGGAACAGCAGCCCGATCTCCGTCACCCAGACCGTGATGGTCGGCACGCCGAAGAACGCGGCCGTGTTGACGATGATGTTGCTGCTCAGGCCGAACGGACCCGACTGAATGCCCGTCACGACGAACGCCGCGCTGGTTCCGGGACCGGAATACGTGCTCAGATAACCGCTATTCGACGCGCCGAGAAAATAGGGCCCCGGCGGCAAAGGCGCCGACCCGTCCCATTGCACGCCTATCAGAGACGCCTGCGCCGCGCCGCTGGCGAGCAGGCCGCAGAGACCTGCCACCCCCGCAAGCAATTCTCGCTTTGCCATGGAACCCCCTCAAACTTAACGAACGTCAGCAATAATACGCCGCCCAAGTCTAAACTACTTTAACACAAACTGGCGGCTTGTCGAGGCAGTTTACAGCGTCTCGCCGCTCTGATCTTCGCGCTGACCAAGACTGCCGCTACGGCAACATAGGGCGGAGGCGAGAGTCGGCCCCGGTCGAGACGCTGGAGCGTCTCGGGATACGCAAACGGCGACTCGGCGCGGCGTTTCGACGGGCTTCGGCCAAAAAAAAGGCCGCCAGAGCAGGCGGCCTTTGCAATTCTTCCCACAATGGGATCAGGCGATCGCCTCGGCCTTCTTTCGACCCTGCCGAGCCGCAAAGTAGCCGAGTCCGGCGAACCCCGCCAGCATCATCGTCCAGGTCGACGCTTCCGGGACAGCGGTTCCGGTAAGGTTCGTATTGATCGTCGGAGTCATGATCGGGGCAGCCCCGGGATCGCCGGAGACGGTCATGACATATTTCTGCGTGATCGAGAACGGACCGGACCCCGCGAGATCGATGGTCTTTCCCGGAAAGTTATCGCATACCGCGCCCGTAATGCTGCACGTCAGCGAGTCGGTCAGCACCGTTTCGGCATAGGGCGTATCCGACGGATCGACGTAGGACGAGATGGTCAGCGAGGTGTTCGGGGGGAGAAGCTGGCCCGTCAAACCGGTCTGCGCCTGCCAGCTGTAGCCGGAGGGAAACGACAGCCCGGTCTCCGTCACCCAGACCGTGATCGAATTCACCCCAAAAAAGTTTGAGGTGACAAAGGTCACATTGGTTGCAAGCTGAAAGTTCGTGGCGATCGCGGTCAACAGGAACGCCGCGCTGGGCCCCGGTCCGCCGAAATTCGTCAAGAACCCGTTGGTCGAAGAGCCCAGATCATACGGGCCAAACAGACCCGTTCCGTCCCACTGGGCCGAAATCGTCCCCGCCTGCCCCGCTCCGCCGGCCATCAGTCCGAAGAGGCTCGCCACCCCCGCCAGCAAAATCCGCCTAGCCATGGAACCCCCTTAAAAACTCTGCAGCCGCGCGCAATTCGTGCCGCCTAAGTCCTGACGCACTGTAACGCCGTCAACCTCCTTGTCAACCCTGACGGCGGCGCCAAATAGATCAGATCATGGTGAATCCCAGCCTTTGCCTGTCATGAGGCTGGACAGTTCTGCGCCAAGTTTGCCGCCGGCGCGTCTTGCGAAACTGAGGGCGCTCAATGTTCTGGTCGCGTCGGGATGCGTTCCGCCGGCGCCCACGCGCCGCCCAACTCCCGACGTCGGTTGGCGGGCGGTTCGATTCGGCGGCTCGCGGGCCCCGCGTCAACGTGTCGCTCGCCCTTTGGGCGCTGCGGCGCGCGCAAAGGTCTGTCCCGTCTTGCGTGCGTCGCGCGCGGCTCCTAAAGCCTCGCCACGGCGCCGGGCGAAAGGTCCCGGCAGGCGCGCACCACCGGAGGGAGGCACCATGGCCCACAAGATTCTCGTCGCCCAGGGCGGAGGCCCGACGGCGGTGATCAACCAGTCGCTGGTCGGAGTCGCGCTCGAGGCGCGGCGCTTTTCCAGCATCTCGCATGTCTACGGCGCGCTGCACGGCGTGCGCGGCATCGTCAACGACGATCTCGTCGACCTCGGCCAGGAGACGGTCGCCAATCTCGAAGCGGTGGCGGCGACGCCGGCCTCGGCGCTCGGCTCCACCCGCGACAAGCCGGACCTGAAATATTGCCAGGAGATCTTCAAGGTCCTGAAGGCGCACGAGATCGACACCTTCATGTACATCGGCGGCAACGATTCGTCCGACACCGTCCGCATCGTCGGCGAGGAGGCCAAGAAGGCCGGCCACGCGATGCGCGCGATCCATATCCCGAAGACGATCGACAACGACCTCGTCGGCTTCGACCACGTCCCGGGCTTCCCGTCGGCGGCGCGCTTCGTCGCCCAGGCCTTCGCCGGCGCCAATCTCGACAACGCGGCGCTGCCCGGAGTCTATTGCGCGGTGATCATGGGCCGCCACGCCGGCTTCCTGACCGCCGCCGCCGCGCTCGCGCGCAAGTATCCCGGCGACGGCCCGCACCTCATCTATCTGCCGGAGCGCACCTTCGTCGTCGACAAGTTCCTCGCCGACGTGAAGGAAACCTACGAGCGTCACGGCCGCTGCATCATCGCGGCCTCGGAAGGCATCCACGACGAGACCGGGCAGGCGATCATCACCAAGCTGGTCGGCAAGGCGGAGAAGGACGCGCACGGCAACGTGCAGCTCTCCGGCACCGGCGCGCTCGCCGACCTTCTGTGTGAAGAGGTGAAGAACAAGCTCGGCATCAAGCGCGTGCGCGGCGACACCTTCGGCTATCTGCAGCGCTCGTTCCTCGGCTGCGTCAGCAAGGTCGATCAGCGCGAGGCGCGCGAGGTCGGCGAGAAGGCGGTGCAGTATGCCGCCGGCGGCGCGGAGACCGGGTCGGTCGGCATCCGGCGCGTCGGCGATTACGCGGTCGACTACCCGCTGATCCCGATCGAGACCGTCGCCGGCAAGACGCGGGTGATGGAGGACGAACTGATCAACGACGCCGGCAACGACGTGACCCCGGCGTTCCTCGCCTACGCCCGTCCGCTCGTCGGCGCCGACATGCCGGAAGCCTCGAAGCTGCGCGCGCCGAAGGTCGCCAAGGCCGGCCTGCTCTAGGCGCAGGACGTCCAGCGGGGCGCGCGCCGCGCGCGCCCCGGGCAGGGAGATGCAGCCGCCCCCGTGCAACATACATATGAATATGTTGTTTCTTACCCGGCCAATCCGCTGTTACATGCCGCCCGTGAGGCGCAAGAGGCGCCCGACCAACGGGAGGGGACGCCGTCATGGCGCACAAGGGACAGTGTTTTTGCGGCGCGGTCGAACTCGAGGCGGAGGGCGCGCCGGAGGCGATGGGCTATTGCCATTGCCATTCGTGCCGCTCCTGGTCGGGCGGGCCGGTCAACGCCTTTTCGCTCTGGAAGCCCGCTGCGGTGACGGTCACCAAGGGCGCCGACCAGATCGCCACCTTCGCCAAGACGCCGATGAGCGAGCGCAAGTCGTGCAAGATTTGCGGCGGTCACCTGATGACCAACCATCCGACGCTGGGGCTCGTCGACGTGTTCGCGGCGACGATCCCGACGCTCGACTTCCAGCCGGCGGTGCATGTCAATTATCAGGAGACCGTCCTGCCGATGAAGGACGGGCTGCCGAAGCTCAAGGATTTCCCGAAGGAATTCGGCGGCTCCGGCGAGATGATGGCGGAATAGGCTTTGCCTTCGGGCCGGTGCGTCCCGGCGCCCCGGCGGCGAGACGCATTCAGGACCGCGCGTTGTTCGAAGGCGCAAGACCGAGCGCCTTCAGCGCGAACGGCGCGGTGAGGCCCTGCACGATCACCGAGAAGGCGACGACCGCGAAGGTTGCGATCAGGATGTCCTCGCGCTGGGCGATGTGCGGGGGCAGCGCGAGCGCGAGCGCGAGCGCCAGCGCGCCGCGCAGTCCGCCCCACCACAGCAGGTGCTGCTCGTTGTACGGGATCGCCCAGCGCGTGCGGCTGAAGGCGAGGCAGACCGGGTAGACCGCCACGGCGCGGCCGACGAGGGCCAGGAGTACGCCGACCGCCAGCGCCACATAACCCTCGCGGGCGAAGTCGATCGTCGCCAGCGCCGAACCGATCAGCAGGAACACCAGGGAATTGGCGAGGAAGGCGGCGAATTCCCAGAACTCGATCACGAACGTCCGGCCGTGCGGAGTCAACGCGGGTTCGAGCCCCGCCCTCGGACTGAGGACGCCGAGGTTGCCCATCACCACGCCGGCCGTCACGGTGGCGAGCACGCCGGACGCGCCGAGGCGCTCGGCGACCAGGAACGAGCCGAAAGCCGCAACCGCGGTCACCGCCGTTTCGACCAGGTGATCCTCGCTCGTGCCGGCGACCAGCACGGCGCCAAGTCCGACCAACAGGCCGACCGCGACGCCGCCGCCCGCGATCTCGACCAGCGCCTCGACGACGCCGAACGCCCCGCCGGCGGCGTTCGGGTCATGCACCGCCCAGGCGAGCACCAGGGTGAACAGCACCGCCGCCGCGCCGTCGTTGATCAGGCTCTCCGCCTCGATCAAGAGCCGCAGGCGCCCGGTCACGCCGTTCTCGCGCAGGAGGGCGATGACGGCGATCGGATCGGTCGCGGCGATCAGCGCGCCGAAGGCGAGCGCGGGCTCGGGGGCCCAGCCGAGGCCCCACACGAGGCCGGCCGCGACCATCGCAGCGCACAGCAACACGCCGACCGTCGCGAGCGAAAGCACCGGGACGAGATCCCGGCGCAGATCGGGCCAGGAGATATTGAGCGCCGCCTCGAACAGGAGCGGCGGCAGGACGACGTCGAAGATCAGGTCGTGGGTGAGGACGAGCCCCGCGTCCACCCGGAAGACGGCGAGCGCCACGCCCGCCAGGACCAGGCCGACCGTATAGGGCAGCCGCACTCGCCGCGCGGCGAGCGCGACCAGCACGGCGAGGCCGAGCAGGCTGAGCGCGCGGAAGACCAGGACGTCCATGCTCGTTGTCTACCCCGTCGGGGCCGACGAGGGAATCCTGCCGCGGCCGTCAGAGCGCCTTCGCCGCGGCCAGCACTTCCTCGGCGTGCTTCGGCACTTTCACCTTGCGCCAGATCTTGGCGATCCTGCCGTCGCCGCCGATCAGGAAGGTCGAGCGCTCGACGCCGAAATACTTGCGCCCGTACATGCTCTTTTCCTTCCACACGCCGTAGGCTTCGAGCGCCGAGCGCTCCGGGTCGGCGACGAGCGCGACCGCGAGGCCGTGCTTGGCCTTGAATCGGTCATGGCTCGCGACGCTGTCGGGCGAAACGCCGATCACCGCCGCGCCGGCGGCGTCGAATTCGGGCTTGAGACCGGTGAAGGCGATCGACTCCGCGGTGCAGCCGGAGGTGTCGTCCTTGGGATAGAAAAACAGCACGACCGGCTTGCCCGCCAGCCCCGAGAGCCGAATCGAGCCGCCGCCGTCGGTCGACAGCGTAAAATCCGGGGCGATATCCCCCTCGGCGAGTTCTTTGGCCATCGCGCCCTCGATTTGTCTCATTGTCGAACCAATGCCAGCCGATCATACGCTGGGCGGCGCAGGTTGGATCGGGAGCCTCGCCAATTCAAGCGGCCATCAGAGGCCGCGGGAGGACGCGGGGCTTTCAACAGCCGCTGGACCGGCGTAAGCGGCCCCAACTCGAATAAGGGTGATCATCGGTTTGATCGGTCGACTCGGGATCGGACATCGCGCGCGCGCTCAGTCCGCCATGCGACGCATGGCCGACAGCGCCGACGGCGCGCGTCTGGCGCCGTGCCCGCGCAGCACGGCGCGGTTCCGCCGCACCCGCCATGTCGTGATCCATGTCGTCGAGGCGTTCGGCCTTCTCGCCCTGGCCGCGGCGGCCCTGCTGGCGCTGCGCCTCTCCAGCGGGCCGATCTATTCCGCCTGGCTGCACAATCGGGTCGAGGCGGGCCTGCAGCAGCGCCTCGGCGGCGGCTTCGTCGTGGAGCTCGGGCCGACCGCGATCATGCACGATTCGTGGGGCGTCGGACTGGGGTTCCGCAATCTGAAGCTGAAGGACCGCGAAGGCCGCACGGTGCTGTCCGCGCCGCGTGGGCGAATCGGGGTCGATCCCCTGGTCGCTGTTCTCGGCCGGATCCGGGTCAGCCGGCTCGAACTCGACGATCTCGGCCTCAAGCTGAGGGTCGCCGCCGACGGCGCGCTGTCGATCGCCGCCGCCGGGGACGATTCGGCCGCTCCGATCGGACTGCCGAGCGGACAGTCCGGCCTCGAGAGCCTGAATTTCGCCGCCCTCGTGCACGCCGGGGCGGACGCGATGGCGGGGGCCGGCCAGGCGCTCGACCGGCTGACTGTCGCCAACGCCCGATTCGAGATCGACAACGAGGCGACCGGGCGAAAGGTGACCTACCAGGACTTCAACCTGACGTTCAATCGCGGCAAGGACGAAGGCAGCGCGCGCATGTCCGCCGCGGGCCCCGCCGGACGGTGGACGATGGAGGCGCGCGCGGCGGTCGGCGACGAGCCGACCCTGTCGCTCGAGGCCCACGACCTCAGCCTCGCCGATCTCGAGACCTTCGACAAGAAGCCGCCGCCGGTGTTCGCCGAGGGGCCGATCGCGTTCAAGCTCGAATCGCGCATCGCCCGCGACGGCGCGGTCAAGTCGCTCACCGGCCGGTTCGCCCTGGGCGCCGGAACGGCCCGGCTGAACAATCCGGACGCCCTGCCGTTCCTGATCGACGAAGCCTCGGGCCGGGTCGCCTGGAACGCCGCGCGCAGGCGGCTCGACATCAGCGAGCTTTCCATGCTCGCCAGCGACACCCGTCTGAACGCCACCGGCTGGGTCGCCCCGCCGACGGAGGCGGCCGGTCCCTGGACCGCCCGCATCGAGGCCAGGGACGCCCGCTTCGGGGCGGAACGGCGCGGGGCGAGCCCGGTTCTGCTCGATTCGATCGAAGCCAACCTGCGGCTCCTGCCGGCGGAGGGGCGGTTCGTCATCGACGGCGCCTCCGCGCGGGGGCCGACCTTTGACGGCCGCCTTGCTGCGGAGGTCGCGCCGGACGGGACGGGAGTCTCGCTCAAGCTGCGGCTGGAGATCCGGCCGAGCGTCACCCAGGACGCCGTCCGCCTATGGCCGCAATACATCAATCCCGACGTGCGCGACTGGGCGTCGCACAACATGCACGGCGGCACGATCGAAGGGGTGATGATCGCGAACTGGTCGGCGGCCGACCTCGACGCGATGGACCACAAGCGCGCCGTCACGCCCGACAGCGTGCACGGGACCTTCGCCAGCCATGACGTCGCCGTCGACCTCATGCCCGGCCTGCCGCCGATGGTCTCCGGCGCCGCGTCGGGATCGTTCACCGGCCATGAGTTCAAGATGTCGGCCGAGCGCGCGACCATGGATCTGACGCCGACCCGGCGCATCCTCGCCGACGCCATCAGCTTCGAAATCCCCGACACGTCGCCCCGGGAGATCGTCGACGCGACCGCCCGCACCCATCTCAGCGGGACCGCCGATTCGCTCGCCGATCTCCTCAACCGCGAGCCGCTGCGCAAACAGGCAAGCGTGCAGATCGACCCCGCGACCGTGAAAGGCGAGGCGCAGGGCGACCTCGTGCTCGACCTGAAGCTCGGCAAGACCGCAAAGCCCGAGGACACCCAGTTCCACGCCCGCGGCGCGCTGACCAACCTGACGCTGGAGAAATTCGTCGGGCCGGAAAAGCTCGATCAGGGCAGTCTGACCTTCGCCGCCGACCGCAACACGCTGGCGATGAGCGGGGAGGGGCAGTTGTTCGGCTCGCCGGCCCGCATCGACGCCGCCCGCGCGCCGGGCGACGAGGGCTCGGCGGTCGTGACCGGAACGCTCGATCAGGCCGCGCGGGCGAAGCGCGGACTGAATCTCGCCTGGCTCACCGGGCCGCTGCCGCTCAAGATCAAGGCGCCGCTGTCGCGCGCCAGCGCCGACGTCGAGGTCGACCTCGCCCCGGCGGGCCTCGACAATCCGCTGCCCGGGATCACCAAGGCCGCCGGCAAACCCGGCAAGGCGACGTTCCAGATCAAGCCCTCGGCGGAAGGCGCTTCGGTGGGCAGCCTCGCCGTCGAATTCGGCACGGTGTCGCTGAAGGGTTCGGCCGAAGTCGCGGTCGACGGCGCGATCCAGTCCGCCAAGATCGCCCAGGCGCGCCTGTCTCCGGGCGACAGCCTGCAGGCGGACGTCGTCAATTCCGCGACGGCGATCAAGGCGACCGTGCGCGGATCGAGCTTCGACGCGCGGCCGCTGATCAAGTCGATCACCGAGCAGGGCGCGGCGGCGCAATCCGGCGAGAAGGACTTCGACCTCGACATGAAGGTCGCGAGCGTCGCCGGCGCCAACCGCCAGACGATCGCCGGGCTCGAACTCGGCTTTTCCCGCCGCGGCGGCGACAATCGCCTCAATCTTCTCCGCGGACGGCTGGGATCGGGAAACCTGGCTGCGGCGCGCGGCGACGACGGGACCCTGCGTCTGGTGGCGGGCGACGCGGGGGCGCTGGCCAAGTTCGCCGACCTCTACGGGCGGATGGAAGGCGGCTCTCTCGACCTGACGCTGAAGACCGGCGGCGAAAAGAGCGCCGGCCGCGCCACCGTCGCGAATTTCGCCTTGCGCGACGAACCCGCCTTCGCGCGCCTCGTCGCGGCCGCGCCCTCATCGGACGGGGGCCTGTCGGTCGACCCGCAACTCGTGCGGTTCCAGAAGATGACCATCGACTTCGAGCGCGCTCCAGGCCGCCTGGAGATCCGCGACGCGGTCATCTTCAACCCCAACATGGGACTGACCACCGAGGGGACGGTCGATTTCGCCCATAACGCCCTCGACGTCACCGGCACCTTCATTCCCGCCTATTC
>CAMFKX010000181.1 GCA_945957375.1 uncultured Roseiarcus sp.
AACGACCGCGTCTACACGTGAGCGCTTTCTCGCGACGCCGCGGACGCGCCGGCGGTAGCCGCGCTCGGCCAGCGCGGCGGGACGCGGTCAACGACCGCGTCTACAGGGACGCCTCTCGCGACGCCGCAGACGCGCAGGCTGTAGCCGCGCTCGGCGAGCGCGACGCGGGACGCGGTCAACGACCGCGTCTACACGTGAGCGCTTTCTCGCGACGCCGCAGACGCGCAGGCTGTAGCCGCGCTCGGCGAGCGCGGCGGGACGCGGTCAACGACCGCGTCTACAGGGACGCCTGTCGCAACTGCGTGGAAGAAAGCTCCGACCGCGGTCCGTGCAGAAACAGCAGCGCCGGCGGCGCCATGTCCGCGAGACGGCGCGCATCGCGCTCGGCGATCCGCCAGGGCGCCAGCGCCTCGGCCGCCCGGCTCGACGTCGCCCGCAGCGTCGAGCCGGGACGGTCGACGACTGCGATCGGCACGAGGTCGGCGATGGCGCGCCAGTGTCGCCAGAGGTGGAACTGGCGCAGATTGTCGGCGCCCATCAGCCAGACGAAGCGCACCCCCGGCGCGCGGCGAATGAGCCAGGAGATCGTGTCCCAGGTGTAGCGCGCGCCGATCTGCGCCTCGATGTCGGTGATCGCGACGCGCGGGCCGCCGATCAGCTTGCGCGCCGCCTCCATCCGGTCGTTGAGCGCCGCAAGCTCTGCTGGCGACTTCAGCGGATTGCCCGGCGTGACCAGCCACCACACCCGGTCGAGCCCGAGCCGGGTCAGGGCGAGCCGGGTCACCAGCGCGTGGCCCTCGTGCGGCGGGTTGAACGAGCCGCCGAGCAGGCCGATCCGCTGACCCGGCTGGTGCGGCGGCAAGCGCGCGACCGGCGTCACGCCGCGCCTTGCTGGGCGAGCAGCTCGGCCTGCCGCTCGGCGGTCAGCGCGTCGATGATCGCGTCGAGCCCCTCGCCCTCCATGATCCGGTCGAGCGAATAGAGCGTCAGGTTGACACGGTGGTCCGTCACCCGCCCTTGCGGGAAGTTGTAGGTGCGGATGCGCTGCGAGCGATCGCCCGAGCCGACCTGCAAGCGGCGCTCCTCGGCGCGCTCCGCGTCGAGCTTCTGGTTCTTCGCGTCGAGGATGCGCGAGCGCAGCAGCGCCATCGCCTTGGCGCGATTGCGGTGCTGCGAGCGCTCTTCCTGCATCGCGACCACGACGCCGGTCGGCAGATGGGTGATGCGAATCGCCGACTCGGTCTTGTTGACGTGCTGCCCGCCGGCGCCGCTCGAGCGCATGGTGTCGATCTTGAGGTCGGACTCATTGATGACGAGATCCGCCTCCTGGGCCAGCGGGAGCACGGCGACGGTGGCCGCCGAGGTGTGGATGCGCCCCTGCGTCTCGGTCGCCGGCACGCGCTGCACCCGGTGCACCCCGCTCTCGAACTTGAGTTTGGCGAACACGCCGCGGCCGGAGATCTGGGCGATGATTTCCTTGTAGCCGCCCGCCGTCCCCTCGCTCATCGACAGGACCTCCACGGTCCAGCGCCTCGCTTCAGCGTATTTCACGTACATCCGGAAGAGGTCGCCGGCGAACAGGGCCGCTTCGTCCCCGCCGGTGCCGGCGCGCACTTCGAGGATCGCGTCGCCCTCGTCGGCGGCGTCCTTGGGCAGCAGGGCGATGCGGATCGCCTGGCCCATCTCCTCTGAAGCGGCGTCCGCCGCGGCGAGCTCGTCGCTCGCCATCGCGCGCATCTCCGCGTCGAGGCCCGGGTCGGCGAGCATCGCGGCGAGGTCGGCGCGCTCCTGCTCCTTGTCGCGGAAGGCCTGGAACGCGGCGACGACCGGCTCGAGGTCGGCGAGTTCGGGCGACAGCGCGGTCTATTCCGCGCCGGCGACGCCCTCGCTGAGGCGCGCGCCGATCTCCTGGTGGCGGCGCAGGATGAGATCGAAATTGTCGTTTGCGGCCATGATCTATGAATTCCGGACGCGAAACGCCCGGGCGCGGCGCAGCGGGCCCTCACCCAGGCCGCTTCGCGGCCTTCCCTCTCCCGCTTCGCGGGCGAGGGAGGTCCGCGTCCCTTCGCCCTGAAGGGTCTGCGCGCGGGCGAAGGTCCGCGGGCGGCCGGGGGGGCCGGATGAGGGTTCGAGGCGCATGGGCTAGAGGCGGACGCGGAGGCGGTCGGCGAGGGACTTGAGCGGCTGGCGCAAGGAGGCGTCGTCGCGGCCCTCGGCGAGCATCGCGTCGACCGCCCGCGTCGCCTCCTCGACCTTCAGCGACAGAATCATCGCCTTCACCGGACCGAGCGAAGTCGCCGACATCGAGAGCTGGCGATAGCCGACGGCGATCAGCGCCATCGCCTCCAGCGGCCGGCCGCCGATCTCGCCGCACAGCGTCACCGGCGTGCCCGAGCGGACGCCGACCGCGGCGATCGCCCTGAGAGCGCGCAGGAAGCCGACGCTCAGGGGGTCGAACCGGTTGGCGACCCGGCGGTTGTCGCGGTCGACGGCGTAGAGATATTGCATCAGGTCGTTCGACCCGACCGACAGGAAGTCGGCCGCCGCCGCGATCTCGTCGAGCTGCCACAGCAGCGAGGGCACTTCGACCATGACCCCGAGCTTCGACGAGCGCGGCTGTTCGTGGCCGTGACCGGCGCTCCATTCCAGTTCGCGCTCGAACAGCTTGCGCGTGCGCTGGAACTCTTCGACGGTCGAGACCATCGGAACCATCACCCTGAGGTCGCGCCCGCCGCCGGCGCGAATGAAGGCGCGCAATTGCATGCGCAGCAGCGCCGGGCGGTCGAGGCCGATGCGCAGCGCGCGCCAGCCGAGCGCCGGGTTCTCTTCCTCGAACCCCTTCATGTAGGGCAGCAGCTTGTCGCCGCCGATGTCCAGGGTGCGGAAGGTCACCGGCCGGTCGCCGGCCGCATCGAGGATGGTGCGGTAGAGCTGCTCCTGCACGCCCGGCCGGGGAAAGCGCGCAGCCAGCATGAACTGCAGTTCGGTGCGGAACAGGCCGATCGACTCGGCCCCGGTCTCGGCGAGATGCGGCATATCGACCAGCAGACCGGCGTTCATGTGCAGCCCGAGGCGGACGCCGTCGAAGCTGACGGTCGGGACGTCGCGCAGCGCGCGATACTGCGCCTGCTTGCGCGCGCGCATCCGCGCCCGCTCGGCGTAGGCCACCTCCACGTCCAGCGGCGGCCGCAGGTAGACTTCGCCCGAATCGCCGTCGACGATGATCGCGTCGCCGTGCTCGACGATCTCGGTGACATTGTGGACGTCGCTGACCGCGGGCAGGCCGATCGCGCGGGCGACGATCGCGACGTGGCTCGCCGCGCCCGCCTCCTCGAGCACCAGGCCGCGCAGGCGCGAACGGTCGTAGTCGAGCAGGGCCGCCGGGCTCATCGAGCGCGCGACCAGGATCGCGTTCTCCGGCAGTTCCTCGGGCAGCAGCACGAGGCTCTGGCCGGCGAGCTGATGCAGCAGGCGGTTGGCGATGTCGGTCAGGTCGTGCAGCCGGTCGCGCAGATAGGGGTCGGTCTGCCGCTGCAGCTTGGCGCGCGCGTCGTTCTGCACCCGCTCGACCGCGGCCTCCGCCGTCAGCCCGGAACTCACCGCCTCACGCAGCCGGCGCAGCCAGCCGCGGTCGTGGGCGATCATGCGGAACGCTTCGAGCACGTCGCGATGCTCGCCGGTCTGTCCGTCGTCGCTGCGGTCGATCAGGTCGTCGACCGAGGCGCGCATGGCGTTGATCGCGGTCTCGAGCCGCTGCAGCTCGGAATCGACGTCGTCGGCGACGATCTTCGACACCGCGATACGCGGCTGGTGCATGACGACGTGGCCGAGGCCGAGCCCATCCGCGATGCCGAGGCCCTTCATCGCCATCGGATTGCGCACCGCGATCTGGGCGCCCTGCGAGACGATCGCCTGCAATTCCCCCGAGGCGATCATCTCGGCGAGCAGCATTGCGGTGGTCTGGAGCGCCTCGACCTCTTCCTCGGAATAGGTGCGTCGCGCCCGGTTCTGGACCACCAGCACGCCGATGGTCGCGCCGCCGCGCAGCACCGGCACGCCGAGGAACGACTGGTAGATCTCCTCGCCGGTCTCGGGCTTGTAGGAAAACGCCGGATGGTGCTGCGCGTCGGAAAGCGCCAGCGGCTCGGCGCTCGAGGCGATCAGGCCGACGAGGCCCTCGCCGGGCTCCATCGTGGTCAGATGGACCGCCTCGCGGTTGAGGCCTTCGGTGGCGAACAATTCCATCGCGCCGTCGGCCCGCACCACGTAGAGCGAGCAGACCTCCGCCACCATGTTCGAGGCGATCAGGACGACGATGCGGTCGAGGCGCGACTGCGCGGTGACGGGCTCCGCCATGACTTCGCGAAGCCGCCGCAGCAACAGACGGGGTCCGCCCGGCGCGCGCATTTCAAAAGCGTCCTTTTCTCGCGCCCGACGCGGTGCGGGCGGTACGAGCCATGCAATGAACGGGCCGAGCGGGCGCCGCCTGCCCTTGCGAGCGCGCAAACCCCCTCATCATCCGTTTTCCCGGCCGTATAGAAACGATTTGTCGACCCGGCAAGGGCGTCCCGCCCTGCTCAAGCGACGATCCTGGCGGCGCGCCGGGCGAGCGCTTCGTCGAGCCAGTCGGGGCGCATCTCGGGAACCGACGACAGGAGCAGCTCCGTATAGGGGTGATAGGGCGGGGCGAATACCGAAGCGGTGTCGCCGCCGGCGACCATCTTGCCGCGCAGCATCACCACCACCTTGTTGGCGATCCGTTTGACGGTGCCGAGGTCGTGGGTGATGAACATGTAGCCGATCCCGAGCTCGTCCTGAAGGCGCTTGAGCAGGCGCAGGATCTCCTCGCCGACGAGCTGGTCGAGGGCGGAGGTGACCTCGTCGCAGATGATCAGGTCCGGCTCCGCCGCCAGCGCCCGCGCGATCGAGACGCGCTGCTTCTGGCCGCCCGACAGCTCCGAAGTCTTGCGGTCGATGAAGTGCTCCGGCAGGTCCATCTGTCTCAGGAGTTCGAGGACGCGGACGCGCACCTCGGCGCGCGAGCGCTTGAAGTAGAAGGCGACCGGTCGGCCGATCACGTCGAGCAGGGTCTGTTGCGGGTTCAGCGCCACGTCCGGCATCTGGTAGATCATCTGGATGCGGCGGAGCTGGTCGAGCGAGCGGTCCTTGAGGCGGGGGGCGAGGCTCGCGCCGTTGAAGCGCACGTCGCCGGCGGCGCGCGGCAGGAGCCCGGTCACGACGCGCGCCAGCGTCGACTTGCCAGAGCCGGATTCGCCCACCACCGCGACCGTGTCGCCGGCTTGGATCTCGAGGCTGACGTCGTCGATCACGTTCGGCCGCCCGGCGTAATGGGCGGTCACGCCCTTGACCGCGAGCAGCGGCGCGGTCCCTTCGGGCTTGGCGACGAAAGTATGGCCGGCGATCCGTTCGCTGACGAGGCGGCGGGTGTAGTCCTCGCGCGGCTCCTGCAGGATCTGCCGGGCGTCGCCGAACTCGACCATCTTGCCGCGCCGGAGCACCATGATGCGGTCGGCGATCTGCGCCACGACCGCGAGGTCGTGGGTGATGTAGAGCGCGGCCGAGCCGTGCTCGCGCACCAGCCGGCGGAAGGACGCGAGGCACTCGACCTGCGTCGTGACGTCGAGCGCGGTGGTCGGCTCGTCGAACACGATCACCTCCGGCCGGCCGATCATCGCCATCGCCGCCATCACGCGCTGCAATTGCCCGCCCGACACCTGGTGCGGATAGCGCCCGCCGATGGTCTCGGGATGGGGCAGGTCCAGCTCGCGGAACAACTGCACCGCCGCCGCCCGCGCCGTCGCCGTGTCCATCACGCCGTGCCGGACGGGGGCCTCGCACACCTGGTCCATCAGCGTCATCGCCGGGTTGAACGACGCCGCGGCGCTCTGGGCGATGTAGGAGATCTTGAGGCCGCGCAACGCGCGGCGCTGGTCGGGCGTCATCGCGCGCAGGTCGCCCGCGCCGCCGAGCAGGACCTTGCCGCCGACGATGAAGCAGTTGCGCCGCGTATAGCCCATCGAGGCGAGCCCGATCGTCGACTTGCCCGCCCCCGATTCGCCGATCAGCCCGATCACCTCGCCGCGACGCAATTGCAGCGAGACGTCGTCGACCAGCACCGGACCGTCGCCGTGGTCGGTGCGCACGGCGACGCGCATCGCCTGGACGTCGAGCACGATCGGGGCGTCGGCGGCGACGACGGTCATGCGCCTTCTCCCTGGCCGCGGGAATGGATCGACAGCATCCAGTCGACCACGAAATTGACGCCGATGGTGAGCATCGCGATCGCCGCCGCCGGGTAGATCGGGGCGGCGGAGCCGAAGTTGATCATGTCGCGATAGTCCTTGACCATGCTGCCCCAGTCGGCGGCGGGCGGCTGCACGCCGAGGCCGAGGAAGCTCAGCGCGGCGATGAACAAGAAGGTGAAGCAGAAGCGCAGGCCGAACTCGGCGGTGAGCGGCGGGATGGCGTTGGGTAGGATCTCGCGGGTGATGATCCACCACCAGCCTTCGCCGCGCAAGCGCGCCGCCTCGACGAACTCGAGGCTGACCAGGCCGACCGCGACCGAGCGGGCGAGGCGGAACACCTTGGTCGAATCGAGCACCGCGATGGTGACGATCAGCACCGGCAAGCCTGAGCCCAGCACCGACAGGATGACGAAGGCGAAGATCAGCGTCGGCATCGACAGCAGCAGGTCGACGAAGCGCGACAGCGCCTGGTCGACCCAGCCGCCCGCGACCGCGGCGGCGAAGCCGGTGACGATGCCGATGAAGAAGGACAGCGTCGTGATCACCAGCGCCAGCCCGATCGACATGCGCGCGCCGTAGATCAGCCGGCTCAGGATGTCGCGGCCGAGGTTGTCGAGGCCGAGCCAATGCTGGGCGTCGGCGTCGGCCCAGGCGTCGCCGAGCACGGTGGTCTGGTCGAACGGCGCGATCAGCGGGGCGAAGACCGCCATCAGCAGGTTGACCACGATGACGGCGATGCCGATCGCGGCGGGGATGCTGAGCTTGTGTCCGAAAAGGCGCATCGGCGGCCCCTAGCGCGGCTGCCGCAGGCGCGGGTTTGAGAGAATCGACAGGATGTCGGCGACCATGTTGAGCAGGATGAAGGTCGCGGCGAAGATCAGGCCGCAGGCCTGCACGACGGGCACGTCGTGTTTGGACACTTCGTCGACCATCAATTGCCCGAGACCGGGGTAGACGAAGACGCTCTCGACCACGACGACGCCGACGATCAGATAGGCGAGGTTGAGCGCGACCACCGAGATGATCGGCGCCAGCGCATTGGGCAGGGCGTGGCGCATGACAATGCGCGCCTTGGTCAGGCCCTTCAGGATCGCCATTTCGATATAGGGGCTCGCCATCACCGCGAGCACCGAGGCGCGGGTCATTCGCATCATGTGCGCCACGATCACCAGCACCAGCGTCAGCATCGGCAGGAAGGCGTAGTAGAGCCGGTCGAGAAACGACGTGTCGGACGACACGTTGGCGAGCGAGGGAAACCAGCCGAGCTCGACCGCCACGTATTTGATCAGCAGGTAGGCGAGAAAATACTCCGGCACCGAGATCGTCATCAGCGTCAGGAGATTGACCGTCCGGTCGAACACCCCGCCCTGACGGATGGCGGCGGCGAGGCCGAGGCCGACCGCGAGCGGAACCGCGACGATCGCGGCATAGGCGGCGAGGAACATCGTGTTGCCGAAGCGCGGCGCGATCAGCTCCATGACGTCGCGGCCGTTGGCGAGCGAACGGCCGAAATCGCCGCGGACCGCGCCGAACAGCCATTCGGCGTAGCGCAGCAGCGCCGGCTTATCGAGGCCGAGGTCGAGGCGGAGCTTGGCGAGATTTTCCGGCGTCGCCTGGTTCTGCAGGATCGCGGAGGCGAGGTCGCCCGGAAGGATTTCGGTGCCGATGAAGATCAGCGCCGAGGCGGCGATCAACGTCAGGATTCCGAGAATCGACCGATTTAAGATCAGTCTGCCCAACTCCGCCCCCCGTCGCGCGCCGGTCGATCGCGCCGGGCGATGCCGCCCGGCGCGAAGCCCCTCCCGGGGGCGTGAGCTACGACTTGATCCAAGCCTTATCGAGAATCATGCCGTTGTCCATGTCGAAGCCGCCGTGGGGAGTGTGGCCGCCGACCTTGTCGTTGTGGGCGTCGAGCCAGTCGCGGAACGCGGGAATGAGCGCGCCGCCGTCGTTGCTGAGCATCGCCTGCATCTCCCAGATGTAGGACTTGCGCTTGGCCTCGTCGGTCTCGCCGCGCGCGTCGGCGAGCAGTTTCTCGAACTTGTCGTTCTTCCAGTGCGACTCGTTCCACGGCGCGTTGGCGGCGAAGGCGACGCCGAGCATCTGGGTCGCCGCGGCGCGGCCGCCCCAGTAGCTCTCGACGAACGGGCCCTTGAGCCAGACGTTGTCCCAGAACCCGTCGGCCGGCTCCTTCTTCACCTCGACCTTCATGCCTGCCTTGCCGGCGCTGTCCTGCAGCAGCGTCGCCATGTCGACCGCGCCGTTGAAGGCGGCGTCGGAGGCCTGGAGCACGATCTTCGGATCGGCGATCCCGGCCTTCTTGAAGTGGTAGGCGGCCTTCTCCGGGTCGTGCTTGCGCTGCGGCAGCTCGCTGTTGAAGTAAGGGTCGGTGCGCGGGATCGGGTGATCGTTGCCGAGCGTGCCGTAGCCGCTGAACAGCGCCTTGAGGATCTGCTCGCGGTCGGCCGCATATTTCAGCGCGAGGCGGATGTCGGGATTGGTGTAGGGATCCTTGTCGATCTCCATCGCCATCACCGTGTGCCAGCCGCCCGGCGCGCGGACGACCTGGACCTTCGGCGACTTGGAGAGCATCGCCACCGCCTTGTGGTCGACGCGGTTGATCGCGTCGACCTGACCGGAGATCAGCGCGTTGAGCCGGGCCGAACTGTCGTTGATCACGGTCACGTCGGCGCCGTCGAGCCAGCCGCGGCCTTCTTTCCAGTAGTCGGGGCGCTTCTTGAGCACGATGCGCACGCCCGGATCAAACTTCTCGACGGTGAAGGCCCCGGTTCCGACCGGCTTCGCCCAGTCCTTGAAGCCTTCGGGCACCATCAGGATGTGATAGTCGGTGAGCGAGTAGGGCAGGTCGGCGTCGGGCGCGGCGAGCGAGAGCTGGATCTGGTGGGTGTCGAGTTTCTTGACGTCGACGACCGGCTTCATCGACGCGGACCCGCCGGACTTGGTGTCGCCGCGGTGCATGTTGAGCGAGTAGATCGCGTCGTCGGCGGTGAAGTCCTTGCCGTTCGAGAACTTGACGCCCTTGCGCAGGTTGAACACCCAGTCCTTGGCGCCGTTCTTCGCCTCGAAGCTCTCGGCGAGTTCGGGATGCGGCTTGCCGTCCTCGCCCCATTCGACCAGGCCGTTGAACACGCCGTGGCTGACGTCGATCATCACCGAGTCGTTATAGGAGGTGATGTCCATGCTGTCGGTCGTGCTGCCGCCGGCGAGGCCGAGGCGCAGGACGCCGCCCTTCTTCGGCGCGTCGGCCGCGGCGCGCGCGGCGCTGTCGAGCATCGTCGAGATCGCCATCGTCGAGACGCCGAGCGCCGCGGCGCGGCCCATGAATTCGCGTCGCGAGAGGGCGCCCTTCTCGAGCCGCGCCTTCCAGTAATCCAGTTCGCTCATTGCGTTTCTCCCAAGCGCGGTCCACGTCGATGACGACGTCAGCCGTTTCCTCCCGGCGACGATGCGTCCGCGCGGCGGCCATTGTCCGCATTGCGCTTCCCCTCTGTCAATCGCGATCCAGCGGCCGGCGGGGTTACGACGGTTAGGCGACGGCTCCTAATCTTGCAGAACCGCTCGCGTTGACTTGGACTGCGGCCGAGACTAGGGCTTTCGCCCGCAATCGCCGGGCGAAAAGCGTCCGCGTGTTCAGGGATGGGCCCCGCTCATGAAAATTCTCGTCCCCGTGAAACGGGTGGTCGACTACAACATCAAGATCCGCATCAAGTCGGACGGATCGGGCGTCGAACTCGCCAACGTCAAGATGTCGATGAACCCATTCGACGAGATCGCCGTCGAGGAGGCGCTGCGCCAGAAGGAGGCGGGCAAGGCGACCGAAGTGATCGTGGTGTCGATCGGTCCGGCTCAGGCGAGCGAGACGATCCGCACTGCGCTGGCGATGGGCGCCGACCGCGGCATCCTGGTCAAGACCGACGCGATCGTCGAGCCGCTGGCGGTGGCCAAGATCCTCAAGGCGGTCGTCGCCGAGGAGAGCCCGGGCCTGGTGATCCTCGGCAAGCAGGCGATCGACGACGATTCCAATCAGACCGGCCAGATGCTGGCCGCGCTCACTGGCTACGGCCAGGGCACCTTCGCCTCGAAGGTGGTCGTCGGCGACGGCGCGGCGGAAGTCACCCGCGAGGTCGACGGCGGCCTGCAGACGGTCAAGCTGAAGCTGCCGGCGATCGTCACCGCCGACCTGCGCCTCAACGAGCCGCGCTACGCCTCGCTCCCCAACATCATGAAGGCGAAGAAGAAGCCGATCGCCGACAAGACCCCGGCCGACTACGGCGTCGACGTCGCGCCGCGGCTCAAGGTGCTCAAGACCTCCGAGCCTTCCGGACGGAAGGCCGGCGTGAAAGTGAAGACGGTTGCGGAGCTCGTCGCGAAGCTCCACGACGAAGCGGGAGTGATCTGACCATGGCGACCCTTCTTCTCGCGGAAGTCGCGAACGGCGCGCTGAGCGACATGACGGCCCGGGCGCTGACCGCGGCGCTGGAAATCTCCCAGCCGGTCCATATTCTGGTCGCTGGCCAGGGCGTTCGCGCCGCGGCTGAGGCGGCGGCTGCGCTCGCGGGCGCGTCCGCGTCCGGCAAGGTTCTCGTCGCCGACGACGCCGCTTATGCGCACGGGCTCGCCGAACCGCTCGCGGCGCTGATCGTCGGCCTCGCGCCGGCCTATGACGCGATCGTCGCGCCTTCGACCGCGAGCGCCAAGAATGTGCTGCCGCGGGTTGCCGCGCTGCTCGACGTCATGCAGCTCTCCGACATCACCAAGGTGCTCGGCCCGAAGACCTTCGAGCGGCCGATCTACGCCGGCAACGCGATCCAGACGGTCGAATCGACCGATCCTAAGGTGGTCGTGACGGTGCGCACCGCGTCGTTCGGCGCGACCGCGCCGGGAAGCGCGGCTGCGATCGAGGCGGTCGCCGCCGCCGGCGATCCGGCCGTCTCCGCCTTCGTCGGCGAAGCGCTCGCCAAGTCCGACCGGCCGGAGCTGACCTCGGCCAAGATCATCATCTCGGGCGGCCGGGCGATGCAGAAGGCGGAGAACTTCAAGACCTACATCGAGCCGGTCGCCGACAAGCTCGGCGCCGCGATGGGCGCCTCGCGCGCCGCGGTCGA
>CAMFKX010000182.1 GCA_945957375.1 uncultured Roseiarcus sp.
CGAGATTCCTCTACGTCTCGTGGGCTCGGAGATGTGTATAAGAGACAGCCCGGAGAAGGCCGACGCCGGCACGATCCGCAAGGACTTCGCGCTGTCGATGGGCGAGAACTCGGTGCACGGCTCCGACGCGCCGGAGACGGCGGCGCAGGAGATCGCGCAATGGTTCGCCGGCAACGAGATCGTCGGCTGATCCAAAGACCTTCCCCAGCTTGCTGGGGAAGGGGGCGGCCGGCAGGCCGTCGGATGGGGTGCGGCCCGCCGCCGCTGCGCAACAACTTGCGCCCCGATTTTCGCACCCATCCGTCGCCTTCGGCGACACTTTCCTCGGCAAAGCCGGGAAAAGCGGAAACCGGGAGGCCTACCCTCTCGGCTTCGCCTTCATGGCGCGCGTCCAGAGCGCCTCCTCCATCCGCTCGGCGATCTCGCGCAGATGCGAGTTGCGCGCTTCGCGCCCGGCGCGGCCGGCGTCGAGGTCGCTTTGAAAACCGTCGCGCTGCGGCCAGTGCTCGGACAGAAGCTCGAACCCGGCGTCCTCGATCGCCTCGACCGCCCGGGCGAACTGCGTCTCGGAACGGCCGACCTTGGACAGCACCATCACCAGCCGACCCTCGGCGCCGCGGCGCGCGAGCTTGCGCGCCAGCGTCAGCGTCGGCTTGAGGTCGTCCTGCGACACGCCGGTCGGCAGGAACACGACGTCGGAATCCTCGGCGATCTCGGTCGACAGGTCGTCGGCGAGGCCGCGCGTGTCGGCGACGATGAAGTCGACCACGCTTTCGTCCTTGCGCAGCTTCTTCAGGCTCTTGAAGGCGCGCGTGTCGATCTCGGGCTCGATGCCGGCGCGCATCCTGGCTGCGCCCCATTCGACGCAGGTGAGCTGGTCGAGGTCGAAGTCGGCGAGCAACGTGCGCCGCCCGCGGTGAACGGCGCCGACCGCGAGCACCCGCGCGAGCGTGCTCTTGCCGACGCCGCCCTTCTGGCTGACGAACGCGGCGGTCGTGGGAACCCTGCCCATCCCAAGCTCCTTGCGGTCGACCCTCCCGATCGAGCGCAAGGAAAGGCCGCGACGCAGTGAGTCCTCTCAGCCCATGCTAGCCGTTCGAATCGGGCTGGCAAGAGAGCGGCAGGCGCGCAAGTCGATTATGACAGAGACATTGCGCGCCGGCGTTCAGGCGAAGTCCTCCATCTCGTAGAGCGGCCGGATCTCGATCGTCGAGGGACCGGGCATCGGATTGGGGCAACGCTTGACCCAGTCGATCGCCTCGTCGAGGTCCTTGACCTTCCAGATCCAGAAACCGGAGACGAGATCGCCGACGTTGCCGAACGGACCTCTCGCGACCGTCCGTTCGGCTCCGGAGAACGCGACCCGGGCGCCCTCTCGGGTGGGCTTCAGGCCGGCGCCGTCGGTCATGATCCCGGCCTCGATCAGCTTCTGGTTGAAGGCGCCCATGTCCTGGATCAGCTGAGCGCCCGGCATTTCGCCGCGCTCCGAGGTCTCGGTCGCCTTCACGATCACCATCACACGCATGTCGTTCTCCCGGGTTCAGCGTTTCGGCGCGACGAGCGCGAAGGCGGCGCCCTGCGGGTCGAGCGCGTGGACGATCCAGCGCTCGCCCGGAACTTCGTGCGGCCCGTTGGTGATCTTGCCGCCGCCGCCCTTGACGCGTTCGATGGCGGCGTCGATCGCCTCGACATTGAAGTAGAAGCGCCAGAACGGCTGCGGCGTCTCGGCGTCCTTGGTGAACACCGCGCCTTCCTGGCCGCTCTTGGTCGCAAAGAGTTGGTAGACGTTCGACGGACCCATCGGCATGGCGCCCGTCTTGGTCCAGCCGAACAGTTTTTCGTAGAAGGCGAAGGCCTTGACGCCGTCGCCGGCGTTCAACTCCCGCCAGCCGACGTGGCCCGTGGCGTGCGGCGCGTCTACGGGCGCGTCGGCGCTGAAGCCGCGGAACAGCAGGAAGCCGGCGCCGTCCGGGTCGCCGGCGATGGCGAAGGTCCCGACGTTGGGAATGACGGTCGGCCCACGATGGATCGCGCCGCCGGCCGCCTTGACCTTCTCGGCCCAGGCCGCGACGTCGTCGACCCCGATATAGCCCATCCAGCACGGCGGAACGCCCTCGGCGTGTTCCGGGATCGGCATCAGGCCGCCGACGCCCGCCCCGCCTGCGGTCAGCAGGGAATAGCGCTGGTCGTTCATCGTGTTCGGCGCGATCGTCCAGCCGACGACATGCGCATAGAAGCGTTCCGACCCCGGAAGGTCGTTCGACATCTGGTCGTACCAGATGAACGAACCGAGTAGATTGCCGACATCGCTCATGGGTTTCCTCCTGCAAAAGCCTTCTCGATCGCGGCGGCGTCGAGTTTCGTCATCGGCATGATCGCCTGCATCGCCCGCTCGATCGCGGCGGCGTCGCCGCTCTGCATCAGCCGCGGCACGACGCTCGGCACGATCTGCCAGTTCACGCCGTAACGGTCGGCGATCCAGCCGCACTGGCCGGGCTTGCCGCCGTCGCCCAGGCCCGCCCACAGACGGTCGACTTCGGCCTGGCTCTCGCAGTTGACGATCAGCGACAGCGCGGGGGTGAAGGCGAATTGCGGGCCGCCGTTGAGCGCGAGAAGGCGCGCGCCGTCGATCTCGAACAGGATCGTCATCACCGCGCCGGCCGGGCCGGGTCCGGCGTCGCCGTAGCGCGTCGTGGAGGCGATGCGGCTGTTCGGAAACACCGACAGATAGTGGGCGACCGCCTCCTCGGCGTTGAAATTGAACCACAGACACGGCGTGATCTTGGGTTCGCTCATGGGTTCCTCCCGGTCCCTGTTGCGCCTTCCGGCAGCAGGATCTCGAAATAGCGCCTCAGGTGATCGAGACATTCGGCGCCGGCCTCGGGTCCATGGCGCGCCTTGGCGAGGATGAACGCGCCCTGCAGCACCGCCTGGGAAAACCGCGCCGCGCTGCTCGGGTTCCAGGTCGCATCGGGCGCGTAAATCGCCTTCGCCGCGGCGAGGTCGGCCTCGACCCGCGCGGCGTGCTCGCCGATGTAGCGGTCGCAGGCGGCGCGGATCGCCGGATGGCTGTCGTAAGCCTCCTGCACCATGGTTCCGAGCAGGCAGGTGAATTGCGGCAGGTCGCCGCGCAGGATCGCCTTGCGGAAGTCGACGTAGCCGAGCACGCGCGCCCGCGGATCCGCGAAACCGGCGTAAGGCGCGGCGTCGAACACGGCGTCGGCGTTGGCGGCGAAATGCGCTGCGGCGGCGATCGCGCACGCCTCCTTGCTGGCGAAATGGTGGAAGAAGGCGCCTTTGGTCAGGCCGGCCTCGGCGCAGATGTCCTCGACGCGGGCGGCCGAATAGCCTTTCGAGCGGATGACGTGGACGGCTGCGTCCAGCAGCCGCGCGAGGGTGGCGCGCGCCGCCTCACTCTTCGAGGGTGCCGCGTTCGCGCCCGGATGCGCCGTTTCGATCATGCCGCTATGATACCAACCAGTCGGTATGAACGCAAGCCCGAAGATGCGCCGCTCGGCAAAGCGTTCATGTCTCAGGCGGCCGTCTCGAGGGCTTTCGCCGGCCGGAGCCGCGGGTCGAGATTGATCTTGGAAAAGTCCCCGCCGGCCCAGTCGAGCACCTTGGGGTCCATGACGCGGAACCACAGCGGCGGAACCGCGGCGAGGGCGAACATGCCGGGATAACCGCTCGGCAGGCGCGGCAGATCCTTGAAGTCGCGCAGCGACTGGTAGGGGCGGAGTGGGTTGGCGTGGTGGTCGGAATGGCGCTGCAGGTGGAAAGTCAGGATGTTCGAGAAGATGTGGTTGGTGTTCCAGGAATGATGCGGCGCGCAGGGCTCGTAGCGCCCGTTCGGCAGCTTCCGGCGCAGGAGCCCGTAGTGCTCGACATAATTCGCTTCGGTCAGCGTGTACCAGCCGATGACATGGTGGGCGAGGATGAACGGCGCGACGATCCAGCCGAAGGCGACGACGAGCGCCGCGTCGACGGCGAGCGTCAGCGCGTAGCCCAGCAGTATCTCGTTGTGGATCGACCAGAAGCCATGGCCCTGTCTGGCGAGCCGTTCGGCCTCGTTGCGCCAGCCGCGGCGCAAGGCGCCGGGCAGCTCGCGCCCGGCGAAGCGGTAGATCGATTCGCCCATCCGGGCGCTCGCCGGGTCCTCTGGCGTCGCCACCCAGGTGTGATGGCCGCGGTTGTGCTCGACGCGGAAGTGGCCGTAGCCGACGACCGCGTTGGCAATCAGGGCGAAGATCCGGTTGGTGCGGTTGGTCTTGTGGCCGAGTTCGTGGCCGAGCGCGAGCGCGCCGCCGGCGCCCGTTCCGCCGCCGATCGCGAGCAGGACCCACGACCACCACGGCAGCGTCTGGGTTCCCACGAAAGCCACCGTCGCCACGTAGCCGAGCCAATAGAGCGGTACGGCGGCGAAGGCGATGGCGCGGTAATAGGGATCGGCGTCCATGGCCGCGACCACTTCGGGCGGCGGATTGTTGAAGTCCTCGCCGAACAAGGCGTCGAGCGCCGGGATGACGCCGAACACGAAGCCGAACGGGATCAGCGTCGTCCAGAGCGCCCCGCCGGTCCAGGCGTACAGGGCGATGGCGACCAGGGGGACCCCGGTCACGATCACCGATCCAAGGTAGAGGTATCGCTTGCCGTCGCGGTAGGCGATCGCCTCGCCGCCCGCGCTCACGCCGGTGAAGGTCATCGGACGCCCCTCCCGCAGATCTCAGGAGAAGTTACGCTCTTGCCCGCCAGAATCCAGCGTGAAGTCGTTCAGAGCGAGCGCGCGAGCCGCGCCGAGCCGCGCGGGCCCTTGATCACCAGTTCGCCGTTGACCAGGTCCCACGTCGGGCTGCCGACCAGGGCGGACAGGAAGCCGACCTCGATCTGCATCACGTCCTTGGCGCACTGCTTCTTGGTCAGCGCGAACGGCCCGACCATCAGGTGCTGGTCCTTGACCGGGTAGAGCGTCGCCGACCACGAGTTGCAGCCGGTATAGCCGGAGCCGCGCAGGTTGCCGTCGATCTTGAGACTGGCGTCGACGCCCGAGGGCACCGGCTTGCCGTTCAGCTCCTTCAGCGACCAGGTCTGGTCGAGCGGGAAATTCTTCTGCAGCGGCGGCAGCGGCTTCGGCTTCTCGTCCTCTTCGTTCACCGGACCTTTCGGCGCCGCGAACGCCGGCGCGGCGAGGCCCAGGGCGAGGGCGGCGACAACGAGGGCCAGGAGAGACTTGCGCATGCGGATACCCATCCGAGGAATCGGAGGCCTCAGCCTCCCGGTTTCGCGTTGAATAGCGAGCGCTCTTGCGCCGCGCAATCCGAGCGGCGCCGCCTTCGCCGACGAGAATGTGTTTTTTGTGGCGCCGGGGGCGCCCTTGAAAACCGAGCGCCCGATCCCACCTGATGCGATGCGGGGTCCATGCGGAACCGCGAGCGGAAAGCGCAGCCATTCGGGGCGCTTGACCGCCATATCGCTCGATGAGGATGTGAACCATGCTGAACTATGATCTGTCCCCGTTCTATCGCTCCACCGTTGGTTTCGATCGGCTGCTGTCGATGCTCGACAAGGCCGTCGGCGCCGAGCAGAACGCGCCCGCCTATCCGCCCTACAACATTGAGCGGACCGGTGAGAACGCGTATCGCATCACGCTCGCCGTCGCCGGCTTCGGCGAGAAGGAGCTTTCGGTCGAATCGCGTGAGAACACGCTGACGGTTCGCGGCTCGAAGGAAGCCTCCGCCAAGGACGAGAAGCGCGACCTGCTCTATCAGGGCATCGCAGCTCGCGCCTTCGAGCGCCGCTTCCAGCTGGCCGACCACGTCGTCGTGACCGGCGCGACGAGCGAGAACGGACTGCTTCATATCGACCTCGTGCGCGAGGTGCCTGAGGCCCAGAAGCCCCGCACGATCTCGATCAACGGCGCCAAGCCCGCCAAGACCATCGAGGCCGCGCCCGAGAAGCAGGCCGCGTAACCCGCAATCCAGCGGATTGCGCCGGGGCGCCCGAAAGGGCGCCCCTTTTCTGTTGGGCGGCATCTCGCCGCCGGTGCGCGCGGCTGCATTTGGATCGACTTTCCCAGCATTCTCACGTAGCCTAAGGCTTGTCGCGCCGTTCTTTAGGTCTCGGCTCAGAAGACGGCCGTGTGAATCATTCGCTGGCGTCGGCGCCGTCACTGCACTCACGGATCTTCCCATAGCGATGGCATCCCCAAAGGAGGCGCACGTCATGCCGGTCGCGGTCGTCGGACGATGGGGGAGGAGCTTGGCGATCCGATTTCCCGCGGACGTTTCGAAATTGGCCCGACTCCGTGAAGGCGACCGGGTCGAGATCGTTGTCGCGGACGACGAAGTCGTCATCCGCAAGCCGAGTCGGGAAGAGGCGACTCTTGACGAGCTTTTCAAGGAGCATTCGCCAGAAGCTTGGCGAGCGCTCTATCGCGATGCGTTCGACTGGGGGCCGGACGAGGGCCGCGAGCGGGTCCTGGAATGAGCGGAACGGAGTATTTCCCCGACGCCGGCGATCTCGTCTGGACAGAATTCGATCCGACCCTCGGTCGCGAGCAATCTGGACGCCGTCCGGCGCTGGTCGTCTCTCCGGCCGCATTCACGCGCAACACCGGGTTCGTCATTGTCTGCCCGATCACGTCGAGAGTCCGGCCGTTCCCGACGAGCGCCGTCCTTCCCTCCGGCTTGCCGATCTCCGGCGAAATCCTCGTTAGCCACGTGCGAAGCCTCGACACGCTCGCCCGTCCGGTTCGCCCGGTCGGCGCGGCGATTTCGTCCGAGACCGCAGCAGAGGTTCGCGCGCGTCTCGCGCTCGTGATCTCGATCTAGCCCTTGCTCAGCGGCAAGCCCGCCAGCGCTACAAGCCGCTCGATCTCCTCCGCGGTCGTCTCGAACGACGTCACCAGCCTGACCAGCGTCTCCCCTGCCCGGGGCGCCCGATCTGCCGCAAGCGATCGCGTGCTCCACTCGTAGAACTTCGCCCCGGCCGTGCGCCACGCGGCGACGGTCGCGTCGGGGACGACGGCGAACACCTCGTTGGCCTCGGTCGGCCAGGCGAGCCGCGCCCCCGGCCTCGCGGCGAGCGCCGTCGCGAGCGTCCGCGCGCTGGCGTTCGCCCGCTCCGCCAGCCGCAGCCAGAGCCCGTCCGTCAGGTACGCCTCCATCTGCGCGCCGAGAAAGCGCCCCTTGGACAGGGTGTGGCCGCCGCGCTTGCGCAGATAGGCGAAGTCCTGGGCGAGCGCCCGGTCGAAGAACACCACCGCCTCGCAGGCGAGCGCGCCGTTCTTGGTCGCCCCGAAGGAGAGCGCGTCGATTCCCGCCCGCCACGTCATCTCCGCGGGCGACAGCCCGCTCGAGACGAGCGCGTTGGCGAAGCGCGCGCCGTCCATGTGGGTCCGGACGCCCGCCGCATGGGCGATGGCGCAGAGTTCGGCGATCTCGTCGCGACGGTAAATCGTCCCAGCCTCGCTCGCCTGCGACAGCGACAGGGCGCCGGGCTGCGAGGACTTGACCAGCCCGCGGGGAAAGCGCGCCAGCGTCTCGCGCAGCGGGTCCGCCGCCACCTTGCCGCCCTCCCCCGCGATCCCGACCAGCTTCGCTCCGCCGGTGAAGAATTCCGGCGCGCCGCACTCGTCGTCGTGGACATGCGCCTCGTCATGGCAGAACACGGCCTCCCAGGGGCGGGCGAGCGCGGACAGCGCGAGCGCGTTCGCGCCGGTGCCGGTCGCGACGAGAAAGACATCGACCTCGGTCTCGAACACGTCGGCGAGACGCTTGGCGGCGCGGGCGGAAAAATCGTCGGCGCCGTAGGCCGGGGCCCGGAGCCTCGACGATTGCGCGATCGCCTCGAGAATCTCCGGCGCGACGCCGGCGCCGTTGTCGCTCGCAAAGTCCATTCCGACCTCTCCGATGATCGAAGCCAGGCGCCGTTTGCCGTTATTTTCGGCGCCTTGGCAATCCGTACGGCAGCCAAAATCGCGCGGCGCCGCTTGTCTCCCTGATCCATTTCTGGCATGGTCGCGAATTAGGACAGTTTTGCTGACCATTCGTGCGACGCGGTCGAGGCCGCGTCGAGCGCAGCGATGCGGGGAAACGGCGTTGTCGTACAAAGCGACGAAAACGGATAGAAAAAAATCCGACGCGTGAAGCCGCCCCGGCTGCGCGCGGCGCAGCCCCAGACCGTCCACGAAACGCCTTCTAGATTTGGACCGACAGTTGCATAAGAGCGGCGACTGCGTCCCCGGGGAGCCGAGAAATGAACGCCACGACCCATGAGACGCTGATCGAGAACCTGGCTTCTCCGGCTCTCCCCGCCGGCGCCGACCCGCTGACGCCGCGGGCGCAAGGCCTTTACGATCCGGCGAACGAGCACGATTCCTGCGGCGTCGGCTTCGTCGCCGACATGCAGAACCGCAAGTCGCACGCGATCCTCGAGAAGGGTCTGCAGATCCTGACCAACCTCGACCATCGCGGCGCCGTCGGGGCGGACCCGATGCTCGGCGACGGCTGCGGCGTGCTGACCCAGATCCCGCATGCGTTCTTCGCGGCGGAATGCGAGAAGCTCGGCTTCAAGCTGCCGGAGCCCGGCCACTATGCGATCGGCCAGTTCTTCATGCCGCGCGACGCCGCGGCTCGGGCGCAGGCGCGCGAGACGGTCGACTTCACCGTCGTCGGCGAAGGCGAGACGGTGCTCGGCTGGCGCGACGTGCCGGTCGACAATTCCGTGATCGGCGAGCGCGTCAAGGCGGTCGAGCCGGTGATGCAGCAGATCTTCATCGGCCGCTCGCCGAAGACCCGATCGCAGGACGACTTCGAGCGCCGCCTGTTCATCATCCGCAAGGTCGTGTCGAACCGCCTCTACGACACCAAGGATTTGAAGCTCGCCGAGTTCTATCCGGTGTCGCTGTCGTCGCGCACCATCACCTACAAGGGCATGGTGCTGGTCAATCAGCTCGCCCGCTATTACCGCGACCTTCAGGACCCGCGCTTCGAGACGGCGCTGGCGCTGGTGCACCAGCGTTTCGCCACCAACACCTTCCCGTCCTGGCGGCGCGCCCATCCCTATCGCATGGTCGCCCACAACGGCGAGATCAACACGCTGCGCGGCAACCTCAACTGGATGGCGGCGCGGCAGGCGAGCGTCGACTCGGACCTGTTCGGCAACGACATCCAGAAGCTGTGGCCGATCTCCTACGAAGGCCAGTCGGACACCGCCTGCTTCGACAACGCGCTCGAATTCCTGGTGCGCGGCGGCTACTCGCTGAGCCACGCGATGATGATGCTGATTCCCGAGGCCTGGGCGGGCAACCCGCTAATGGACGAGGAGCGGCGCGCTTTCTATGAATATCACGCAGCCCTGATGGAGCCGTGGGACGGTCCGGCGGCGGTCGCCTTCACCGACGGCCGGCAGATCGGCGCGACCCTCGACCGCAACGGCCTCAGGCCCGCGCGCTACTATGTGACCAGCGACGACCTCGTCGTGCTCGCCTCCGAGATGGGCGTTCTGCCCGTGCCCGAGGAAAGCATCGTCGCCAAGTGGCGCCTGCAGCCCGGCAAGATGCTGCTCGTCGACCTCGAGCAGCACCGCATCGTCTCGGACGACGAGATCAAGCACAGCCTTTCGCACGCCAACCCCTACGGCGAGTGGCTGAAGAAGACCCAGATCGTGCTCGAGGACCTCAACCCGGTCGAGCCGCGCGCCTCGCGCACCGACGTCTCGCTGCTCGATCGCCAGCAGGCCTTCGGCTATTCGCAGGAAGACCTGTCGTTCCTGCTCTCGCCGATGGCGGCGACGGGCCAGGAAGCGGTCGGCTCGATGGGCACCGACACGCCGATCTCGGCGCTGTCGTCCAAGTCGAAGCTGCTCTACACCTATTTCAAGCAGAACTTCGCCCAGGTGACCAACCCGCCGATCGACCCGATCCGCGAGGAATTGGTGATGAGCCTCGTCTCGTTCATCGGGCCGCGGCCGAACCTGCTCGACCTCGAAGGCACGGCGCGCCACAAGCGCCTCGAAGTCCGCCAGCCGATCCTGACCAACGAGGATCTGGAGAAGATCCGCTGCATCGGTCAGATGGAGGATTCCTTCGACACCAAGACGCTCGACATCACCTATGCCGCGCAACGCGGCGCCGAGGGGATGCGCGGGGCGATCACCCGGCTGTGCGAGCGCGCGGAAGCCGCCGTCCACGGCCGCTACAACATCATCGTGCTCAGCGACCGGATGGTCGGGCCGGACCGGATCCCGATTCCCGCCCTGCTCGCGACCGCCGCGGTTCACCATCACCTGATCCGCAAGGGTCTGCGCACCTCGGTCGGCCTCGTGGTCGAGACCGGCGAGGCGCGCGAGATCCATCATTTCGCGTGCCTTGCGGGTTACGGAGCGGAGGCGATCAACCCCTATCTCGCTTTCGAGACGCTGACCGCAATGGCCAAGGATCTGCCCGAGCCGATCAGCGGCTACGAGGTGGTCAAGCGCTTCATCAAGTCGGTCGACAAGGGCCTGCTCAAGGTCATGTCCAAGATGGGCATCTCGACCTATCAGTCCTATTGCGGCGCCCAGATCTTCGACGCGATCGGCCTGTCGCGCGCGTTCGTCAACGAGTTCCTGTTCGGCACCGCGACCACGATCGAGGGCGCCGGCCTCAACGAGATCGCCGAGGAGACCGTGCGCCGACACCAGGAAGCCTTCGGCGACTCGCCGGTGCTGCGCAACGCGCTCGAAGTCGGCGGCGAATACGCCTACCGAATTCGCGGCGAGGCGCACAACTGGACGCCCGAGACGGTGTCGGCGCTTCAGCACGCCGTGCGCGGCAACGCGCGCGACCGCTACGACGCCTACGCCAAGGCGCTCAACGATCAGAGCGCGCAGCTCCTCACCATCCGCGGCCTGTTCCGCATCAAGTCGGCCGAAGAGGACGGGCGGACGCCGGTTCCGCTCGACGAGGTCGAGCCGGCGGCGGAGATCGTCAAGCGTTTCGCGACCGGAGCGATGTCGTTCGGCTCGATCTCGCGCGAGGCGCACACCACGCTCGCGATCGCCATGAACCGGATCGGCGGCAAGTCGAACACAGGCGAGGGCGGCGAAGAGGCGGACCGTTTCAAGCCGATGGCCAACGGCGATTCGATGCGCAGCGCCATCAAGCAGGTCGCCTCCGGCCGCTTCGGCGTGACGGCGGAATACCTGGTCAATTCCGACATGATGCAGATCAAGATGGCGCAGGGCGCGAAGCCCGGCGAAGGCGGACAATTGCCCGGCCACAAGGTCGACGCGGTGATCGCCAAGGTGCGCCATTCGACCCAGGGCGTCGGCCTGATCTCGCCGCCGCCGCATCACGACATCTACTCGATCGAGGACCT
>CAMFKX010000183.1 GCA_945957375.1 uncultured Roseiarcus sp.
CGCCTGAGCCGCGCGCGGCTCGGCGAAGCGGGTCGGCTGGCCGTCGAGGCGCATCTCGCCCTCGTCCGGCTCGATCACGCCGGAGAGGATGTTCATCAGCGTCGATTTTCCCGCGCCGTTCTCGCCCAGCAGCGCATGGATCTCGCCGCGCCGGAGATCGAAGTCGACGCTGCGCAACGCCTGCACCCCGCCGAAGCGCTTCACGACGCCGTGCATGGCGAGGAGGGGGGCTTGCGCGGTCATGGCGGCCCAAGGTGGGCGGCCGACCGTCGGCGGCGCGCCGCCGCAAGGCCGGGAAGCGGCCGTCCGCGCCCCATCGTCCGCGGGAGGGCGGCGAGCGCGCCGCGTCCCCGCGGTCCGCCCGCGCTTCCCTCCACATCGCCTCCCTGACGGACTCTTCCGTCGAGATTATGCGGCGCCCCAGACCCGTGACATGTCAGCGTAGCACGAAGCATGGCCGGGTAAAACTCGCGGGAGCCGGATTCGGGCCTGTTCCGGATCGGAACGCGTTATGGGAGGATGGTCGACCTGCCGTCTGGAGCGAAGGCATGCGAACGATCGCGCTCGAAGAGCATTTCGCTACGTCCGAATACATCGCCGGTCCGGGCCGCAAGCTGAAGGAGCGCGCCGAGCGCGAGGGCGGACGGATCGCCAACCTCGTCCGCGACCTCGTCGACGTCGACGCGGGCCGCGTCGCGGCGATGGACGCCGCAGGCGTGACCATGCAGGCGCTGTCGCTGACCTCGCCCGGCGTCGAGCAGCTGCCGGTCGAAGAGGCGAAGGCCGTGGCGCGGGCGACCAACGCCGCCATCGGCGAGGCGGTGCGGCGGCGCCCCGACCGGTTCTTCGGCCTCGCGTCGACGCCGCTGCTCGATCCGTCGGCGGCGATCGGCGAGATGGAGCGGGCGATCGCCGAGGACGGCTGCAAGGGTCTGGTGATCAACGGACACCTGCGCGGACGCTATCTCGACGACCGCTTCTTCTGGCCGGTCCTGGCGCGCGCCGAGGCGCTGCGCCTGCCGGTCTATCTCCACCCGACGCCGTCGCCGCAGGCGGTGGTCGAGGCCTGGTATGGCGGGCTCAAGCCGGCGGTGACGGAGATGATGGCGGGCTTCGGCTGGGGCTGGCACGTCGAGACCGCGCTGCATCTGCTGCGCATGGTGCTGGGCGGCGTGTTCGACGCGCATCCGGGCCTGCAAATCGTGATCGGGCACATGGGCGAGACGCTGCCGTTCATGATGGAGCGGTTCAACGCCATGCCGCAGTCGGCGACCGGGCTCGACAAGCCGGTCGCGAGCTATCTGCGCGACAACGTCCATTACACGTTCGCCGGGTTCAATACCCTGCCGAACTTCCTGCAGCTCCTGCTCGAGGTCGGCGTCGACCGCATGATGTTCTCGGCCGATCACCCCTATCAGTCGATGGCCAAGGGGCGCGCCTTCCTCGACGCGCTGCCGGTCAGCCCGGACGACCGCGAGAAGATCGCGCACCGCAACGCCGAGCGGCTGTTCGGGGTGTAGCGGGTCAGGAATTTCACCACGAAGATCACCTTCGTGTTTCTTGGTGTTCTTTGTGGTGAACTTCGCCCGACGCCGTCGCGTTCAGACGACCCCCGCAGCGCGGGCCAGCCGCAAGAGTCCGCGCGCCGCTGCGTCGGCCGGCGCGGCCGTCGCGGAAATCTCGAGGGACGCGAAAGCCGCGAGGTAACGCGCGACCAGCGCGTCCGCTCCCGCGACCGCCGGCGCGCCTTCGGGAAACAGGCGGCGTCCTTCGGCGATCTCGGCGCCGATCAGGAGACCGGACAGATATTCGCCGGCGTCGTCTTCCGCGAGCGCGCCGCGAAGCGGCAAGGCGCGGGCGCCGAACAGGGCGCGGCGAGGACGCCGCCGCTCCTGGCTGCGGCGGCCCCCCGGCGCACGCCGCGGGCGAAGGCTTCGCCCGGCGTCCGCGGCGCGGCGCTGCGGGCGAAGGCGCCGATCAGGGTGTGGTCGCGGACGGCGGCGAACACTTCGCCGGTCGGGAATGTCTCGAAGCCCAGGATCCGGCCGGCATCGACCGCCGCCCATTTCGAATGCGATCCGGGCAGCACGATCAGGTCCGCGCCGCCGCCGGCGACGCCGAGGATCTGGACCTCCTCGCCGCGCATCACGTCGGGCTCTCCTTGCGCGTCGATGTCGGAAAGGCCCGGGACGATCAGCACGCGGCGTCCCTCCGCCTCGACCGTGACGAGGTTCGCGCTAAGCGCGATCGGGTCGGCGGGGCAGGGGAGATAGGGCGCCTCGCGCCAGCCGTTTCGGCTGCCGACCATGCCCGAGGCGAGCACGGGGGCGGCGGGATGCGCATCCAGCCAGCCGCCGAGCAGGCCTCGGAACGCGGCCGGGAACCCGCCGGGCGAAACGGCGGCGACGCCGTCCGCGGTCGCGATCGTCTCGAGGATCGCGCCGTCGCGCGCGATCCGATAGGCGCGGAAGCTCGACGAGCCCCAGTCGACGCCGATCAGCGCCGTCGCGGTCACGCCAGCCGCCGCGCGCCCGATGGCGTCACGCCCCGAACTCCTCGTTCGCCCGCTTCTTGTGTTGGGCGAGCGCCATCAGGCG
The DNA here is from genome assembly GCA_945957375.1 of uncultured Roseiarcus sp. Classification (GTDB taxonomy): domain Bacteria; phylum Pseudomonadota; class Alphaproteobacteria; order Rhizobiales; family Beijerinckiaceae; genus Roseiarcus. The sequence goes on from CAMFKX010000183.1 coordinate 2,598, forward strand.
ACGATCGCGCCAGGCGGCGCGCTCGCCGAGCTGGTCGGCCGACAGGCGCGACCGGCGCTCGGCTTCGACCCGGTCCATCACCGCGCCCGACCAGTCGACGCGGCGCTGCACCGTCGGGAAGATCCGCTCGTAGATGCGCTGGTAACGCTCGGCGTAATCGCGCACGCCGCCCGGCGCGTTGAGGTCGATGGTCTCGAACGGGCCCATGAACGACCACCGCAGCGCCAGCCCCTCGCGGATGGCGATGTCGACGTCCTCGGTGCTGGCGTAGCCGTCGGCGACCAGCCGGAACGCCTCTTCGAGCAGCGCGCCCTGGAGGCGGTTGACGACGAAGCCGTCGATCTCGCGCGCCATGGCGATCGGCGCGTGGCGGGCCTCGCGGAAGAGGTCCACGGTGCGCTGGACGACGTCCGGATCGGTCCACGGCGCCGGGACGATCTCGACCGAGGGGACGAGATAGGGCGGGTTGATCGGATGGGCCACGAGGCAGCGGGCCCGCCCGTTCAGCGCCTCGCTGAACGCCGAGGGCAGGATCGCCGAGGTGGAGCTCGCCAACACCGCCTCCGGGTCGGCGAGTCGGTCGAGTTCGGCGAATACGCGGGTCTTGGTCTCGACGTCCTCGGGCGTATTCTCCTGCACGTGGCTCGCGCCGTAGAGCGCGTCTTCCAGCGAATTGGCGCGGCGCACCGACAGCGGCGCCTCGCCGTCGAGGAGGTCGGCGGCGTCGAGGTCGGGCAGGGCGCGGTTGACGAAGCCGAGCGCGTCGTCGATCGTCTCGGGACGCTCGTCCCAGATCGCCACCTCGTGGCGCGCGCGGGCGAAGCTGACCGCCCACGCGCGGCCGACGAGACCCAGTCCGACGAGCGCGATCTTGCTCACGTGGCGTTCTCCCCGTGCGTCAGCCGCACCGACAGAAGACGTAGCAGGTGCGCGAGGAGAGGCCAACCGGCGAACCTTTCCCCGACCCTTCCCCGATCTTCGCCGGGGAAGGGCGGTTTGTCGCGCGCGCCTTCCCGCCCTATCATCGGCCCCATGACGGAAGCGGAGATCGTGGCGCTGTGCGCCTGGATCGCGGAGGCGGGGCTCGCGGGCGCGTCGGAGACGACGCTGCTCCAGGGGTTCTGCGAACGTGCGGCCGCCGGCGGACTGCCGCTCGCGCGCGGAGTCGCCTTCATCGACACCCTGCACCCGCTCTACGAGGGGCGCACCTTCCGCTGGGAGCGCGACAAGCCGGACGTCACCTTCACCGACTACGGCCGCAGCACCGAGGGCGAGGCCGCCGAGCGCTGGCGGACGAGCCCGTGGCACTTCATGTTGAAGGACGGGACCTCGGTGCTGAGGCGGCGCGTCACGCCCGAGACGGCGCTGGAATTCCCGGTCCTGCGCGATCTCGCCGAGGCGGCGATGACGGAATATGTCGCCGTGCTCAACCGTTTCGACGCCGACGGCGTGATCGGCGAGATGGATTCGTTCTATTCCGGCTGGATGACCGACCACGCCGAGGGCTTCGACGACGCCGACGTCGAGGCGATCGTCCGTCTGGTTCCCCATCTCGGGCTCGCGATCAAGGCGGCCTCGCTCGCCCGGATCGCCGAGACGCTGGTCGAGACCTATCTCGGCCGCGACGCGGGCCGGCGGGTGCTGAGCGGCCGCATCGAGCGCGGCGTGGCCGAGCGGATCAAGACGGTGCTGTGGTTCTCCGATCTGCGCGGCTACACCCGGATCTCGGACAGCGCCGAGCCGGAGCAGATCATCCCGCTGCTCAACGACTACGCCGACGCGGTCATCTCGGCGGTGCACGCCCATTCCGGCGACGTGCTCAAGCTGATCGGCGACGGGGTGCTGGCGATCTTTCCGGCGCAGGACCGCGCGCGCGCGACCGCCGCCGCGCTCGCCGCGGCCAACGACGCCCGCGCCGCGGTCGCCGAACTCAACATGATCCGCGGCGCCGAGGGGCTGCCGACCACCGACATGTATCTCGGCCTCCACCTCGGCGTGGTGTTCTACGGCAACATCGGCAGCAAGGAGCGGCTCGACTTTACCGTCGTCGGACCCGCCGTCAACGAGGTGTCGCGGATCGCGGCGATGTGCCGCTCGGTCGACCAGCCGGTGTTGATCTCGTCGGCCTTCGCCGAGTCCTTCGCGGCGGAAAGCCGGCCGTTCGTCTCGGTCGGGCGCTACGCCTTGCGCGGCGTCGGCAAGCCGCAGGAGCTGTTCACCCTCGATCTCCAGGGGTGACGAGGCGCAGCGCGCCGCTCGGGTCGCCGGCCGGGTAAACCCGGCGCGACCGCGCCGGTCACCGGACGACTCCCCAGTCGACGACGCCATGGTCCGCCACGACTTCGACGGCGCCCGGACCCAGCCTGTCGCAGAACAGGACAGCGTTGTCGCAGGGGTGCCGGGCGGAGGGAACGATGATCCCCTGATGATCGAGAAAATGCGCGACCTCGGCGACGTCCTGGGTGCGGGGATATTCTCCCGCACGCTCGACGTAGGACAGCTGACCGAATTTCGCCATGTCGACGCCGAGGGACGCCAGCAGCGCGCGGTCCGACAGGTCGAGAAGGTCCTCGAACTCCGCCCGCAATTCATACACATGATATCGCAATCGGCTCGGGAAGACCGGCTGCCCGTGCGACAGGTGGAAATAGAGTTCAGCGACGGCGCCGGCGCGCTCGCACGACGTATAGAGAACGTCGAAAGTCGCATCGTCCCAGCGTCCGCCGGACCGGCTGCACGTCGTCGGATCACGCCCTTCGCGCGTGACCCGCCAGAGCGTTCCGGAGAAGGGCGATCCGCTCAGCCGCTCCAGAGCGTCGAGCAGCGCACGGTCGCGGCGGGCGGGGCCGGGGTTCACAAATAGACTTCGGAATCCAGCCGGTTGATGACGTTCAGCACTTCGAGGGCGCGGCGCTCGTGGATCAGGTCGAGCGCCCGTTCCCCGTTCAGCTGCGGATGCCGGGCGTAAAGCCACAGCCGAATCTCGTCGTCGGCGTAGAATTCCGACAGGCGATTCACGACATAGGCGAGGTCGGCGAGGATCAGCTCGTTGCGCGGCTGCGGCTTGATGGCTCCGGCGCGCCAACGCGAAACCGTCGCTTTCGACGTGTCGGTGACATTGGCGATGTCGCTTCCCTTGAGACCGCCCCGGCGCTCGAGGTCCTCGATCATGCGCGCGACCGCTCCTGCGGACATGCCGGTCCCTTCCTGCGTTCTGCGGCGATCCGATCGGTCACCGCATAACGGTTTCACAGCGAACATTATATGAAACCGCTATGTCACGCACAACTTGTGTTCGCCGAATCGCGACCCGCACGGCGGCTGCTGGCTCGATCGCCGCGCCGCCTCGCCTTGACGCCGCTGCGCGCCGAACGGATAGACGGCCGATGACTCCGCCCGCGGTCCTGTCCGTCGAAAACCTCAAGAAATCCTTCGGCCCGCTCAAGGCGGTGGACGGCGTGTCGTTCACCGTCTCGGCCGGCGAGATCGTCGGGCTCCTCGGCCCCAACGGCGCCGGCAAGACCACGACGATCAGCATGGTGCTCGGCATTCTCGAACCGTCGGCGGGCCGGATCGCGATCGAGGGGATCGACCTGCGCGCCGACCGCAGCGCGGCGCTGGCGCGCACCAATTTCGCCGCCGTCTACGCGCCGCTGCCGGGCAACCTCACCGTCGAGCAGAACCTGCGCGTGTTCGCCAAGATCTACGACATCGCCGGGGTCGAAGCGCGCATCGGGGAGCTGCTCGCGACCTACGACCTGAAAAAATACCGCAACACCAAGGCGGGCGTCCTGTCGTCAGGCGAGCAGACCCGGCTTGCGCTGGCCAAGGCGATGCTCAACCGGCCGCGCCTGCTGCTGCTCGACGAGCCGACCGCCTCGATCGACCCTTCGGCGGCGCGCGACATCCGCGCCGGCGTCGCGGGTCTGGTCGAGAGCGGCCATTGCGGCGTCCTGTGGACCAGCCACAACATGTTCGAGGTCGAGGCGGTGTGCGACCGGGTGCTGTTCCTGTCGCGCGGCCGCATCGTGCTCGAGGGCGATCCGAAGCGGCTGCCGGGCGAGCACGGCGTCGAGACGCTGGACGATCTGTTCGTCACGGTCGCCAACGAGGCGCTGGCGGCGGGAGGCCGGCCATGAACCGCTCCCGGGTCGCCGCGATCGTCCTGCGCATTCTCTATCTCTATCGCGGCAGCCCGCAGCGGGTGTTCCCGATCTTCGTCTGGGTCGCGGTCGACATTTTGATGTGGGGGTTTCTCACCCGCTACCTCAATTCGGTGTCGCAGGGGCCGGTCAATTTCGTGCCGGCGCTGCTCGGCGCGGTGCTGCTGTGGGACTTCCTCACCCGGGTGATGCAGGGCGTGACCATGGCCTTCTTCGAGGATGTCTGGTCGCGCAACTTCCTCAACCTGTTCGCGACGCCGCTGACGATCGCCGAATATCTCGCCGGGCTGGTGATCACCGCGATCGGGTCGAGCCTTTTGAGCCTGGTCGCCATGGTGGTGTTCGCGCGCGTCGCGTTCGGCCTGTCGTTCCTGACCTATGGCCTCGCGCTCGCGCCCTTCGTCGCCGTGCTGTTCGTGACCGGGATCGCGATGGGGGTGGCGGCGGCGGGGATCGTGCTGCGTCTCGGCCCGGCGTCCGAATGGCTGATCTGGCCGATCCCGATGATCGTCTCGCCCTTCGCCGGCGTCTTCTATCCGATCGCCGTCCTGCCGGGCTGGATGCAGGCGATCGCCGCGCTGTTGCCGCCGTCCTACGTGTTCGAGGGGATGCGGGCGGTGGTCTCGGGGGAGCCCGCCCCTTGGGGCCGGCTCGTCGTCGGCGCCGGCCTCGCGCTCCTCTATCTGCTGCTCGCCTGCGTCTATTTCGCGTCCGTGCACAAGACGGCGCTGCGCACCGGGCTCATCGCCCGCTACAGCGCTGAGACGGTGAGCTGACCGGCAGGCGCGCGGGCGCGCAGTCGCGCCTGGCGTCCCGCAAACAGCGCGCTCCGACGTGACGGCAACCATTTAGAGGACGTAATCGTCCAAATTCCAGCGAAACCGCTTCGATATCGCCTCGAGCGTGTTTTGCGCCATGAAATTCGAGGTACCGATGTCGCTTGGCCCGGCGTCGAAACGCTGAATTGCGAGATGGGGGTAGACAATGAAATTGCGTCCCGACCGGACCGCCGCCGCGAGTGCCCCGATGTCGTAGGGAAGATCCATCATGGAAATTTCGTTTAGCAGCAACGGGAAAGCGTCTGCGCGTAATCCTTGTGCATGGGATCCGATCGCGGCCCCTGTGCTACTGTATAGCAAGGGACTCAGCCATTCAATCCATGTATCGATCCAGTTATACTGAAGCGTCCCAAGTTGCAAAACAGACCAATCTGACGGAACGTCCATCATCGCGGCGGAGAAAAACTTGGAAAAGTCTTTATGAAAGACAACGTCATCATCGAGTATCAATAGGCTTTCGATCTTGTCCGCTTGAGCTTGTTCGAATATTTCTCGCATCGTCTTCAGATAGGCCCATGCACCCGGTGATCCGATGGCTTTCCGCCCCGTGGATTGTTCAAGATAGCCAATGCGAGAACGACGGGTGTAACCGTCGCGGGCGAATTCCTGGAAGGTCGGAACTGGAACGTCATCAATCGCATGGCTCGTCAATGGCAGGGCGGAATAGCGGTCGAATTCGGCTCTAACCGACCTATCCGTCCCATCGATGGCGGGAAAGCGCTCGAAATGAATTCCTGCCCGTCCGAGCGACGCCGTCATCTGTTCCATACGGTCCGCGCGTCGGTCGAGGTTGACGACCACCACGCGTTCGAAAACATCGTTCACGGTGACGACCCGACCTCCCGCCCGGCTCTCGACCGCCCTTTCGATCTCTCGGGCGGTGGGATCGCCGATCCGCGTGTGGACCGCCATGTCCGTCAGCGCCACGCTTTCGTCCGAGTCCCACAGGCGAAAGCCCAGTCGATCAAGCCTGACCTTTGCTGGAACAGTGAAATCGACTCCGAACCGTCCGGGTACAGCGCCGTTGTTCGCAACGTAGAAGAATGGTCCGAAGCTTTCGGACAACGACAGGCCATTGTCGCTCAACACGTCCTTGTCGACTGGGCCGTCGAAGCCAACTGCTGCTAGGGCGGCCCCCTTCAATTCGGACTGTGCGCCTGCGATCGCGCCTTCAAGCCTTACCGATCGTCCACTTTCTGCGACGACCTCAACCCATTGCATCGCATTTTGCAGGTTCATGTCGGGCAATGGCACCCGCCGAATTTGCGGCCGGTCCCATTGCCCCCGCGCGCGCCGGCTAGAAGGCTGCGGCCACGACCGCAGGTGCACGTTGGGGTATCGGTCCCTAAGGCTGCTCTCGAATAAGGCTGGGATTTTCCAGTATGACGAAGGATAGAGGTCGACGTGCTTTCCGAGCATGGCGCCGCCAATAGCGACATGCATGCGATCCGTTCGTATGACCCGGTAGGCGTTCAGGAGCTGAAAGAAATGTCCGACGTCTCCGAGGTGCGTCGCGATAGAACTGATGTCGATGCTATGAGGGAATTTCTGCGCATCGGGGTGTTCCTCGCGATCGTTGCGGAAAAAATGCCCAACTTCCGCGTAACCGAATCGGTCTGGAACGTCCAATTCCAGATAGAAGGCCATGTCATGACAGAACTTGCTTTCCGGAACATGTGTGCGGCTTTCGGCCTCGTCCCGGCGGTAGTATCTTACCCGACCGATCGGCGCGTCCAGCGCGGGCAAGTCGAAGCTCCCTGGCAGCACAACCACCTGTCCGAATACAGGCCAAGTCGTCTGAACGAAATCTCTCGCGCCCGGCCAGATGTCGCACCACGCGCCACAGCCCGCGGTCAATAAGACCGCGCCCTGCATGGACTCGCCGAGCGAATTCAAGATCCTGACGGCATTGTAGATTTCAGGCCGCGCAACGACTGTCGCCCGGACTCCGATGTCATCGAGGAATTGCAAGATTCCTCGATGAATGAGCGCATCTCCCCAGTTGCCGCTGTTCGGGGAATAAATGACGTTCTTTCCGCTACAGTATGACGAAACCTCGTCGCGCAGTATTGCGAAACAATCGTCTCCGCGAAGGCTTCTCGTCTTCAATGGACACCCCACACTATCGCCGTGGCGCTGAAGCTGGACAAACCGAAAAAAGAGCAAGCCGTTCGACGCGAAAATGCAGCTCGCAGCCCGCGCTGAACACTCAAGGGGCACTATCCAAACCGAAGCGCGCACTCGTCAAGCGCACGGTGGCCAAGCCGGGACAAGCCGGTGGAGGCCTCAAGATAGCTCCCGAGGCTGGGCATCCCGCCGAGGGCCGGCTTGAACGCGACGAGAAAATCGAAGGCGCAGTGCGCCGGAAACGGCCCTTGCGTGGAGGTCCGACCTGCCGACCTCGGCCGAACCAGCCTGCCTCGTTGCTTCTCGCCGAACGCGCCGCGACGCCGCAGCTCACTTCGCCAGCTTGAGGCTTGCGATATAGGCCGCGACCGCGTCGATCTCACCCTGGGTCAGCTCCGGGTTCGGCATCGCATGGGTGTGACTGACGGTCGCCTGGGTCGAGCGCAAAAAGTCGCGCAGGCTGCTGGGCGAGCCGTGCGGGCCCTTGGCGATGTCGACGAACGGCGGGCCGACCTCGCGCGACACGACGTGGCAGGTTGCGCACAGCCGGTCGGCCAGCGCCTGTCCCGCCCGGGCCTGACTCGTGTCGGCGTCCTGCGCGAAGGCTGGAGCGAGGGCGAGCATGGCGACGAAGGCGAAACCGGCCCGCGCGACGACCGACATGCGAGTGCTGAGGATCATGACCGTCTCCTCGACGTTCTTCTGCCGACCCGAGGACCCCCCGGCCTCCGGCCCGGCGAACGCTAGCGCGGGCGCGGCGCCGGCTCATTGAGACGGATCAAACGCAGGGTTCGCTCCCCCTTGCGCGAACCGACCGGGAGAGGCATTGTGCGGCGCAATTACGAGGCTGGTCCGTCGGACGGCCGGGACAGTGGGGCGCAGAATGCGGATTGTCGGCCTGATTGGCTTGCTGCTGGCGTTGTCGGGGTGCGCGTCCGAACGATCGATCGCCTTCATCTATTATCCGAACCACCCGAACGACGCCTTCCCCAAGACCTACCAGTTCGCCGCCGAGGCGCAGAAGGAATGCGGCAAGTACGGCCTGATCGCCGTCCACGATTGGGACAGCGTGACCGACTTCCAGCGCGTCCGGTCGTTCTGGCGCTGCGTCCAGCGCTGAACGCGGACGTCTATCGCCCGTAGGTCAGGCGCAGCGCCTTCGGCTGCCAGCCCGGCGGCGCCGGGAAGGGCGCGGCTTCGGCGATCGCGTTCATCACCGCCATGTCGAGGCTCGGCGAGCCGCTCGAACTGACCACCTTGCGCTGCAACAGGTTCCCGGTCTCGTCGAGGGCGAAGACCACGGCGCCGCCGCGCGTCGGCGGGGTCGCGTGCGGCGGCTCGCGCAGGTGCGCCTTGATCATCCCGTAGATGATGGTGAAATAGCGGGTGTCGGCGTTGCCGCCGGCGATCGGCGATTCGGTCGCGGCGTGGGCGAACTTGAAGTCGGGCAGGACCTCGGCGCTCGGCAATGGCGCGCCGGGCGGGGCCTTGGCCTTCGGCGCGGGTTCGGGCGCGGGCTTCGGCGCCGGAAGCGGCGCCGGCGGGGTCGCCTGGGCCTCGTCCTCGGCGGGCGTCGGGGC
>CAMFKX010000184.1 GCA_945957375.1 uncultured Roseiarcus sp.
GCCGACAGCCTGACGCTGAACTGCGGCGGGACGCTCGCCATCGGGGCCGGCCTGCCGATCACCATCTACGACGCCGCGGCCGCCTATCAGCCGAACAACGGCTCCAATGCCTACGTGCCCTCGAACCCGGCCTTTCCGGATACCGGATACGATCCCAACCCGCCGACCGTGACGCTCAACTTCGACCCGACGGCGACGGCCGACGTCGTCAATCCGACTTCGGCCAGCCTGGCCGACAGGGCGCTGATCGTCGCGAACTATTCGAACAGCGAGAGCCCTGCGGTCAACAACGTCGTCATCAACATCGCTGGCTCGCTCGCGCTCACGACCAACCAGATCGCGGGCCGCATGACCGTGATCACGGCCGACAGCCAGGTCAACGACTTCGCTCTCAACAATTCGGGGACGCTCGCCGTCACGCAGACGTTCTTCGGCAGCTTCAATGCAGCGAAGCTGGCGGCGACGGCCTCGGGCAGCCCGGCGACGTACACCGCCAAGTACAACGGCGCGACCCTCAACGCCATGGCCACGCTCTACAGCGACGACAACACCAACTCGTTCGAGCTGAACAACGCGGCCTCCGGCAAGGTCACCGCGACCGGCCATTTCGCCGCCGGCTGCTACGGCCGCGCCGACACGACCATCACGAACAGCGGGACCATCGCCCACACCGACTGGACGCCGTCGGACACGATCGCCGCCGGCCATTGGGCGATCGCGACCTACGCGGGGACGGACTACGCCACCGCGCCCAACACCAATCCCGACAGCACCATCGTCATGCCCAACGCCGACGGCTCGCTGGCGATCAACGAAACCTCCGCCCGGACCCTGACCAACAACGCCGGCGGCGTCATCAAGGGCGACATCCTGGCTCTGGACATCACGCCGCTCGTCTACGCCGCGGCGGTCGGATCGTCGACCAACCCGTTCCCCAATCCGACGCAGAACATGCTGCTGCAACTGCCGGTCAGCAACTCGAGCGCGGGCCCGCGAGACTCGAACCTCCAGAACTTCGGGGCGATCAGCGGCAACTTCTATCTGGGCTCCGGAACCCACGTCATCGACAACGCCGCCGGCGCCACGCTGACCGGCAGCGTCTATGTCGATCAGCGCCCGATCCAGCTCGTCGCCTCGGCGTCGAAGCCCGGAAGCGCCGACGGAACCTTTGTCTCGGCGGGAGGGACCGACTACAACGGCAATTCGTGCCCGGCCGCCGGGACCAACACCGCCAACGCAGGGTGCGCGACCACGATCAAGGTCAGCGCGACCGTAGTCGGGGGCCAGTCGGTGACCCTGACCAACGAGGGAACATTCTCCGGCGACCTCGGTCACGCGATCACCCTCACCGGAACCGGGTTCTCCGGCAACACGTCGCAGGTGACGATGACGGCGAACTCCGCGACGCTCACGCCCGGCGTTACCCTCGTCCCGAACGCCACCATCACGACGGCCATCGTCGGCCGCGGCGGCACGGTCGCGGTGCCGAACTCGACCAACCTCGGCTCGATCAACGGGACCCTCAACCTCGCCGGGCCGACGACCATCGTCCCGACCGACAAGGTCATCGTCCACACCGGCGACGTCTATCAGGTCGCCTCGTCGGTTACCGGCGACGGCGCTTCGCAGATCACGGTCGCCAACACCGGCGCGGTGGTGACGCTGACCCCCGACCCCCCGCCGGCCTGATGTACGGCGAATACGCGCGATCGAACTTCTACCTCAAGGGCGCGATCGGCTACGGCAGCCTGGACTACACCTCGAGCCGGATCATCCGGTTCCCCGGCTTCTACGACAACCCTACCGGCTCCGGCAGCGGGCAGGTCTACACCGCAGGCTCGACGCGGGCGCGCCGTTCGCGACGTCGTTCGCGACCTTCACCCCGGTGGCCTCGCTGCTCTACGCGGGTGTCAGCCAGAGCGCATACCGGGAGAAGAGCCTCTCCGGCGCGGGCCTCAACGTCGCGAGCCAGGACACGAGCTCGCTGCAGTCGGGGCTCGGCCTCAAGGTCGCGGTTCCCTTCCGCCTCGGCTCGTCCTTCGTCCCCGAGCTCGATCTGCGCGCGGTCTGGCTGCACGAGTTCCTCGATACGGCCGAGTCGATGACCGCGTCCTTCGCCTATGGCGGTGTGCCGTTCCACGCCGTCGGGCCGCAGCCAACCACGAACCTTGCCAATCTCGGCGCCGCGCTGAAGTTCACCTTGCCGAACGGCTACCAGGGCGAGACGGTCAAGTTCGAGGTCAGCTACAACGCGCTCATCGGCTCGAGCTTCAACGAGCAGGTCAGCATGCTGCGCGCGCGATACGACTTCTGACGCGCGCACGGGCCGCGTCCGCCGGTTCGTCCGCGGCTTGAATTTACGACTTGCCGAGGCTGTGCAGCGCGGCCTTGGAGGCCGAATAGACGGGGGCGCGGGTCGCCGGCGCGAGACCGTAGCCGGAGCTCACGATCACGATCGCCCCCCGCCCGGCGCGCTTCAGTCCCGGCAGGAAGCCGGCGATCAGGTGGATCGCGCCGTCGAGGTTCGAGCGGATCTCGGCGGTGAGGTCGAGGCTGTCGAGATCGTCGCGGGTAAAGTCGATCTCGCGCATGCCGCCGGCGTTGCTGACGACGAGGTCGATCTTCGGGTGAGCGGCGAGGACCTCGCGGGCGAGCGCGCGCATGGCCGCGGCGTCCGAGACGTCGACGACGTGGGTCTCGACGCCCGGGTGCTCGGCCTCGAGCCGGCCGACCTTCGCGACGTCCCGGGCGCAGGTGACCACCGTGTGGCCGCGCGCGATCAGCGCGGCGACGAACGCCTTGCCGATTCCGGACGAGCCGCCGCTCACCACCGCCACGGGGGCGTCCGCGTTCCTGTCTCCGCTCATGGTTCCTCCGACCCTTCCGGCGTGGCGTCCTCCGTCACCCGCGACGGGAAGGCGTAGCGGTCGAGCGCCAACTTGAGCCGGGCGGCGCCGTGCGGCGGTCGCGACGACCGTGCCGAGCCTCCGCTGCGGGTCGCGCTCGACTCGGACCGAGGCGATCCGGACCCCGGCCCCGCTCGGCTTCGGCCCGCACGGCCTCCTCGATCTCGCGCTCGACGAGTGCGGGCTTGAACAGCTTGCCGACCGCGTTGGTCGGCAGCGACGCGGCGATGCGCACCCGTTTCGGCACGGCCGCCTTTTTCGGGATCGCCCGCGCGGCGTGCGCGAGGGGATCGGCTTCGCTGACGTCCGCGCCGGGCTTGAGCTGGACCCAGGCGACCGGCAGTTCGCCGGCGTGGGCGTCCGGGGCGCCGACAGCGGCGACGAGCGCGACGCTCGGGTGCGCCTGGAGCGCGTCCTCGATAAGCTTCGGGTCGATGTTGTGGCCGCCGCGGATGATCAGCTCCTTCCGGCGCCCGGTGAGCCAGAAATAGCCGTCGATGTCCTGCCGGCCGAGGTCACCGGTGTTGAGCCACCGCTCACCGTCGCGCTCGATCCAGAGCCCCTTGTCGTGGTCCGGGTCGAGGTAGCCGGCGAAGACGTTGGGGCCACGGATCGCGATGACGCCGATCTCGTCGGCGGCGGCGTCGCGGACCCAGCGGTTGTCGGCGTCGAGGATCAGCGCGCGCATGTCCTGATAGGGGAAGCGCAGGCCGATCGAACCGATGCGCGGCGGCACGTCGAACGGCGTGAGGCTCGAGGCGCAAGCCCCCTCGGTGAGGCCGTAGCCCTCGAGGATGCGGACGCCGGTCCCGGCCTGGAAGTCGTGAAAGAGCTGCACCGGCATCGGCGCCGCGCCGCAGATCGCCCCCTCGAGACTTCCGATGTCGTGGGTCCCGATCGGCGACTGGAGGAGCGCTGCGTAGACGGTCGGGACGCCGGAGAAGAAGTTCACGCGAAAATGCTCGACGAGCGCCCAGAAATTCGCGAGCACGCCCTCGCCGCGATAGCCCTGCGGCGTCGCCATCACGACATGCGCGCCCTTCGACCACGGCGCGAGGCCGGTCACGAGCTGGCCATTGACGTGGAAGAGCGGCAGGCCGCAGAGGATCGTCTTGCCCGGCTGGTACAGGTCCGCCTTGAACGAGGTCATCGCCCGGCGTCGAAGGCCTCCGATGCGTGGGTTCGGCGCGCGATCTTGGGTGAGCCGGTGGTGCCGCCGGTGCAGAAGTAGGAGGAGACGTCGCCTGGCGCCGGCGGCTCGAAGCCGAGGGCGTCGCGGCGCTCCCGCTTCAGTTCACGCCGGAAGTCGAACACGGGAACTGACAGCGCCGACCGCCTGCGAAGTCCGTGGAGGCGAACCGCGAGCGCCTGCGGCGCGGCGAGGTAGAGCTCCATGCCGACGGAGAGGACGACGCGAAGCCGCTTCAGCCCCGAGCCGCAGAGGTCGCCTTCTCCCATAGGTGTCCGTGCCGGGCGTCGGGGCGAGCGTCACCAGGACCGCGGGCTCGACCGCCTCGAGGAGGTTCGCGATCTGCTCCCGTTCGAGAAGCGGGCTGATCGCGAAGGCGATCCCGGCCGCTTCGCCGCCCCAGATCGCGAGATGCGTCTCGGGCAGGTTCGGGAGGATGAAGGCGACCGCGTCGCCGCGCTGGACGCCAAGCCGGCGGAAGAGGGCGCCCGCTGGGTTGATGCGGCGGAAGAGCTCGCGGTGCGACCATGTCGTCGCCTTCTTGAACCGCGACGCCTGGGCGAAGAGCGCCAGCGCCGGCGCGTCGGGCGCGATCACCGCCCCCCGCTCGAGCATCGCGTAGGGCGTTTGAGGGACGTGCCTGTCCGCGAGCGGCGTGCGCTCGATGGCGAGGATGTCCTCGTAGGCAGTGACCGCCGTCGGGCCGTCCTTCGGGCGTGCGGTTTCCTCGTGCAGCATGTCTGTTTCGGTCCCTGGCTCTCTTGATCTCCGAGTCATCCTCGGCCGGTCTCACGCATCGGGCAGCGGCGGGAGGTCGATGTGGGCGATCTCGCGCGCTTCCTCTGCGGCCACGCCGACCGCGCGCAGCAGCGCCTCGGCGGCGTCCGAACCGGCGTCGCGCCAGGTCTTCTCGCCGTCGAGCACGAGCGACATGGCCGCGAGCGCGACGCCGCCGACGAAGGCGAGCATCGAGGGCGTCTGCTCGGGACGGAACCGGAAGCGGCCCCTGGACAGCCCGTCGGCGAGGTCGCGGGCCGGCGGGCCCGCGACCAGCGCGCGCATCGACGAGGCGGTGAAGGCGAAGCGCACGATGAAGCGGCCCCAGTGCGGCTCCTCGTGCACCCGGCGGACGAAGAAGCGCACGCCGCAGGCGAGCCGCCGCGCGGGGTCGTCGATCGTCGCGAAGCTCGCGAGAATCCGCGCGTGCATCTCGTCGCCGAGCGCGGTCGCGACCTCCTCGAACAGCGCGTCGAGGTTCTGGACGTTGTTGTAGATCGTGCCGCGCGCGAGGCCGGCGGCCTGGGCGAGCTCCGTCACGCTCGCATGCGTCGTCCCGTTGTCGGCGAACAGGCGGACGGCCGCCTCGTAGATCCGGGCCTGCACGGGGGCGAGCGATTTCATGTTTGAACTCCTATTGACAATATTGAACACCAATATGCAAAAATAGTCAAGGCGGTCCTATGGACCATCGATCGCGCGGAACGGGCGCCGGAGGGAGGACAGGGTGACGGACAGACATGCGGAGGCGTCCCGGGAGGGACAAGAGCGCGCGAAGGGGCCGGCTGGGTTGCCGCCGGAGGTCGACGTCCTGGTGGTCGGCTACGGCCCGGTCGGCGCCGCGATCGCGAACCTGCTCGGGCGCTACGGCGTGCGCGCGCTCGCCGTGGACAAGGCGAGGGAGATCTTCATGGCGCCGCGCGCCATCGCGCTCGACAACGAGGCGCTGCGGGTTCTGCAGCTCGCCGGGCTCGAGGAGGGCGACTTCGCCACGGTCGCGATCCCGCACGTGCGCATGCTGTCGCCGGCGATGGGCGAGTTCGGCCGGATCAACACGCTTGGGCAGATCGACGGGCATCCGAAGCTCGTGACCTTCTATCAGCCGGAGCTGGAGGCCGCGCTGCGGCGACGCGCGGCGGAATACCGGACCGTCCGGACCGCGCTCGGCGTCGCGCTGACGGGCCTCGTAGAGGACGCCGGCGGCGTCAACGCGACGCTCGACATGGGCGAGGGGCGCACGGCGACCGTGCGGGCGCGTTATCTCGTCGCCGCCGACGGGGCGAGTTCGTTCGTGCGCCAGCTGATCGGGCTCGACTTCACCGGGCAGACCTACGGCGAGGACTGGCTGGTCGTCGACGCGTCCGGCGCGAAGGACCCTATCGACCACGTCGAGTTCCTCTGCGACCCGCGTCGGCCGACGCCGCACATGATCGCGCCGGGCGGACGCGAGCGCTGGGAGTTCATGCTCCGCCCCGGCGAGACCCGGGAGGAGATCGAGAGCGACGTGCGGGTGAGCGAGCTGCTCGCGCCGTGGGGCGGGCCCTCGGCGATGACGATCGAGCGCAGGGCCGTCTACCGCTTTCACGCCCGCACCGCGGACGCGTTCCGCAAGGGCCGCGTGTTCCTCGCGGGCGACGCGGCGCACATCACGCCGCCGTTCGCGGGGCAGGGGCTCGTCGCGGGCCTGCGTGACGCGGCCAACCTCTCCTGGAAGCTCGCCTGGGTGGTGCGCGGCCGCGCCGCGCCCGCCATCCTCGACAGCTACGACGAGGAGCGCCGTCCGCACGCGAAGGCGATGATCGGGCTCGCAAAGTTCATGGGCCGGCTGATCATGCCGCAGAGCGCCGCCAAGGCGGTCCTGATCCACGGCGCGCTCCGGCTCCTGCGCCTGACCGCGTCCATGCGCCGCTATTTCGACGACTTCGGCATCAAGCCGCAGAACGTGTTCCCCAGGGGCATGTTCGTCGCGGGGCGCTCGGGCGCGAGGCTGGTGCGCGGTGGGCCGCTGCCGCAGGGGCTGGTGCGCGCCGCCGACGGCGGCGTCCGCCTGAGCGACGACGCGCTCGGGCCACATCTGACGCTCGTCGGCTTCGGCCGCGATCCGGCGGAGGCGCTCGGCGGCGCGGAGGCCAGCAACTTCGCCGCCTGCGGCGGCCGGGTCGTGCAGATCGCGCACCGCGGTCAGGCCCGCCGCTTCCGCCGAGACGACGCCTTCGAGGATCTCGACGGCGCGCTGACGCCCGGCGCCGCGCCGTTCGGCTGGGCGGCGGTGGTCCGGCCCGACCGCACCGTGCTGCACGACGGCCCAGTCGCCGACGTGAACCGCCTCGTCCGGGAGAGTCTAGCGCTGCTCGGAACCCCCGTCGCGGCCGAGGCGCCCCTCGCCGCCGCGCCCGCCCTCTCCGTCTGAAAGATCCAGCCCATGCAACTCAGCACCCCCCAGCCCGCCCGCCACGCCAACCCGACCACGAAGGCCGTGGCGCTCGCCTACGCGATCTTCGACCGCCCCGACCTCAAGAAGGCCGAAGAGTATCTGATCGACTTCGGTCTGCGCCCCGTGTCGAACGACGGCCAGACGCTCTTGATGCGCGGCACGGGGCCGGAGCCCTATTGCTACGTCGTCCGCAAGGCCGACAAGCCGCGATTCGTCGGCCTCGGCCTCAAGGTCGAAAGCCTCGCCGATCTCGAGGCGTTGGCGAAGCTCCCGGGCGCTTCCGCGATCGAGCACGCGGCCCTGCCGGGCGGCGGCCAGGTCGTGCGCCTTACCGATCCGTCCGGCTTCCGCGTCGACGCCATCTTCGGGCGCGAGAAGGTCGCCGAGCTGCCGCACCGGCCGCCGATGCCGCTGAACTCGGTCGACTGGCAGGGCCGGGTTAACGACCCGCAGCGCCCGCCGATCAGCCCGCCCGAGGTGATCCGGCTCGGCCACGTCGCGCTCGAGCTCGCTGACTACCAGGCGACCTGCGCCTGGTATACGCAGAATTTCGGATTCATCCCGAGCGACGTGCAGGCGCTGCCCGACGGCCAGCCGGCGGTGGCGTTCATGCGGCTGAACCGCGGCGACAAGCCGACCGACCACCACACGCTCGCGCTGGCGCAGGTGTTCGCGCCGGGACTGAACCACATCTCGTTCGAGCTGGTCGACCCGGACGCCGTCGGCATCGGCAACCGGCTCCTGCGCGAGCGGGGATGGAAGCACGCCTGGGGTATGGGCCGGCATGTGCTCGGCAGCCAGATCTTTGACTACTGGGAGGACCCCTGGGGCGACAAGCACGAGCACTATTGCGACGGCGACCTGTTCACCGCCGACCAGCCGACCGGCGTGTGGCCGGCGAGCCGGGCGGGCATGGCGCAGTGGGGCCAGGTGATGCCAGGCAAATTCACCCGGCCGAAGCCGACGCTCGCCAACGTCAGGGCGTTGATCCACGGCCTCAGGACGAGCCCGGACGTCAACATCAGGAAGCTCGTGACGATGATGCGGCTGTTCGGATAACGCCGCGCCGCCCCTGCGCGCGCACGCAGACCTGCAAGGGATTTTCCCCCCAACCCCAGGATCCAATCATGCCGCTCAATGTCCTGCACTACCGACACGAGGGGCGCCCGCGATGGGGCGTCGTCCGCGCCGGCGAGGTGACGCCGATCCCCGGCGACTTTCCGACCACGCGCGCGTTCCTCGAGGGCAACAGCCCCGAGGCCCTCGCGCGCCTCGGCGGGCCGACGCTGCGCGAAGCCGACGTCGAGCTGCTCTCGCCGGTCACCGCGAACCAGCAGTTCCTCTGCCAGGGCGCGAACTACCGCCAGCACATGATCGAGTCCGGCATGAACCCGGACGCCAAGTCCTTCAACATGATCTTCACCAAGGCGCAGAGCTGCATCGCGCCGGCGAACACGGACGTCGTTCGGCCGAAGCGGGTGCGGTTCCTCGACTACGAGATCGAGCTCGGGCTCGTGCTCAAGCGGGACGTCACCGCGGCGGCGACGATCACCGCCGCGAACCTCGCCGAGTTCGTCGCCGGGCTCGTGATCGTCAACGACTATTCGGCGCGCGACGTGCAGATCCCGGAGATGCAGTTCTACAAGGGCAAGAGCTTCCGCACCTTCGGGCCCATAGGTCCCTATCTCTGCCTGCTCGCTCCGGCCGACCTCGCGCGGCTCGGCGACCTGGAGCTTGCGCTGACCGTGAACGGCGTGGTCCGCCAGAAGGACAGCGTGGCGAACCTCGTCTACGGGCCGGCCGAGACGCTGAACGAGCTGTCGGGCGTGCAGGACCTCTTCGCCGGCGACCTCCTGTCGACCGGCACGCCGTCGGGCTGCGCGCTGAGCGTGCCCTCGCCGGCGCGGCAGCGGATCGCCGCGCTCCTGCCGGAGGCGACGAAGTGGAAGATGTTTATGGCTATCCAGGCCGGGCGCGAGCAGTACCTGAAGCCGGGCGACATGGTGGAGGCGCGCATCGCCACGGCCGACGGCGCGATCGACCTCGGCCTGCAGCGCAACCGCATCGTCGACGAGCGCTGAGGCGCGAGCGGAGGCGCGGCGACGGTCTGCCGCCCGGCGCGCTGCAAAGCGGGCGCCGGGCGCCCTATGTCCGGCCCGAGTCCGTTCCCGCGGACGCCCCGTGTCGCGCCATGCAGAGCCCGCTAAGTTCGCAGTCCGGTCGGCCGGTGTCGACGTTGAGCCGCCGTCCCTGATGGCGATATTTAACGGCGTGAATGGGCGGGTAAGCGGACCTTGCCGCTAGCCGCGGTCTACGCCCCTCTTACACCACCGCGCCGGTTGTCGGCCACGTCAACCTGGGTACGCAGCTTTACACGCGGAGCGGCTGGGATATCCAAAGCCCGGTACGGCCTCGAAGCCGGCAGGCAGTATGTCGGACAGGTCGGCAGCGGACGGGTGCTTTCCACTCCTGAACGAGCGCTCGCCGGACCGCTTGGTGGTCGGGGCCGGCGCGACCACGCAGTGATGCAGTCGTGGCCGAGCGCTTTGATCTGGCCCGACATCGCCGAGAAACCTCATTTCCCCGGTCCGACCCCCCCTTCCGCGATTGAGCGCCGCGGGCGCGCCGTGTCCGGACGAGGAAACCGAGGCCGAACAGCACATAGGTGGCGGGCTCAGGAGCGAGCCGGGGCAGGGGGCCTCTCTCGCGATAGGAAGGAGGCCAATCCAAAACTACTGCGCGAGCTTCAATTTCGTAGGCGCCGCCGGCGCGGCTTCGACGCCGGGAAGGGTGACAGACGGATTGCCCGCCATGCGGCCACGGCGGGCGACACCAGGCGTTGATCACGCTCGAAAGGGGCTTCTACGGCATTGAGGAAGTTCCGCACGCGCTTCGAGGCTTCCGGATGCGTGTCGTACGAGCGCAACCAAATTTCCCGCAAAACGCTGTATTTGAAGTCGAGCTTGGTCCGCATTTCGGCGGCTTCGGTCAAAAGGCCGTCGACGGCTTCGGCGACGATGACGCCCTGCACGGCCGCCGTGACCGCGAGCGTCGCGCGCTGGGCGAGGTAGACCAGCTCATCGACGCTATCGGCGAGCTTCCCGAGTGACGCGCTTGCGGCGATCAGGTCGTCTTCGGCGCTCGCAAGCGCCTCGCGCGCGGCCTTGACGGCTGCGTCTGCGCCGCCGGATTCGATGTGTTCGGCGGGACGATCGAAGGCCGCCTCGAGCGCGGCGAGTGCAACGTCGTGCTTCTCCTGCAACGTCACGACGAGGAGGTGGGCGCGCTCGAGCCGCCCTTGGGCGGTCCTTGCGACCTCGGCAGCCTTGGCGCGGGTGTCGATCGCGGCCTTCAAGGCTTGTCGCGCGGGCGTCACGAGATCAACCGGGCTTCGGGGAACAGATGCGCACGCAACGGCCGTCAGAGCTTGCCTTCGTCGACCAGCGACTCGATTGGTCCGATATGACCGGCTGTATCGAAATTGCACTGGAACGGCTTCTTGCCGCGCGCGCTGAGGTCGGCGGTTCCCTTGATCGAAGCGCCGGTCGCGGTCTTCACCGGGGCGCCGGTCTGGATGGAGGCGGGCTTGACGGCGAACATGGCCGACGCCTCGCTGCGGCATTGCGCCGGCATGTTTCCGGCCTTGGCCGCTTCGCCCGCTGGCGCGACAGCGGCGACCGCCGGAGCGGGCGTGGCCGCGACGGGCGGGGGCGCCGGCGAATTGCAGGCGGCGAGCAGCGGCGCGACGGCGAAGATCAGGTGGGAACGCTTCATTGTTCTCTCTCCGAATTGTCGAACCTGAGAGCGATCGGGCGCCGACGGACCGTCAACGCTCACAAAGACCCTGGCGTGAGCCGACTACGCAGCCAGATGCGTGCAGGCCACGCCGCTCCGGCCGCGTAGCGCCCGGACGCCCGCGAGGCCGAGGAAGCCGAGGCCGAACAGCAGGTAGGTGGACGGTTCGGGGACGA
>CAMFKX010000185.1 GCA_945957375.1 uncultured Roseiarcus sp.
GCCCGGACGAGGCCCCATGGCCGCCGCCGCCGCCGGTGACTGCGCCGCTCTGCTTGATCTCCAGGGTGTCGATCCGGCCGTTCGCGCCGTTGTCGATCCCGGCGCCGCCGGCGCCGCCCGCCCTGGGCGAGAAGAGGTAGGAGTCGCCGCCGCCGCCGCCGGTGATCGACCCGGAGTTGGACAGGCTCGTGAGGACGCCGCTGTTGGCGACGCCTGCGCCGCCGGCGCCGGCAGCGCCGTCGCTCGCCCTGCCGCCGACGCCGCCCGTGATCGACCCGGTGTTGGAGAGCGCGCCGACCACGCCGTTGTTGGCGACGCCCGCGCCGCCGGTCCTTGCGCTGCCGCCTGCGCCGCCGGTGATCGCGCCGGCGTTGGTCAAGGTGGTGATGGCGCCGGCGTTGGACACGCCCGCGCCGCCGCCGCCGCCGGCGGAGCTGCTCGATCCGCGGCCGCCGGCGCCGCCGGCGATCGTGTGCCCGGCGGCGTTGGTCAGCGTCTCGATCTTGCCTCCGGGGGCGACGGCGACGCCCGCGCCGCCGTCGCCCCCATAGCCGTCATAGCCGTCGGCCCCGCTTCCGCCGGCGATCGACCCGTCATTCGTCAGGGTGGTGATCGTCCCGGCGCTGGAGACGCCCGCGCCGCCGGCCGCACCGAGGCCGGTGGAGGCGCCGCCCTTGCCGCCGGCGATCGATCCGGTGTTGCTCAGGGTGGTGATCGCGCCCGAGTTGGGGAGGCCCGCGCCGCCGGCGCCCGCGGGCGTCGAGCTCAGCGCGCCGCCGATCCCGCCGGTGATCGCGCCGGCGTTGGCGAGGGTCCCGATCGTCCCGGAATTGACGACGCCCGTCGCGCCGGCGGTGTTGAAGAGGCCCTTCCCGCCGGAGATCGTGGCCCCGGCCTCGTTGGTCAGCGTCCCGATCGATCCGTCGTTCGAGACGGCGGGCGCGCCGTCCGTCCCGCCGATCTGGCCGGAATTGTCGATCGTGGCGATCTGGCCTTTCTTCTGGTTGATCAGTTCGCCGATCACGGCGCCCTGGGCGTTGCGCACGCCGACGCCGTCGGCCCCGGAGGATGTCGTCCCGGTTCCTCCGGCGCCGCCGGCGATGGTTCCGGAATTGGTCAGCGTGTCGATCCGTCCGCCGGACCTGTTGTCCACCCCGTCCCCGCCCGCGGCGCCGGCGCCGCGGGGGCCAGTGCCCGCCCCGCCGTCGCCGCCGGCGATCGTTCCCGAATTGGTCAGCGCGCCGATCCGGCCGCCGGACGTGTTTTCCACCCCGTCCCCGCCGGCGCCGGCGACACGGTTATTGAAGAGGACCCGGCTCTGCCCGCCGGCGCCGCCCGCGATCGTTCCGGCGTTGGTCAAGGTCGTGATCACGCCGGCGTTGGCGACGCCGGCCCCGCCGGCTCCGCCGGGGCCCGAGCCGTGGGAATATTGGTCGCCGCCGGCCCCGCCATGGACCCGGGCGCCCGCGGCGACGCCGAAGTCGCCGATCGCGCCGCCGCCGCCATTCGAGACGCCAGCCCCGCCCACGCCCCCGCTACCCGAGGACCCTGTGCCGCCGGCCCCGCCCGCGATCAGAAGATCGGCGCTGAGCGTGGCGATCGCGCCGGTGTTGTCGAGGCCCGCGCCGCCGGCCCCGCCTTGCCCGTCGAAACGGTCGCCGCCGTCGCCGCCGGCAATGGCCCCGACGCTGGTCAGGGTCGTGATCGTTCCGGAGTTCGCCACGCCCACGCCGCCCGCGCCGGCTGGGAAGCTTGAGCTCGCGAGACCCAGCCCGCCCTTGCCGCCGGTGATTCCGCCGAGGTTGGCGAGCGTGTCGATCGTGCCGGAATTGACGACGCCGGTCGCGCCGGCGGTGTTGAAGAGGCCCTTCCCGCCGGAGATCGTGGCCCCGGCCTCGTTGGTCAGCGTCCCGATCGATCCGTCGTTCGAGACGGCGGGCGCGCCGTCCGTCCCGCCGATCTGGCCGGAATTGTCGATCGTGGCGATCTGGCCTTTCTTCTGGTTGATCAGTTCGCCGATCACGGCGCCCTGGGCGTTGCGCACGCCGACGCCGTCGGCCCCGGAGGATGTCGTCCCGGTTCCTCCGGCGCCGCCGGCGATGGTTCCGGAATTGGTCAGCGTGTCGATCCGTCCGCCGGACCTGTTGTCCACCCCGTCCCCGCCCGCGCCGTCGACGCCGTTGGGGCCAGTGCCCGCCCCGCCGGGGCCGCCGGCGATCGTTCCGGAATTGGTCAGGGCGGCGATCCGGCCGCCGGACGTGTTCTCCACCCCGTCCCCGCCGCCGCCGGCGACTTTCTCATTGTAGGGGGCCTGGCTCTGCCCGCCGGCGCCGCCCGCGATCGTTCCGGAATTGGTCGGGGTCGTGATCACGCCGGCGTTGGCGACGCCGGCCCCGCCGGCGCCCGAGGCGTGGGAAAATTGGTCGCCGCCGGCCCCGCCATGGACTCCGGCGCCCGCGGCGACCGCGAAGTCGCCGATCGCGCCGCCGCCGCCATTCGAGACGCCGGCGCCGCCCGCGCCCCCGCTAGTATTGGACCCTATCCCGCCGACCCCGCCCGCGATCAGAAGATCGGCGTTGAGCGTGGCGATCGCGCCGGTGTTGTCCACGCCCGCGCCGCCGGACCCGCCTCCCCCATCGCTGAGTTGGTCGCTGCCGTCGCCGCCGGCAATGACCCCGACGCTGGTCAGGGTCGTGATCGTTCCGGAGTTCGCAACGCCCGCGCCGCCCAGGTGCGGGGCCAAGCCGAACGTCGCGCCCTTGCCGCCGGCGATTCCGCCAAGGTTGGCGAGCGTGCCGATCGTCTTGGCGTTCAGGACTCCCACCCCGCCCAGGTCGCCTGAATAGTCGATCGCCTTGGCGCCGACGATCGTCCCGCTGTTGGTCAGCGTGCCGATATCGCAGGTGAGCGCGGCGACGCCGGTCTTGCCGCCGCGATCCCCGCTCCGCCCGCGACGAGGATGTCGCCGCCGTCGCTGTACACCGGGCGGGGGAAATTAGGATGGTCTGGAGCGTCCCCGGGCAAGGATCGCGGCCTGCACCGGCGCCAAACCAAGGATCGAGATCGAAACCGCGGAGGAGCCCGCCAGCAACACGGCGCGCGAGCCGCCGCCGGCCGCAACCTTCGCCGCAAACCCGCCGGCCGCAGCCTCGTTCACCGCCGTCTTCGCCATCACGCCGTCCCCGCGTTCGACGCCAGCCCCCGGGCCCGCGGCGCCAAGTTGCTCCTATTGCGCACGGAGATATCGGGACAAGCGATGATTTGCGGATGCTCGCTCGCCGAAATTCCGTCGCGCACAAGCCGGAAGGTGCGACTTTTTGCCGCCTGTCGAGTAAAAATGTCAACAAGGAATACTTCTGGCATCGTCCTTGGGATGGAAAGAGCAACCGCGCGTCATTCTCGTTCTCCGAGCCCGACATCGGCCGGCCGATCCGGCCCTCCTCACGGACCGGTCGGGTCGCCGTTCACTATTGACCGAAGCGGTCGCGCGACGTCCGGCGAACGGCGCAGCCTCGTAACGCGAGGCGACGGATTCGTGGGACATCGCCTTCCCCGGCCGACCGACGGGGGCGGCGATCGTGTTCCCCACGGAGGCCGCCAGGGACACGAAGTCGTCGTGTCCTTTCGTGTCCCTTGGCGGCGCTGCAGCGCTCAGGCTGCAGCCGTCCGCCGCCGCCGGCTCATCAGCGGGCGACAAAGGCTTTCTGATCAATATGGTGGGCGATCGAGCCGTGAGAGCGCGAGTCGGGGCGAAGGGGAGAAGGGCCCGGGCTGGCGCGAAATGCCCGGAATTTCCCGAAAATCTGCAACAATCCGCCGGCGTCGTGCTGAGGAGCGGCGCCGCGAGGCGACGCGTCTCGAAGGACGCGCGTTGGCTGCGTCGGCGGCGTCTGGAACGCCCCCTCGACAGGCTCGGGATACCAAACGACGGACAATCCCACACCTCACCGCGACGCCGAAACCGCAACGTGGCGGGTCTTGCCCCGGTTGACGATGACGGCGAGCCACAGGCTGACGAGCGTCATGCCGACGGCGAACACGCCGTAGGCGGCGAACCCGGCCCGGATGCCGAAATCCAGCGCGATCGACGACATGACGAACGGGAAGACGAACGAGCCGACCCCGCCGCCGGTCGCGGCGAAGCCGACCGCCTGGCTCTGCGCCCGCGGAAAGCACTCGCCGACCAGCGTCATCACCGTGGGGTAGTAGACCGAGCAGCCGAGGCCCGCCAGGAACAGCAAGCCCCGGCCGACGTCGATCGCGATCGGGTCGGTCGTCATGTAGCCGAGCAGGATCAGCAGGGCGATCGACGCCGTCGCCAGCGCCGACAGCGCCACCAGCGCGACCTCGGGGCGCGCGCCCCGGTCGAGCAGGGGCACGCCGAAGCGGCCGACCAGCAGGCCGAGCCAGAACAGCGAGACCAGCATGGCGCTGGCGTCGCGCGGATAGGCGAACACGACGACGAAATATTCGGCGACCCAGTTCGACACCCCCAGCTCGACGCCGAGATAGAGGAAGAGAGCGAAAAACGACAGCCAATAGGCGGGATTGGCGCTCAGGCGCGCGGGCGCCTCCTCGCGCCCGGCGGCTTGCGGCGGGGCGGACGGCAGATTGGCGAACACGATCAGCGCGGCCATCAGGGCGAAGATGACGGCCATGCCGCGATAGACGACGACCCAGCCGAGGCCGCTCAGCGTCAACAGGCTGACCGCCACCGGCCCGACGATCGCGCCGACCGCGAAGGCGCCGTGCAGGACGTTCATCGGCCGGCCGGTGCTGCGCTCGTCCATCCGCAGGACCGTCGAGTTGAGACCGACCTCCACGCCGCCCTGGCCGAGGCCGATCAGCGCGCTGAGCAGCGTGTTGGCGGCAGGATCGGGCGTGGCGGCGAAAAACGCCAGACCGGCGACGATCAGCGCCAGCG
This sequence comes from uncultured Roseiarcus sp., assembly GCA_945957375.1. GTDB lineage: Bacteria > Pseudomonadota > Alphaproteobacteria > Rhizobiales > Beijerinckiaceae > Roseiarcus. Next base: position 4,925 of record CAMFKX010000185.1, read on the forward strand.
CGAGCAGGATGGTCGGCTTCGGCCCCCAATGCTTCACCAGATGGCCGGCTACGAAGGTGGACACGAAATAGGCCACGGCGCCGGCGCCGAGGACGATTCCGCCGGTGAGGTAATTCCAGCGGAAATCGGCCAGGATCATCGGCAGCGTCGCGCCGATGATCGTCATCGACGTGCCGAACAGCGCGAACAGCGCGAAAACGGCGACAAACAGGCCGCGGAAGCGCGGTTCGATCAACGCCACTGTGCTCTCTCCCGGCCGTCGCCGCCTCGGGCTTGCGGTTCCGCAGGGGCGATCGTCCCCGGCCAGGCGCGCAAGGCCTGCGCACTCATGCACGAGAATCGGCGAAGAGGAAAAGCGAACGCCATCCCGGTCTCTGAGGGCGCCGGCTCGCCCTCACTCTCCGGCGACGCGCGCGGCTTCCTGCTCGCGCATGATCTCGCGCAGGCGCAGGAGCTGCCCTTCGATCGCGTCGAGTTCGGTCGCGCTCAGTCGTCCGAGCGTCGAGGCCAGCCACTGGCGCTGAACCGCGATGGCGCGGTCGGCCATCGCGCGCCCGGCGTCGGTCAGGTGGATCGAATATTGCCGCCGGTCGGTGGCGAGCGAGCGGCGCTCGACGAAGCCCGCGGCCTCCAGCCGGTCGAGCAGGCCGGAGATGTTGCCCTTGGTCACATAAAGGCGCTTGGCGAGCTCCTGCTGGTTGACCCCTTCCTGCTCGGACAGCGTCGTCAGCACGTCGCATTGCGGGATCGAGACGCCGATCATGCGCAGCCGGTCGCCGACGGCCGACTGCATCCGCGCCTCGAGCCGGATGAGGCGCAGCCAGACCCGCATGGCGTGCTCGGGATCGGCGCGGTTCGACATGTCGTTCTCGTTTCTGCGCCTTGGCGGGCGCGGTCGGGTCGGCACCGGGTCAGACCGGGAGCCGCGGCGCGGCGCCCGCGATTGCGCTGGCGTTCGGCGCGCGGCACAGTATAGACATGAACAATCTGAGCGCCGCGATCAAGCCGGCGCGCTCACATCGGGAGGATGGGATGTTCGGACGGATGCAGGAATGGCCCCTGCTGATGCACAAGATCGTGGATTTCGCGGCCATCCAGTTTCCGACGCAGGAGGTGGTCTCGCGCACGGTCGAGGGACCGATGCACCGCACCAATTACGCGGCGATCCGCGAGCGGACCCTCAAGGTCGCCAAGCGGCTGGAGCGCGACGGCATTGGCCTGGGCGACCGCGTCGCGACGCTCGCCTGGAACGGCTACCGCCACCTCGAGGCCTGGTACGGCATCACCGGGCTCGGCGCGATCTACCACACCGTCAATCCGCGCCTGTTCCCCGAGCAGATCGCCTGGATCATCAATCACGCCGAGGACCGGATCGTGATGACCGATCTGACCTTCGTGCCGCTGCTCGAGGCGCTGGCCGATCACCTGCCGACGGTCGAGCGCTACATCGTGCTGACCGACGCCGCCCACATGCCGGCGACCAAACTGAAGAACGCGGTTCCTTACGAGGAATGGATCGGCGAGGTCGACAGCGACTTCGCCTGGCGCGAGTTCGACGAGCGCACCGCGGCCGGCCTTTGCTACACCTCCGGCACCACCGGCAACCCCAAGGGCGTGCTCTATTCGCACCGCTCGAACCTGCTCCATTCGATGATGGCGACCGGCCCCGAGGTGCTCACCTGCAACGCCTATGATTCGGTGCTGCCGGTCGTGCCGATGTTCCACGCCAACTCGTGGGGGCTGGCGCTGTCGTGCCTCGCCCGCGGCGCGCGCATGGTCATGCCCGGCGCCAAGCTCGACGGCGCGTCGGTCTACGACATCCTGGAGAGCGAGAAAGTGACGATGACCGCCGCGGTGCCGACGGTCTGGCTCGGGCTGCTGCAGTATCTGCGCAAGGAGAACAAGAAGCTCTCGACGCTCAAGTTCGTCGGCATCGGCGGCTCGGCCTGCCCGCCGGAAATGATCCGCGCCTTCGTCGAAGACTACGGCGTCGAGGTCCGCCACGCCTGGGGCATGACCGAGATGAGCCCGATCGGCTCGGCCGGCGCGCTGAAGCCGGCGCAGATGAAGCTCTCGCATCAGGAGAAGCTGGCGCTCCAGGCCAAGCAGGGCTGGGCGCCGTTCGGCGTCGAGATGAAGATCGTCGACGACGAGAACAATCCGCTGCCGTGGGACGGCAAGCGATTCGGCCGGCTCAAGGTCAAGGGCTTCGCCGTGGTCGAGACCTATTTCCGCGACGAGGGCGGCAAGATCCTCGACGACGAGGGCTTTTTCGACACCGGCGACGTCGCCACGATCGATCCCGACGGCTTCATGCAGATCACCGACCGCGCCAAGGACGTGATCAAGTCGGGCGGCGAGTGGATCTCGACCATCGACATCGAGAACCTCGCCGTGGCCCACCCGGACGTCGCCGAGGCGGCGGTGATCGGCGTTCATCATGCGAAGTGGGACGAGCGGCCGCTGCTCGTCATCGTGCCGAAGGAGGGCGCCGCGCCGAAGACCGAGGACGTGCTGGCCTTCCTCAAGCCCAAGATCGCCAAGTGGTGGATGCCCGACGACATGCAGGTCGTGAGCGAGATCCCCCACACCGCGACCGGCAAGATCAACAAGATGAAATTGCGCGAGACCTTCAAGGGTTACAAGCTGCCGACCGAGTGAGGCGACGTCCGGGCGTCGCATCGCCCCTGAACCGGGCGATGGGCGACGCCGCGGCCGGGGCGCCCGCGATCGTCGGCCTCGCGCTTCAGCGAGGCCGCGCGATCCGGTCGCCGCGATGCGGCGCCGCCGGCTGGGCGTGAGCGGAAGCTCCGCGCCCGCCCGCCGGACACGCGCCCTTCGTATGGCTCCGGAGCGGCGCGGCAATCCGCGCTTTGGCCTTGCGCATGCCGGGCGCTTGGCCTATATCCGCCGCAACAACATCTCATAGCCTGCTGTTGCGAGACGGCGGGATTGCTTGAGAGTGGGCCCCGGCCGGGACCCGCTCTTTTTTATTTGCCGCGAGGCCCATGATCGATTCCCCTTCCCCCCAAGCCGCCGACGCCGTCGAAGCGCTCGACGAGCCGCGTCTGATCGAGGACGCCGGGCCGGCCCTGCGCATCGGCCGGACCGCCGCGCCGGTGTTGCGCGACCTCGGCCTTCGGCTCGTGCGGGTCAAGATCTCCGCCGCCGGCGGCGCGACCTTGCAAGTCATGGCCGAGCGGCCCGACGGAACGATGACGATCGACGACTGCGAGCGGGCGAGCGAGGCGCTGTCGCCGGTGTTCGACGCCGCAAACGTGATGGCCCAGGCCTATCGGCTCGAACTGTCCTCGCCCGGCATCGATCGCCCGCTGGTGCGCCGCAGCGATTTCGAGCGCGCCGCGGGCCACGAGGCGAAGATCGAAATGGCGACGCCGATCGACGGGCGCAAGCGCTTCCGCGGCCGGATCGAGGGCGTCGAGACGGGGGCCGAGGGCGTGTCGGTAAGGCTCGTCATCCTCGTCGACGACGACAAGACCGAGGCCGCCTTCGACCTGCCGGTGGCCGGCATGGGCGAGGCCCGGCTCGTGCTCACCGAGGACCTGATCCGCGCCGCGCTGCGGCGCGAGAAGGCCGCGATCAAGGAAGCCAAGCGCCGGCCCGACGCGGCGCCGAAAGTGCGGGCCGAACTCAAGATCAAGCCGAAGACGAACCCGAAACGCAAAGCCGCGGTCCGCGGCGAGGCCGACACCCCGGCCGGTCCCGATGAAGGAGAGACCCATGGCCGTTAGCGCCAATCGACTCGAACTCCTGCAGATCGTCGACGCCGTCGCGCGCGAAAAGTCGATCGACCGCGCGATCGTGCTCGCCTCGATGGAAGACGCGATGCAGAAGGCGGCGCGCTCGCGCTACGGCCAGGAGACCGAGGTGCGCGCCGAGATCAACGCCAAGACCGGCGAGATCCGCTTCTCCCGTCTCCTGCTGGTGGTCGACGAGGTCGAGAACGACTCGACCCAGATCACCCTCGCCGACGCCCAGAAGAAGAACCCGTCGGCGCAGATCGGCGACTGGATCAGCGAATCCCTGCCGCCCTTCGACTACGGCCGCATTCCGGCGCAGGCCTCCAAGCAGGTGCTGGTGCAGAAGATCCGCGAGGCCGAGCGCGACAAGCAGTACGACGTGTTCAAGGACCGGATCGGCGAGATCATCAACGGCGCGGTCAAGCGGGTCGAATACGGCAACGTCGTGGTCGACCTCGGCGGCGCCGGCGGCGAAGCGGTGGTGCGCCGCGACGAGCTCATCCCGCGCGAAATGTTCCGCCCCGGCGACCGCATCCGCGCCTTCGTCTACGACGTGCGCCGCGAGGCGCGCGGGCCGCAGATCTTCCTGTCGCGCACTCATCCGCAGTTCACCGCCAAGCTGTTCACCCAGGAAGTGCCCGAGATCCACGACGGCATCGTCGAGGTGAAGGCGGTCGCGCGCGACCCTGGCTCGCGCGCCAAGATCGCGGTGACCTCGAACGATTCGTCGATCGATCCGGTCGGCGCCTGCGTCGGCATGCGCGGCTCGCGCGTGCAGGCCGTGGTCAACGAGCTGCAGGGCGAGAAGATCGACATCATCCCGTGGTCGCCGGACGCCGCGACCTTCATCGTCAACGCGCTGCAGCCGGCCGAGGTGATGAAGGTGGTGCTCGACGAGGATTCGACCCGGATCGAGGTGGTGGTGCCCGACGATCAGCTCTCCCTCGCCATCGGCCGGCGCGGCCAGAACGTGCGCCTCGCCTCGCAGCTCACCGGCTGGGACATCGACATTCTGACCGAAGCCGAGGAATCGGAGCGTCGCCAGAAGGAGTTCCTCGAGCGCACCACCCAGTTCATGGACGCGCTCGACGTGGACGAGACGGTGGCGCAGCTGCTCGCGTCGGAGGGCTTCCGCACGGTCGAGGAAATCGCCTATGTCGAGCCGCGCGAACTGGCTTCGATCGAAGGCTTCGACGACGAGACGGCGGCCGAAATTCAGGCGCGCGCGCAGAATCACCTGGCCGCGATCGAGGCCGAACTTGACGACAAACGGAAGGCGCTGGGCGTGGCGGACGAACTGAAGGAGGTCGAAGGGCTGACCACCGCGATGCTGGTCAAGCTCGGCGAGAACGGCGTCAAGTCGCTCGAGGACCTGGCCGACTGCGCGAGCGACGACCTGGTCGGCTGGACCGAGGGCGACGCCGCCAAGCCCGGCTTCCTCAGCGGCTTCGACGTCACCCGGGCGCAGGCCGACGCCATGATCCTCGACGCGCGCGTCCGCGCCGGCTGGATCGAGGCCCCGGCGCCCGAAGCCCCCGAGGGCGAGGGGACCGGCGAAGAAGGCGAGGCGGCCTGAGCAAACGAGCGAGCGGCGCGTTGAAGCCGGGCGGACGAGACGAAGACGTCGGGTCGGAACGGACCTGCATCGCGACCGGGGCCAAGGGGCCGCCGGAGGCGATGCTGCGCTTCGCGCTCGCCCCGGACGGATCGGTCGTGCCGGACATCCGGCGGAAGCTGCCGGGCCGCGGAGTCTGGACCAGCCTCAACGTCGAGGCGGTGCGGCGGGCGGCGGCGAAGGGCGGTTTCGCCCGCGCCTTCCGCGCCAAGGTCGAGGCGCCGGCCGACCTCGCCGGCGCGGTGGACGGGCTGCTCGAGCGCGACGCGCTCCAGTCTCTCGCCATGGCCAACAAGGCGGGGCTCGTGGTCGCCGGCGCGTTCAAGGTCGATTCCGCGATCGAAAGCGGCGACGTCGCCGCGCTGGTGGAAGCGTCGGACGGGGCCGCCGACGGCGTCGCCAAGCGCTGGCAGGCGCTGCGCCGGCGGCTCGGCGAGCGGGCGGCGACGGTTCCGCGAATCAATCTTTTCTCATCGCCGCAATTGGGTTTGGCATTGGGGAAGGCAAATGTGATACATGCTGCCCTCAAATCCGGCGCGGCGACCTCGGCCTTCATGGCGCGGGCCGAGCGCCTACGCCGTTTTCGCACGGACGCGGTGGACGAAACTTCGAAGACCGGCGGCGCCGAAGCCTCCCCCGGAGGCGAGGGGGGGCATCGCCAGGCGGATGATTCGGCCGCCAGGCCGACCGATTAGGAATGGGCATGAACGAAACGAGCAACAGCGACAAGCCGACCGGCGCCGCGCCGCCGAAAGCGACCCTGCATCTGAAGCGCCCGGTCGAACAGGGCACGGTGCGCCAGAGCTTTTCGCATGGGCGCAGCAAGGCGGTCGTGGTCGAGAAGGTGAAGCGCCGCGTCCTCGGAC
>CAMFKX010000186.1 GCA_945957375.1 uncultured Roseiarcus sp.
CCGGCTTCGCGAGGTTGCGCGCCGCTAACTGACCGGTTTTTGGGGGCGCCCCTCCCGCGCTTGTGGGGATGGGACGCCCCGGCGTTCGTTTTGGGGTTGCTTCCGACGGGCGCATGAAGAAACTTCAAGCCGCCTACAGGCAGGGAAATGGGAAGGAACGCTCATGCTCAGGAAGACACTCGCTGCATCCGCCGTCGCCTCGGCGCTTCTCGTTGCGCTGGCCGGGTCGGCGGGCGCCGCCGGCATGGAGATGTGCAAGGCGGACGCGGCGCGGCTCTGCCCGGGCGTACCGCCCGGCAAGGGGCGGATCATGAAATGCATGAAGGCGCACTCAGAAGAGGTCAGCGTCGGCTGCGCCAAGGCGTTGAAGCAGATGAAGGGCGCGATGTAGGGCGAGCGCGGTCGCGGGGCCAGAGCCTCAGTAGGGCGCCGACCGCGCCTTTGCGCGACGAGCGCGGCGAACGGTCGAAAATGGAGATAGGAAGACGATGAAGCTTTCCATATGGGCGCTCGCATTCAGCGCCGCGCTGGCGCTGCCGGCGGCCGCGCTCGCCGACGACGCTCCGTCAAAGCCTGCCGCGCCGGCGGCTCCGGTGATGGAGGCCAAGGCGCTCGACATCCTCAAGGCGGCGAGCGCGAAGCTCGCGGCGGCGAAAACGCTCGGCTTCACCGCGACCAGCACCTATGAACGCGCCGCCCGCAACGGCCAGCCGCTCTACTACAGCACGATCAACGAGGTGACGGTCGAGCGGCCGAACAAGCTGCGCGTCATCACGCCGGGCGACGGAACGCCGGACGAGTTCTATGTCGACGGCAAGACGATGTCCGCCTACGTGCCGTCGGCGAATCTCGTCGCGGTGGCGGAGGCGCCGCCGGAGCTGGAGAAGGTGCTCGACGCGGCGTGGGAGAAGGCGGCGATCTATTTTCCCTTCGCCGACGTGATCGCGGCCGATCCGATGGGCGAAATGTCGAAGACGCTGAAGTCGGCCTTCTACGTCGGCCGGTCGATCGCAGTCGGCGGCGTGCCGACCGACATGATCGCGGTTGCGGGCGACGAAGTCGCGGCCGAGATCTGGATCGGCGTCGCCGACCATCTGCCGCGCCAGGTGCGCGCCGTCTACGCCAACGAGCCGGCGCACGCGCGCTACCAGACCGTGTTCTCCGATTGGCGCCTGGATTTCCCGGTCGCGCCCGGCACTTTCGCCAATCCCAAGGCCCTCGAGGCGGCGCACATCGAATTCGCATTGCCCGGCGCCCCGGTCGCGCCGCCGGAGACCCTGCAGCCGCCTGCGGAGAAGAAGCCATGAGCCCGGCGCATTCAGGAGGACCTGCGATGAAAGCCCTGATTCTCGCCGCGACAGCGGCGCTCGCGATCGCGGCTGCGATCGAGCCGGCGGCTGCGTGGATGCGCGGCGGCGGCGGCTTCGGCGGCAGCTGGGGCCACACCGCCGGCGGCGGCTTCTACCACGCCGGCGACGCCGGCGGCTTCGCGCACGCGACCGAAGTCGGCCCGGGCGGCGTCGCCCACGAGAGCGACGCCGGCGGCTACATGCACGGCACGGCGGCCGACGGCTACGGCGCGTATCACGGCAGCGACTACGGCGGCTATTACCACGGGACCTACGCCAATCCCGCCGGCGCCTATCACACCGGCGCGTATGGCGCCTATTACCATCAGCCCGTCGTCGTGAATTCCTATGGGGCCGGCTGCTACAATTGCGGTTACGGCGGCTGGGGCGCGGCGGCGGCCGGCGCCGCCGTCGGCGCGGCGGCGGTGGGCACGGCGGCGGTGATCGCCGCGGATTCGGCGCCGCCTCCGGTGGTCATGCCGATCGGGGCGACTTACGGCTATCTGCCGCCGGGCTGCGTCTACGTCCAGCGGCCGGTGCGCTCCTGGTATCAGTGCCCGACTGGATGGCTCGAGCCCGTCTACGGCGCAAACGGCCTCTACTACCGGGTTGTGCCGGCTCCTCTGTGAGCCTGTCGCAGCGCCTGCGCCCGGCGTGGCGTCGATCGCCGGGAATGGCGCCGCCTCACGGCTGTTCACGCGCAGTTCACGGAGCGTTACGTAGAAAAGCGTCACCAGACTTGCGCCGGCGTCGCACACGACCGGGAGGGGTTGAAATGAAGTTATGGATGAGTGTCGCCGCGCTCGCCGCGGCCCTGTCGTTCGGAGCCTCTTCCGCGGAGGCCGCCGGGGCGTCGGTGGCGAAGGCCTGCGCCAAGGACGTCAAGACGCTATGCGGCGAAGTGAAGCCGGGCGGAGGCAAGGTCAAGGCCTGCGTCAAGGAGCATTTCAGCGACCTCTCGACCGATTGCCAGGTCGCGATCGTCAAGGCGGCCGCGGTCGGGCGCGCCTGCAAGGCGGACGTCAAGAAGCTTTGCACCGACGTCAAGCCGGGCAAGGAGCGGGTCGCCGGGTGCCTCCAGCAGCACGCCGCCGAACTCAGCGAAGGCTGCAAGGACGCGGTCGCCAAGGCGGAGGCCGGCAGCAAGTAAGCGTATCGACGTCAGCGTCAGCGTATCGATAAGCAGCCCACCCACGCCCCAAGGGCGGCGGGACCGATGTTTCGCGCACAAAATCGAGGAGATCACGACAATGAAGACGATTGCGGTCGCCGCCCTGATGGTCGGCATGATGGTTGGAATGATCGGCGAAGCCAACGCCGTCGTCTGCGCGCGCGGCGTCTATCGCGCCGGCTGCGCCGGCCCGCACGGCGCGGTCGTGACGCATCGGGCGCCGGTCGCCCGTTGCTATTGGCGCGCCGGCCGGCGCGTCTGCGTGCGCTAGAGCCTTATCGTCTTGCTCGCCCTCTCTCCCCTCCTGCGCGGAGAGAGGGCGCTATTCCCGTTGCAGGCGCGAGTTCGAATTCGCGGCTCAGAAACTGAACTTCAGCCCGGCGAACGGTCCGTACATCCACTGCTGAAAGCGGAACGATCCGGCGGTCGTGCCCTGCTTCTCGTAATTGTACATGACCCGGTAGCCGAGCGTGGTCGCGATGTTCGCGGTCCAGTTGTAGCCGACCGAGGCGAGCGCCTGGCCGGTGGCGCTGTTGCTCCAGCCGCCGACGTCGGCGAGCCCGTTCATGAACCAGCGGTCGTCGAAGCGGTATTGTCCGGCCAGGCCGGCGACCGGATTCACCCAGCTCTTGTTGGCCGACGTGCTCAGACCGAAGCCCGGGACCGGGGTGCTCAGCGTCAGTTTGTTCCCGCTGTACATGTAGCGGGCGCCGACCGTGCCGTAGAGTTCGAGGTTCGGCGGTCCGACCGGGATGCGCAGGCCGCCGAAAGCGGTGGCCATCCCCTGCGTCAGCGTGAGATCGACCCCCGCCGCGCTGAACGGTCCGTAGTCGACCTGCACCGTGCCCGATCCGCCGATCCTCGACCAGATCGCGTCGAGGCCGACGATATAGGTCCCGTTGCGCGCCAGGACGGAGCCCATCAAGGCGCCTTCGAAGTGCTCCAGCACTTTTCCGAAGCTGGCGTAATAGGGCATGGTCGGCAGGCCGCCGAATCCGGCGCTGCCCGCGAGACTTGTCGCCCAGCCGTACAGCGTGATCTCGGTCCGCCAGGCCGCAGGCTGCGCGACGGGAATGGGAGCAGGCGGCTCCTTCTTCGTCGGCAGGTCCGCCGCTGCCGCCCCTCCGGCCGCCAGCGCCGCGACAGCCGCGACGACTCTCGCCAGTCTCTTCATGCGCCTTCCCCTTCGGCCTTTCGCGCGCCGCGCCTTGCTGCGCGACCGTCATGGAATCGCTAAAGAATCCGTGCGCGAGCGACAAGCGGCGCGCCCCTCCCGGGAGGGTGAAATCCGCCGCCGCCGCGACGAATATTCGCGGTCGTTGCAGAAACAGCACGAGAATGGAGATCCGCGCGGCCGGCCATCGACAAATCAGGCCGCCGCCGGATAATGGTCATAGGGAAACCCCGCCGGAGGCCCGGCGAAAGGAGCAGCGTCGATGGCGAATCGTTTTCGGTTGCGGCGAAGGGTCGCCGCAGCGGCAATCGCCTTCGGCGGATTGGCGGCGGGGCCCGCCGACGCGCAGTTCATGACCGGCGCCTATCCGGTGATCATCGTTCCGCCGCCGCAAGAGCAGCACATGGGGATGCCGAAGAAGCCCAAGCCGCCGACGCCGCCGCAGTCCGTTCCGGCGCCGTCGCCGGACGAACACGACCCGGGGCTGAGCCAGAACTATCAGGGAAGGACGCGCGTCGGCAGGTGAGGGCCGGATCGCGCCGGAGGGCGGGCGTCTCGCCCGCCCGGGGCGGCGGGACGCCGCCCCTCCCAAGGCATTCCGGAGGGCGGGCGTCTCGCCCGTCCCGGGCGGCGGGACGCCCGCCCTCCAAGGCCGCCGTTCCGGAGGGCGGGCGTCTCGCCCGCCGTTGGGCGGCGGGACGCAGCCCCTCCCACGGCCGCCCCTCCCAAGGCCCGCCGTCAGGTCCGCCTCAGCGGATCGGCGGGGCGTACTGGATGCCGCCGTTGTCCCACAGCTCGTTCAACCCGCGCGGGATGCCGAGCTTGGTCTGGACGCCGACGTTGCGCTCGTAGATCTCGCCGTAATTGCCCTCGGCCCGGATCGCATTGGCCGCCCAGGCGTTCGACAGGCCGAGCGGCTTGCCGAAGTCGCCCTCGGCGCCGACGAGGCGTTTCACCGCCGGCTTCTGCGACTTCATCGCTTCGTCGATCGTCTTCGACGACACGCCCATCTCCTCGGCGTTGAGCAGGGCGTAGTTCAGCCATTTGACCAGGTTGAACCACTGCATGTCGTCCTGGCGCACGACCGGCCCGAGCGGCTCCTTCGAGATGACGTCGGGGAGGATGGCGTGCTCGCCCGGCTTCGGGAACTGCGACCGCAGCGCAAACAGCTGCGAGGCGTCGGTGGTCAGCACATCGCACTTGCCGGAAAGATAGTTGGCGACGATGTCGGCGACCGTCTCGCCCTGGACGATCTCGTAATTGACGTGGTTCGCCTCGAAAAAGTCCTTCACGTTCGGTTCGGAGGTGGTGCCTTTCTGGACGCACACCTTGGCGCCGTCGAGTTCCAGCGCCGAGGTCCGGTTGCGCGCCTTGGGCGTCATGAACCCCTGACCGTCGTAGTAGGTGACGCCGGCGAAGACCACGCTGGAGTCCCCTTCGCGCCCCATCGTCCAGGTCGAGTTGCGCGACAGCACGTCGATCTTCTTGTCCTTGAGCGCCTCGAAGCGCTCGGTGGCGGACAGGGGCGTGAACTCGACCTTGGACGGGTCATTGAAGATCGCCGCGGCGAGGGCGCGGCAAAAATCGACGTCGAATCCCGACCACTGGCCCTTGTCGTCCTTGATCGAGAAGCCGGCGATGCCCTGGCTCACCCCGCACAGGAGCTTGCCGCGGTCCTGGACCGTCTTCAGCGCGTCGGCCCCGGCCCCGGCCGCGGACGCGGCCAGGCAGGCGAACGCCGCGACGCCGGCGAGAAGGGATGTGATGCTGCGCATGACCAGCCTCGGATCCTGAAGAGAGGCCGCGCTCAGAGCTCGACGGCCTGTTTGATGATGACCTTGGTTCCGACCGCGACGCGGCCGTAGAGGTCGATGATGTCGTCGTCGACGAGCCGGAAGCAGCCCGACGACACCGCATGCCCGATCGTCTGGGGCTGGTTGGTGCCGTGGATGCGATAGACCGTCTTGCCGAGATACATGGCGCGCGGGCCCATCGGGTTGCCGGGGCCGCCCGCCATGAAGCGCGGCAGGTAGGGCTGCCGCTCGATCATCTCCGGCGGCGGGCGCCAGTCCGGCCATTCCTGCTTGCGGGAGATCTTCTCGACTCCCTGCCACTGGAAGCCGTCGCGCCCGACGCCGATGCCGTAGCGGACCGCGCGGTTGTTCGGCTGAACCAGATAGAGGAAGCGGTTCTTGGAATCGATGATGATGGTTCCCGGCGGCTCGGCCGTACGGAAGAACACTTCCTGCCGCTCATAGGCGCCGTTCAGCTGGTTCTCTTCCGGCGTCGGCACGTAGCCGGGCTGGTCGACGACATTCATGTCGATCTTCTGCGCGGTCGCGATCGCGCCGGGCAGGAACGCCGCCGCAACCGCGATCGCCGCGGCCGCCGCGCGCGCCAGCATAACCTTTCGAACGTTCATCTCCGCTCCGTCTTGGCGAGGAAAGGCACGGGCCTCAGGACTTCTTCTGGCCGCAGCGCACGTACACCGAGGTGCCGTAGCGGGCCGCATTGTCGGGATCGACCCAGGTGGTGGAGAACGTGTCGGGCTCGATGTTGGTGACGATGCGATCGTCCGCCGTGCCGGCGTCGCCGGGCGGCCCGAGATAGGTCTTGCCGTCCGGGCCGGGCTTGAGCACGACCTCGGACAGCTCCTTCTGATCGGCGAGGTTCATCATGACGCCGCCGCCGGGGCCCTTGCTGATGACATAGGGCCTGTTGCACTGGGACAGCGCTTCCTTCATCGTCCGGGCGCGGTCGGCGTCGCGGTGATAGGCGGCGAAGCCCCACTTGCCGACGAGCTGGTCGGTGGAGGCCGCCGGGGCCGCGACGACCGGCGGCGGCGGAGGTTCGCTCGCGCATCCGGCGAGGAGCGCGAGGCCGAGACCTGCGAACGCCAGATATCCCGTGCGGACTGCGGTTGCCATGGGCGCCCCCCTCGTCTCTCGGCCTGCTCACATTCGCGCCGCGAATCGCCGCGATCTCGAGGACCTCGCATTTCCAGATTGTGCTAGCAAACAGGCCGAGTCCGGTCAACGAACGGCCGGCGGGCCGATCGTCGGGGGCGCTTGCCGGCGCTTTCGCCCGCGCCTAAGGAGGGGCTCGCCAGAGCCGAAGGATACCGCCATGCTGTCAGCCGCCGAGAGAGACAAGCGCCAGAGCATCATCGACGCCTGCCGTTCGATGAACGCGCTCGGCCTCAACCAGGGCACTTCCGGCAACATCAGCCTGCGCGACGGCGACGGCTTCCTGATCACCCCGACCAGCATGCCCTACGACGAGATGCAGCCGGAAGACCTGGTCGCGATGCGCTTCGACCATACCGTCGTCGGCAACGGCCGCCCCTCGACCGAATGGCGCTTCCACCTCGACATCCTGCGCGAGCGCCCGGACGTGAACGCGGTCGTCCACGCCCATCCGATCTATTGCACGTCCCTCGCCATCCTGGAGAAGGGCATTCCGCCGCTCCACTACATGGTGTGCGCGGCCGGCGGCGACAACATCCGTTGCGCGCCGTACGCGACCTTCGGCACGCAGGAGCTGTCCGACAACGCCCTCGCGGCGCTGAAGGACCGCAAGGCTTGCCTGCTCGCCCATCACGGCCTGATCGCGGTCGGCGGCGACCTGAAGGGCGCGATGTGGCTTGCGGTCGAGGTCGAGACCCTGGCGCACCAGTATCTCAACTGCCTGCAACTCGGAAAAGAGCCGCCGCTGCTGACGCCTGAGGAAGTCGCCAACGTCGCCGCGCGGATCGCCAATTACGGGCTCTATTCCGCGCCCCAGTGAGCTGGCGGGCGAGCGCGCGAGAAGCCGCCGTTCGAGCCGAGGGGCGTCTGCGGCTCCAAGGGAGCGGGCGCTGCTCGTGGCGTTGACCGATGCGCCCGCCGCGGTATCTACCAGTGGTAGATATCAATGGCGGGGCGTACCAGCCATGACCGCGAGAGCGAAGATCTTCTTGCATGGTCGGAGCCAGGCGGTTCGCCTGCCCAAGGAATTCCGTCTACCTGGAAAGGAGGTGCGGGTGAGCCGGGAGGGCGACAGGATCATCCTCGAGCCAATCGAGAAGCCGCCGTTCGGCTCCAAGACCTTCTGGGCGAAGATCGACGCGGCTCGGCGGGGACAATTTCCCCGAGGCCAAAGACGACGATCTGCGCCCTGACCTCGATGATGACAACAGCCCATTTCCCGAACGCAACCACAGGACGCTGGACGCATTCCTCGAAGACGAAATTCCTGGTTCTCGATTTCGATTCGGAGGACGCCCGCGAGGCCGGGGCGATCCGCGCGAGCCTTCGTGCAAGAGGGACCCCGATCGGACCTACGATACGCTGATCGCCGCCCAGGCCCGGCGCCGCGCCGCAACGCTCGTCACCGTCGACAGGCGGGGGTTCGATCGCGTGCCGGGGCTGCTGGTGACGGATTGGACGGCGCCGTGAGGGGCGGCTTTGTGATAAGCCGGAGGCGGACCCGGTCAGGGTGCCAATGCCCTCGAAGGAACTCCAAGAGGGCGACCAGCGCGCCGCGAAAAGCGCCGCCGTCATGGGGATGACATGCCCGAGATCGAGGATCGGGTCCGAGGCGGCGTGGCCGCGTCAGGACGGAATGCCTCGGCGAGCGGCGAGAATGGGGCTGACCGGTTTCGGTCGGCCCTCCCTCCCGGGAGAGAGGCGGATCATCCGCGGGAGGGGACCGATGAGCGAAGCCACGAAAGCGACCGGCGCGGCCGGGCAAACCCAGGGAACGGCGAGCGGTTCCGGCGCCTTGCGCTTCGCCGGCGCCCCCGACGCCCTCTACGAGCGGCACTTGAAGTTCGACAACGTCGTCGCGCCGGAGGACGTCGATACCCGCGAGCGCTTCGAGGCCGCGGCTCGGGCGGTCCGCGACATCCTGACCGACCGCTGGCTCGCGACCGAGGCGACCTACCGCAGCAAGAACGCCAAGCGGGTCTATTATCTCTCGATCGAATTCCTCATCGGCCGCTCGCTCGGCAACACCGTGATGAACCTGATGCTCGATCCCGAGGTCGCGCGGGCCTTCGGCGAGGACGACCACGCATGGTGGGAGATCCTGCACGAAGAGCCGGACGCGGGCCTCGGCAACGGCGGCCTCGGGCGCCTCGCCGCCTGCTTCCTCGACTCGATGGCGACGCTCGGTCTGCCGGCGATGGGCTACGGCCTGCGCTACGAGCACGGCATCTTCCGCCAGAAGATCCGCAACGGCTGGCAGGAAGAGCGGCCGGACAACTGGCTCGCCCACCCCGATCCGTGGGAAGTGGCGCGTCCGCGCGACAGCGTCGAAGTCAGCTTCGGCTGCTCGTTCGAGCTGCGCGGCGGCGCCTTGCGGATGATCCCGAACAGCCCGTCCTCGCTGTTCGGCGTCCCCTACGACCGTCCGGTCGTCGGCTACGGCGGCAAGACGGTGAACACGCTGCGGCTGTGGAGCGCGACCGCGGCGCACGCTTTCGACTTCCAGCGGTTCAGCGGCGGCGACTTCGTCGCCTCGATCGCCGAGGCGCTCAACGCGGAATCGCTGACCCGCGTGCTCTATCCGGACGACCACACCGTGCAGGGGCGCGAACTCAGGCTGATGCAGGAGTATTTTCTCGTCGCCTGCTCGCTCGGCGACATCGTCCGGCGGTTCCGCGAGACCAATTCCGACTGGTCGACCCTGCCCGACAAGGCGGCGATCCAGATGAACGACACCCACCCGACGCTCGCTGTCCCGGAACTGATGCGCATCCTGCTCGACGAGGCGCATCTCGGCTGGGACGAGGCCTTCGACATCACCAGGCGGACGCTCGCCTACACCAACCACACCCTGCTGCCGGAAGCGCTGGAGCGCTGGCCGGTCGACTGGATGGCGCTTCTCATCCCGCGCCATCTGGAGATCATCTACGAGATCAACCGCAGGCTCATCGACGACATCCGGACCCGCTTCGCCGGGGATCAGGGCCGCGTCGCGCGGACGAGCCTGATCGAGGAAGGGCAGGTCAAGCACATCCGGATGGCGAACCTCGCGATCGTCGGTTCGCACAGCACCAACGGCGTCGCGGCGATTCATTCCGAGCTTCTGCGCACGACCACGGTGCGCGACCTCGCCGAAGCGTTCCCGGAGCGGTTCAACAACAAGACCAACGGCGTGACCCCGCGGCGGTGGCTCCGTCTCGCCAATCCGTGGCTCGCGGAGGCGATCTCGGCCGGCGTCGGCGAGGGCTGGGTCACCGACCTCGACCAATTGAAGGGTCTTCGCCCGCTCGCCGACGACGCCGCGTTCCGGGCGGAAATCCGCAAAGCGCAACGCGCGTGCAAGGCGCGCTTCGCCGACTGGGTGAAGCGCCACACCGACGTCGTGGTCGATCCCGACTCGATCTTCGACTGCCAGATCAAGCGCATCCACGAATACAAGCGCCAGCTCCTGAACGCGCTCCGGATCGTCGTCCTCTATCAGCGGCTGCGCGACAACCCCGATCTCGACCTGCCGCCGCGCACCTTCTTCTTCGCCGGCAAGGCCGCGCCGGCCTATCAACTCGCCAAGGTGATCATCAAGTTCATCAACAACCTGGGTCAGACGCTCGATCGCGACCCGGTCGTGCGCGGCCGGCTCAAGGTCGTGTTCCTGCCGGAATACAACGTGACCCTCGCCGAGCGCTGCATTCCGGCGGCCGACGTCTCGAACCAGATCTCGACCGCCGGCTTCGAGGCGAGCGGCACGAGCAACATGAAGTTCATGATGAACGGCGCGCTGACGCTCGGCACCCGCGACGGCGCGACCATCGAGATGGCGCAGGAGGCGGGCGAGGAGAACTTCTTCCTCTTCGGCCTGACCGCACAGGAGGTGGCCGACAGCCGCCCCTGGTACAGTCCGTACTGGCACTATGAGCGCGAGCCCGAGACGCGCGCGGCGCTCGACCTGATCGTCTCCGACCATTTCAGCCGCGAGGAGCCCGGCGTGTTCGAGCCGCTGCGCCGCGCGCTGCTGGTCGACGGCGACCGATACATGCATCTCGCCGACCTCAGCGCCTACCTCAAGGCGGACGGCGCGCTGTGCGATCTCTACGCCGAGCCCGACGCATGGGCGCGCAAGGTGATCCTGAACGTCGCCGCCTCCGGCAAGTTCTCGAGCGACCGCACGATCCGCGAATACGCCGACGCGATCTGGGGCGCCCAGCCCTGTCCGGTCTGAACCGGAGCCCGCTTCCGCGATCGCCGAACGCCCGCCGCAGCCGCGACTGGCGCGGCGGAGTGCCCCGGCGTCGCGACTGCGGGGCTCCAAAGTCGGCGAGGACGAAGGCCGTGCGGGGCCTGATGGGGATGTCCGCGGGCAAGGGGCTGGCGGGCGGCGGAGGAAACCCGGCGCTGCCCTGTGCAGCTTTCACGGGATTGATTTCAATGGTGCCCAGGGGCGGAATCGAACCACCGACACTGCGATTTTCAGTCGCATGC
>CAMFKX010000187.1 GCA_945957375.1 uncultured Roseiarcus sp.
GCGGTGATGAACGCGCGGCGATAGGTGTCGAACACCTGGCGCATGGCGACCAGGAACTGCTCGCAGTCGGCCGGCCGAGCCCGCGGATAGCCGGCGATCGTGCGGCCCTGGCGTTCGAGCGCGTCGAGCAGGCGCTCGGCGCTGCGGAATTCGACGGTTTCGGATTCCTCGAGGAGACTCGCGACGATGTCGGAGACGCGGCTGGCGCCGACTTCGGCGGCGTCGTGGCGAGCGGCCAGCTCCTTCGTGCGGCGATGGGGGGTGGTGTGAATGGTTCAGGTCTCCGTGGCGGAATGCGATCCCTGGACTGCCGACGCCGGCGGGGTCATTCGTCGGTCACGCGCGTCAGCTTGATGCGCCTGATCAGGAACGTCCCCTCTATGGCGCCGGTCAGCAGTTGAACACGCAGTTCGATCGGCCTGGCTGCGCTGACGACCCTGAAGCGAAGCGCGCAGCCATAGACGCCCTCGCTCGGAAGCTGGGTCTCGAACCGGGCGAGGACCTCCTCGGCGAACGTTTCGATCGCGACCCGGTTGTCGGAAAGGCAGTCCTGCACCTCGATCGCGACCTCGATGGTCCAGACGCCTTCGGGAAGCGAAAGAAAGGGGCCATAATGGATGAAGCGCGCCGGCCCGGTCAGGTCGATCGCGCCGACGGTCAGGCGGTCCGGGAACTCTGGCCTCAGCAGCGCGAAGGTCGGCCATTCCAGAGTCGTCAGAGCCTGGCCAGCGACGATCCTGTCGTAGTGAAGGGCAAGAAAATCGATCAGTTCGTTCTCGAGCGGGCTCTGCTTTTCAAGCGTCGCGCGCACGTCGATGTCCTGAGGGCACGCCTTCGCGGCAAAGGCGTCGAACGAAATCGCTTGACTGGCGGAGACGCCCAGATACTCCATGACCTGGTCCAGCCGGTCTTGATCGTCGAGCCCGTATGCTCGGCAGAATTCGCCGATGACCGACTTGATGTTCCATTCCGGTCTCGCGATCACGGCGTTTCCCGGCGGCGACGTCATCAGGCGCTCGACATTCACCAGCCCGGTTGAAGCGAACCGCGCGGCCATGACCGCGGTCATCTCCTTCCGGGTGGCGATCGCATAATGCGCGATCCGGACCAGGCGGTCCACGCAGAGGACGAACGGCATGCCCTCCTCCAGAACCGACTGGACGAAATCGCGGCCGGGATAGTCGGACACGACGATCAGGATCCGGGAGGCTTCGCCCGAGAGCGCGCCGACTCGGTCGGCCAGATCGGACGGCGAATTCGCCACCACCACGGAATGAGCCCCGATCGCCAATTGCACGATCGCGCGCAGGATGTTTATCGAAGCATACAGCGCCGGCGACGGCGTCCCCATCAGCAAGAAAGACCGATGGCCCGCGAGCGAGCCGAGTCCGAGCTCGCGAGGAGGGGAAACCTTCTGGACTTCTTGACCGACTGTATTCGGAGAACTCGCTTTCAAATCGCCATCGACCAAACCGTCGCCCTCGTCGCCCTGAAAACGGTGCCCAGCCTCTTGGCACAGAGCGGGCGTTCGTACAATTGTACGGTCCAGCGGTCAGCATGCTCGCCCGTGCTGCATCGACACGGCCTCTATTCGCGAATAGGTCGTGGACAGGTTGACGGGCGTCGCGAGAGATTTTGATGAGCAGGGCTGAAATCGAGCGACTGGCGCATGAACTGGTCCGCCTGACGATCGAGGAAACGTCCAATCCGAACGTCGCTGCGACAGCCGTCGCCTTGCGCGACGTGTCTCATCTTCGCACCAACAGCAAATTGTTTGCGTCGTATGTCGCTGACGCTGTCCGAAAGGAAGTCTTCAAGGACGCCGTCGCGGTCGACGAGCCCGGGGTGATCGGCGCCGTCGGTCGGGTCTGCAAGCAGGCGGATTTCTCCGCTCCCTGGTTTCGCTACTGGCTGAAGCAGATTCACGCGACCCCGGTCCTGCACAGAAAGCTATGGGAGACCGCCTACGTCATCCAGTGCCTTTGGGAGCAGGGCTGTCTCAAGCCGGGCAAGAAAGGGCTGGGCTTCGCCGTCGGAAGGGAGCCCTTGCCGTCGCTGTTCGTGCGTCACGGCGTCGAAGTGGTCGCCACCGACCTGTCGCCTGTCGACCCGCGCAGTCAGGCGTGGAATGCGACCAACCAGCATGCCAGCCAAATCGAAACGATCTGGCGTCGAGACATCATCGGCGGAGATGACTTCAAGCGTCAGTGTACGTTTGAATACGCCGACATGAATGAGATCCCGTCGAAATACGACGGACGGTTCGACTTCTGCTGGTCGGTCTGCGCCTTCGAGCATCTCGGGTCGATCGAGAAAGGATTGTCGTTCCTTCGCAACGCCATGAAGACGCTGAAGCCGGGTGGGATCAGCGTTCACACCACTGAATACAATTTGCAGGACCAGGAGACGATCGACAACTGGGCAACCGTCCTGTACCAGAAGAAGCACTTTGCCTCGCTGGCCGCCCTGCTCAAGGCGGAGGGCTCGACGCTTCTTGACATCGATTTCGATCCGGGCTCGGAATTCTTCGACTCCTACGTCGATGTTCCGCCGTTCCCGCACAATACCGGGTCGGGGATCGTCGTTCCGGAGCCGCCCCATATCAAGCTCAGCGTCGACGGCTTTCCGACGACTTCCATTGCGATCATCGCGAAAAAGAATGTGTAGGATCGGGGCAGCCTCCAGCCTCGACAGCCCGCAAAGGGTTGGCTAAGCCAAACGGCATCCTCGCCGCCCCACGTGCGACCAGACCCGAGAAGGGGCTTCTTTGTCTCGACGCGCGCCGGCCCCGCGGCGGTTTCCGACGGTCACGCATTTCGATCTGACCGATGTCGCGGCCCACGCCTCGGGCTCGTCTTCTCTGACCGGAATTCAGCGCGTTCAGCTGGAATGCCTGCGCACGCTGGTGGCGAACGATCGCCGATGCGGCGACGTTTTCGCCAACCTGCATGGCTTCGACGTCGACCTCCGCCCGCTGTTCGCCGGACCCGCTCCGGCGAGCGCGGAAGCCCTTTTTCTGCAGATGCGGCGTCTCTTCGCCGAGGACGCAGGCGCGGCTCGGACTTCCGCGAAACTGGCCCGATCGGTCGCGAAGCACGCGACCCGATTTCGCGGCGCCGCGGCGCGGCTGCGCCGCGAGGTCGTCGGTCCCCGCTTCGGGCCGGGCGACCGCCTGTTCGTCGGAGGCGCGTTCTGGGCCCATCCCCGCTGCGTGTCCGCCTACGAGAGCGCCGCCCGCGCGGGTTGCGAGGTCGTCGTCCTGTTCCACGACGTCTTTCCGCTCACCGTTCCCGACCTCGCCGACGAAAACTGCCGCCCGCTTTACGAGCGTATGCTTCGGCTCAGGTCCCGGGCCCTAACGGTGTCGCAGCATTCGCGAGACCAAATCGAGCGGGTCCGCCGCGAGATCGGCGCCGAGATGGATCTCCCGCCGGCGATGGTGACGCCCTTGGCGCACGAATTCTCGCAGACGCCGCGCAACTTCGTCGGCGGGGAGTCTCCAACGGCGCGCCTCGCGGCGCTCGAGCCGACCGGCCCGTTCGTGCTGTGCGTCGGGACTGTCGAGCCGCGGAAGAACCAGCTCGCGCTGATCGGGCTTTGGGAGCGGCTGTCGTCCACGATGGGCTCCGACTGGCCGCGGCTGGTCGTCGCGGGCAAGGTCGGCTGGCGCGCGGACGAAGTCGTGCAGGCGTTGCGACGGCACGATCCGGCGGGGCCTTGCGTCTGGATCGAGACCCCGACCGACGAGGAACTCGCCTGGCTCTACGCCCGCGCCCGCTTCACCGTCTTCCCGAGCCTCGCGGAAGGCTGGGGGCTGCCGATCGGCGAAAGCCTCTGGTTCGGCAAGCCCTGCGTCGCTTCGAACGTCGACTCGATGCCCGAGGTCGGCGGCGACCTTTGCCTCTACGCCGATCCGCGCGACATCGACAGCTTCGCCGGGCCGATCGTTCGCCTCGTGCGCGACGAGGATTTCTACCGCGGCGCGGTCGCCTCCATCCGCGCCGCGCCGCTGCGCACCTGGAAGGAAGCGGCGGAGGGCCTGATCCGCGCCGCCTCGCTCCCATCTGGCGAACGGGGAGCCTCGCTGCTGCCGGCCGCAGGGTCAGCGATCGGGCGGCGTCGA
Source organism: uncultured Roseiarcus sp. (assembly GCA_945957375.1). Lineage (GTDB taxonomy): Bacteria > Pseudomonadota > Alphaproteobacteria > Rhizobiales > Beijerinckiaceae > Roseiarcus. The sequence goes on from CAMFKX010000187.1 coordinate 4,124, forward strand.
CGAGGTCGGGCGGTCGACCGATAGCGACCGGACGCGACGTACGGCGACAGGTTCGGCACGGGCGCCTGTCGGTCGCGCGCAGCTCGAACGGGCCCGCCAGGGGTCACAAGGTCGCGTAGATCTTCAGCGCGAAGTCGAGGTCTTCGAACACCCGGCCGCGCCCCGCCTTCAGCACGAGCGCGCTCCGGCAATAGTCCTTGATGATGTTGGCGTCGTGGCTCACCAGGATCATCGCCCGGTCGCGGCGCCGCCCGAACAGGTGATCGTGGCATTTGGCGTGAAACCGCTGGTCGCCGACCGCCAGAACCTCGTCGATCAGCAGGCATTCGAAGTCGATCGCCATCGTCAGGGCAAACATCAGGCGCGCTCTCATGCCCGACGAATAGGCGTCGAGCGGGATGTAGAGCTGCTTGCCGAGCTCCGCGAAGTCGTCGACGAACGCCAGCACCTCCTTCGCGTCGCGATTGTAGAGCCGCGCGAGGAAGCGGACGCTCGCCGCGCCCGTCATGTGGCCGCTGACGCCGCCCGCGAAGCCGAGCGGCCACGACATGTTCAGCCCGCGGCTGATCGTGCCCGCGGTCGGGGTCTCGACCCCGCCGATCAGCTTGATCAGCGTCGTCTTGCCCGACCCGTTGCGCCCGAGCACTGCGATCTTCTCGCCTTCGCGCACTTCGAACGAGACGGCGTCGAGCACCCGGCGGGTTCCGATCGTGGTGTGATAATCCTTGGTCAGCCCTTCGACCCGAATCGATCTCAGCGACGAACCGCCGCGCGGCTGTCCGGCGGGAGCAACGGGTTCCGGCCGGTCGCCGTCTACGACCAGGAGCGCATTCGCCGACGTCATGCGCGATGCTCCGCGGTGATCCCGCCGAGCGTGCGCAGCAGCTGAAAGACGCCGAGGCAAAGGACGAGAAGCACCGCGAGGTCCAGGAGGACACGCGGATAGCGCGCGAAGTCAGCCGAAAGGTTCGGTCGGCTGATCAGCTGTACGTAGAGGTGCTGTCGCTGCGTATCCTCGACGGCCTGGGTGCGCTGCGCCTGGGCGGCCCCCAGCGCCTTCGCCGCGAGTTCGCGCTGAAGGAGGAGCTTTTCGTACTTTTCCAGCTTGGCGGCTTCCGAGCCCACGGAGCCGGCGATCTCGAGCTTCCGTTTGCCGATTTCCTTGCGATAGGAGTCCGCCTGCGCCCGAAGGCCCGCGAGCGTCGGCGAAGTCGGCGCCACCGCGGCCGTCTGCGCGACCTGCGCCTCGACATGCGCCAGCTCCGTCGACAGGCCCTCGATCACTTTCAGCTTGGACTGCGCGACGAGATTCGGGTCGACCGAGCCGGATTCGTTGCGATGGGACTTGAGCGCCGCCTCGACCTCGTCGAGCTCCTTCCTGGCTTCGGCGACGAACCGGTCGGCGTTCGCCAGGTCGTCCTGATAGGCGCGCTGGTTCATCTGGTTGACCAGCGCCTCCGCGGAGGCGAGCATCGCCTCCGCGATCGCTTTCGCGTCCTGGGCGGAGAATGCGTTGACCTCGATCGTACTGATGTTTGTGACCGGATCGACCTTGGCGCTCGCCATCCACTGGAAGCGCTGGAAGAGATATTCGTTGTTGTTGGGCAGCCAGAACGTCGGGTAGCGGAACAGGAAATCGTCTCCGCCGCGTCCGAGGACCGCCCTCAGGTCATTGTTCCTGGCCAGCTGATCGACCAGGTCGCGGGACAACAGATAGGCGTTCACGGCGCTCGTTTCGTCGCGCGCGATCGTGCCCGACCCCTCCTGCGACAGCGCCGCGAGCGGATCGCTTTGCGGGGACGAGGACCGAACGATGAAACTCGCGGTCGAGGCGTATCGTGGCGCGGCGACGCCGAAGAAGTAGGTTGACGCCAGCGCCATCGGCGCCAGGACCGTGATGACGAACAGCCAGATCCATCCGCCTCGCCCGGAAGAGGCGACTTGCGGCTTCGCCGCCGCGCCCGGCAGGAGCGGCGAATGCGCGGTCAGCGGCTGAAGCCTGACCTCCGCGATCACCGGCCCGCCTTCGCTCACGGCGACGACCGCGGGCTCGCGCGACTCGGTCCGGGCGGCTCCGGAGCTCACCAACTCCCCGCTCACTGTCCATGCTCCCGCACGCCGACCGACAGCAGCCACAGAACCGCGAAGGCGGCCGCGGAGACGGCGAACACCGTCGCCACCGCGCGAATTCGCTCCGGCTGCATCGCTTCGTCCGGCAGATTCGGGGCCGAAATCAGCTCGACGTAGATGTGCTGCCGACGCGCGTCGGCGCGCGCCGCCTGCAGCGACGCCGTCGCCGCGGCCAGGCTCTGGTCGGCCAGTTCGCGCAGAACGATCAGTCGTTCGTAACTGGAAACCTTGTCGGCGACCGCGGAATGGGGTCCGGCCAGGCCCTTCTGCTCCTGGGCGATCTGCGCGTTCAGCGCGTCGGCTTTCGCCTTGAGGGATGCGACGCCGGGATTGGCCGGGGAAAGCCGACCGTTCTGAGAAATCTGCGCGAGCACCTGGTCGACCTGCCCCGAAAGGTCGGCGATCGTGCTCAGCTGGGCCACGGCGTTCTGAGTCGGATCGACCACCGTTTCCGCGTTGCGGAATCGGGTGACCTCGTCGTGCGCCTCCATCACAGTCTTGGTCGCATCCGCGACCGCGGTCTCCGCCGCGCTGACGGTGTCGGCCTCGAGCCGCGCGTTCATGACGTTGACCAGCGTCTCGGCCTGGGTCAGCAACTGCCGGGCGATCGCCTGCGCGTCCTCGGCCCGAAAGGCCTGCGCCTTCACCGTGATGATCCCGGAGTCCGGGTCTTCCAACGCCTGGACCCGATCGCCGAAGTACCAGTAGAGCCGTTCGAAACTTGCGCTGGAGAACGGACGCGGAAACCGCGACAGCGGATCGGCCTCCTGGCGGCCGTAGATTTCGCGCAAAGGCAACGCCGTCTCGAGCTGGGTGACAGCGTCGCGCGAGCCGAGATATTCCAGCACCACGTTCGAATCGTCGCTCGATCGCCCAATGCCGACGGCCTGCATCAGGCTGGCCAACCCAGGCGCGAGCCGGTTGCCGTGGATGCCCCGGACGATAAACTGGGTCTGCGCTTCATAGCGCGGCGCGGCCACGAATCCGTAGTAGACGCCTGCCGCTAGAGTCGGCAGGAAGAACGCGAAAATGAGCGCCTTGCGGAGGAAGCCGCCGTTCTTCCGCGGACCGTCGGCCTTGCGCACAGGGGCGTTGTCCGCCTGCGGCTGCGCCTTCGCCACGGCCCGGCCGGACGATGCTTCGAGCAAAGACACTGTCATTCCCCGATCGGGACCCTCGACATGAACGAACCAAAGTCCTGACGCTTATAGCGACCGGGGCGGGTCTGTGAAAGTTCACGAGCAAACCGATCCTCATCCCGGCGAAAGCCATATACATCCAAATGCGGCCTCTCTTTGTCTGACCCGCCGCCGCAGAGGGGCGCAATTCGCGGGACCCATCCGGGCCCCGGCTGTTCGCCAATCGCGGAATCCCCACTTGCGCTGGGGCCCAATAAGACATAAAGATATGTTTATGTCTAGAGATGCATCGACGCCTGCAAGCGCGCGGGTCCCTTTTACGACCCTTCTCGGCGGGCTGGAAGCCGCAGGCGAAGAGACGCGTCTGCGCATCCTCTGCCTGCTCGAGCGCGCCGAGCTGACGGTCAGCGAGCTCGTCGCGATTCTCGGGCAGTCGCAGCCGCGCGTTTCGCGCCACCTGAAGCTTCTGGTCGAGGCGGGGCTGGCGGTGCGGCAGCGCGAAGGCGCCTGGGCGTTCTTCCGTCTGGCCGAATCGGGCGGCGAACTGGCCCGCGAACTGGTTCGAAGGCTCGACGCCTCGGATCCGGTGCTGGCCGCTGACCGCGCGCGCCTTGATGTCGCCCGGGAGGCGCGGCGCAAGCTGGCGGCCGCCTATTTCGCCGAGAAGGCGGCCGACTGGGACCGCATCCGCGCCCTGCACGTGTCAGAGGAGCGGGTCGAGTCCGCGCTGCTCGCCTTGATCGGCGACCGGCCGTTCCGCACCCTGCTGGACCTTGGCGCCGGGACCGGGCGGATGCTGGAGTTGTTCGCCCCCCGCGCCGTACGCGCCGTCGGCGTCGACCAGAGCGCGGCGATGCTTGCGCTCGCGCGCAGCCGCATCGATCAGGCAGGTCTTCGTAACGTGCAACTCCGCCAGGGGGACGTGTACGCCCCGCCGGTCGAGCGCGACGGCTACGACCTCGTGGTCGTCCACCAGGTGCTCCACTTCCTCGACGATCCGGCGCGCGCGCTCAAGGAGGCGGCCCGCGCCCTCTCGCCCTCAGGCCGGCTGGTGGTCGTCGACTTCGACGCCCATACCCAGGAATTCCTGCGCTCCGATTTCGCTCATCGCAGGCTCGGATTTCCGCTCGCCGAGATCGAGAGCTTCCTGGCCGACGCCGGCCTAGTCGCCGTGCAGTCGCGTCGCGTCGCGCCCGCCTCCGGCGAGCCCGGCAAGCTCACGGTCGCCCTGTGGCTCGCCGAAGACCCTCGCGTCATTTCCGATGGATTCCAGAACGCCGACACGGAGTATGCCTGATGGCCGCCAAGCCCGTTCCCCTCAGTCGCTCGAGGACGCCCGTCCGCGTCTCGTTCGAATTCTTTCCGCCCAAGACGCCGGAGATGGAGGCCAACCTCTGGGAGGCGGCCAAGCGGCTCGAACCGCTCGACCCGCATTTCGTCTCCGTTACCTACGGCGCCGGCGGGACCACGCGCGAGCGCACCCACGCGACGGTGGCGCGCCTCGCGCGTGAAACGGCGATGAAGCCCGCTGCGCACCTCACCTGCGTCGGCGCCTCCAAGGATGAGATCCGCGACGTTCTGCGCGCCTATCATGGCGCGGGCGTACGCCACATCGTCGCGCTGCGCGGGGATCCGCCGACGGGCATCGACGCGCCCTACGATGCGCATCCCGACGGCTTCCAGACAACCGAGGAGCTTGTGGCCGAGGCGCGTCGGACCGGCGATTTCGAGGTGTCGGTCGGGACCTATCCGGAGAAGCATCCCCAGAGCCCGACGCTGCTGCACGACATCGAATTGCTCAAGCGCAAGATCGACGCCGGGGCGACGCGGGCGATCACCAACCTGATCTTCGACAATTCCGCCTATTTCCGCTTCTTGGACGTCGCAGCCGCTGCAGGCATCACGATCCCGATCGTGCCGGGGATCTTTCCGGTGCAGAACTTCAAGCAGACGGCCAATTTCGCCCGGCGCTCTGGCGCAAGCGTCCCGCAGTGGCTCGCCGACCGGTTCGAGGGTCTCGAGGACGATGCGGCGACCCGCCGCCTCGTCGCCGCCGCCGTCTGCGCCGAACAGGTGATCGACCTCATAGATCACGGCGTCGAGGACCTGCACTTCTATACGATGAACCGCGCCGACCTCGTGTTTGCGATCTGCCACCTGATCGGGATCCGGCCAGGCCCGAAGGTCGAGGCCGTGGCGGCGTAGCGAGCCGCGCATCGGATGGCGACGGTCGAACATTGGTCACGGCGCGGCAGAGTCGCGCGCGGGGGCGCATCTGCGCTAAAGGTCGGCTTTCACCGAGAGACCGAGCGACGCGCATGCCCGACCAACTTGCCTATCGCCCTTGTGTCGGCGTCGCGCTGATCAATCGCGAGGGCTGCGTGTGGATTGGCGAACGCAAGCGCAAGCGTGGGGACGAGCAACTCGACGCCCGCTCGTGGCAAATGCCGCAGGGCGGCATCGACGAAGGTGAGACGCCCCTTGCCGCTGCCAAGCGGGAATTGTGGGAGGAGACCAACGTCCGTTCGGTCGAACTGATCGCCGAGGCGCCGGACTGGCTGAGCTACGATCTGCCGCCCGACGCACACAAGCGCTGGGGCGGGAAATACCGGGGCCAGACGCAGAAGTGGTTCCTGTTCCGATTCCTCGGGTCGGACACCGAAATCGACGTCCATCGCCCGGCGGACGGCCATCACAGCGCGGAGTTCGCGGACTGGCGCTGGGAGAGCTTCGAGCGACTGCCCGACGTCGTCGTCCCGTTCAAGCGGCAGGTTTACGAAAAGGTCTCCGAAGTCTTCGCGCCGCTGGCCGTCCCCTCTTCCGGCGAGCGCGGGGAGGATTAGAGGACGGCCTTCCCCAGCTTCCTGCCTACTTCCCGGATCGCACCGAGGCGACCGCCACGGCCATTTCCTCAGCCACCTTCTTCTTCAGGCGATGATCGGAAAAGTCGATGTCCGCCCGGGCCAGTTCGTCCCTGAGGGCCGCGGCGACTTCGTCGTCGCTCTTGCCGATCTGCGCGCCGACGAAATCCTCGGCGAACTTTTTCGCCGCATCTCCCGTTACCCCCTTCTGTTCCGCGAGCCAGAGCGCGAGCGCCTTGTTGCGGCGGGCCACCGAGCGGAAGCGCAGGGTCTCGTCGTTGGCGAACTGCTGTTCGAAGGTATTCTCGCGGTCGTGGAAAAAGTCGGACATGGTCCCTCTCCCTCGGCGCAGCGCTCGCGGTGACGGGACAGCCGAGGCTGCGCGCTGAAGCCGTTATAAGGCTCCGCCGGGGCGGCGCAATGCGTCGCAGCGGCGCGCCGACGGGCCCGCGGAAGGGCAAGAACGCTTGTCGAACGAAGATCGGGTAGCCTTTGCGCCTCGGGCCGCCCCTCGCTATGCTTTGACGCGAGGGAGGTATCGTCGGTCGCGCCGGTCCCCCCGTGACGCGTGAGCGAGGCGACCATGGCGGCGAATACGGCGACACCGCGATCCGTTCAAGCCGCCGGCGGGCCGCCGGCGTTCCACCTTCTGGCCAAGCCGAGCGGTTCGACCTGCAACATCGACTGCGCCTATTGCTTCTTCCTGTCTAAGGAGGCGCTTTATCCGGACGACCGGCATCGGATGTCGGAGGCCACGCTCGAGACGTATATCCGGCAACCTGTCTCTTATACACATCTGACGCTGCCG
>CAMFKX010000188.1 GCA_945957375.1 uncultured Roseiarcus sp.
GGCGATCATCGACCAGCCCTACCAGTTCGACTTTTACGACGGCGGCGGGCTCGACGCGGCTTTCCTCGGCCTCGCCCAGGTCGACCGCCACGGCAATCTCAACGTCAGCAAATTCGGGCCGAAGCTCGCCGGCGCCGGCGGCTTCATCAACATCAGCCAGAACGCCAAGGAGGTGATCTTCGTCGGCACGTTCGGCGCCGGCAGCCAGAAGGTCGGCGCGCGCGACGGCCGGCTCTATATCGACGACGAAGCCAAGTTCAAGAAATTCGTCGCCGACGTCGAGCACGTCACCTTCTCCGGCGCCTACGCCGGCGAACGCGGGCAGAACGTGCTCTACGTCACCGAGCGTTGCGTGCTCGCATTGCGTCCCGAGGGGCTGGAGCTGGTCGAAGTCGCGCCCGGCGTCGATATTGAGCGCGACATCCTCGCCCGGATGGACTTCAAGCCGCTGATCCCGCGCGACCCTGTGCTGATGGACGCGCGCATTTTCAAGCCCGAGCCGATGAACCTGCGCGCCGACCTGGTCGGCATTCCGCTCGAGCAGCGCTTCACCTACGATTCGATGCAGAACGTGCTGTTCATCAACCTCGAACGCTACGCGCTGCACAGCCAGGCCGAGATCGACGCGATCGAGCAGACGGTCGAGGCCAGGCTCGCCCCGCTCAAGGAGCGCGTCTACGCGATCGTCAACTACGACCACTTCACCATCCTGCCGGAGTTGCTCGATTCCTACAGCGCGATGGTGCGCAAGCTGATGGACCGCTACTATTCCGGGGTCTCGCGCTACACCACCAGCGGCTTCCTGCGCATGAAGCTCGGCGAATCGCTGAAGCAGCGCGGGGTCGCCCCGCACATCTTCCTCAGCGCGGCGGAAGCCCGCCGGGACTGGCGCGAAGAGACGAAGTAGGGCGGGGGACGACCACGTATCCGCCGGCCTCGTCCTGAGGAGCGGCGCTGCAGGCGGCGCGTCTCGAAGGACGCTCAAGCGCCAACTGGAACGTTCTTCGAGACGCCCGCTCCGCGGGCTCCTCAGGACGAGGGCGTAGAAAGCGAACCCGGTTTGGCGCAGAATGGGGACCTCCTAGCCGTGAAGACGAGGCTTCCGACATGGCGTTGACCAGGGACTTCCGGCAAACGCTCGTCGAGCGCGTCCGGCGCGATCCGGAATTCGCTCGGGCGCTGCTCGACGAAGGGGCGACCCCGTTCCTCAACGGCGAGACGGACGCGGCCAGAATCGTGCTGCGCGACCTCGTCAACGCGACGGTCGGCTTCGAGGCGCTCGCCGCCGAGACGTCGAAGCCCGCCAAGAGCCTGCATCGAATGTTGTCGAAGAACGGCAACCCGACGATGGACAACCTCGCGGCCATTCTCGGCGTGGTCCGCAGGAAACTCGGGGTCGAGATCCGAGCCCATGCGGTCGAAGCGGCATAGCCGTTCTACCGGGCGCCCGTCTCGAAGTCGGGCCGCCTTTTCTTCAGGCTTGCCATGATCCGGCGGGTCCCCCATCGTCGGGCGCATGGCTATGCGTGACGTCCGGCGGTCACGAGACAAACGGGACCAGCGGGGGCGGCGTCGATGAAGAAATACATGATCCACGTCATCCTGGCGGCGCTGCTTCTCGGCATCGTCGTCGGATACCTGATCTTCATCGAAGTCGACGCGGAGACCGGAAAGACGGTCGCGTCCTATTTCGAGCTGATCTCGACCCTGTTCCTCCGCCTGATCAAGATGATCATCGCGCCGCTGGTGTTCTCGACGCTGGTGGTCGGGATCACCCATGTGGGGGAATCCTCGGCGATCGGCCGCCTCTTCCTCAAGACGATGGCCTGGTTCATCAGCGCCTCGCTCCTGTCGCTGCTGCTCGGCCTCTTGATGGTCAATATCCTCAGGCCCGGCGACGCCCTGAACATGCCGGTGCCGGACGCTCATGCCGCCACCGGACTGAAGACCTCCGCCCTGTCGCTGCAGACCTTTGTCGAGCATCTGGTGCCGCGATCGATCTTCGAGGCGATGGCGACCAACGAAATCCTGCAGATCGTTGTGTTCTCGGTGTTCTTCGGCATCGCCCTCGCGTCGCTGGGCGAGCGCGGCAAGCTGCTCGCCGCCGGGGTCGACGCGCTCGCCCACGTCATGCTGGTGGTGACCGGTTATGTGATGACCTTCGCGCCGCTCGCGGTGTTCGCGGCGGTCGCCGCGACGGTCGCCAAGCAGGGCCTCTGGGTGCTGCTCGTGTTCGCCAAATTCATGGGCGGATTCTATCTGTCGCTGTTCATTTTGTGGGCGCTGCTCGCGCTCGCCGGCTTTGTCGTGCTCGGCCCGCGCGTGGTGCGCCTGATCGCCCTGATGCGCGAGCCGATCCTGCTCGCCTTCTCGACCGCCTCGTCCGAAGCCGCCTATCCCAAGACGCTCGAGGCGCTGGAGCAGTTCGGGGTGCCGAACCGCATCGCCGCCTTCGTCCTGCCGATGGGCTATTCGTTCAATCTCGACGGCTCGATGATGTACTGCACCTTCGCCTCGCTGTTCATCGCGCAGGCCTACGGCATCACCTTGCCGCTCGGCACCCAGCTGACCATGCTGTTGATCCTGATGCTGACGTCGAAGGGCATGGCGGGCGTGCCGCGCGCTTCGCTGGTGGTGATCGCGGCCACGCTCAACCAGTTTTCCATCCCCGAGGCCGGGCTTCTCCTGATCATGGGGATCGACCAGTTCCTCGACATGGGCCGTTCGGCGACCAACGTCGTCGGCAACACCATCGCGACCGCGGTCGTCTCCAAGTGGGAGGGCGCGCTCGGGGAGGAGAAGCCCGCCGCGGCCGACGACGCCTATCTCGACGAACCGGCGACGGCGTGAGCCGCCGATGCGCCTCCTGACGATCCGCGCCGCCCTCGGCCTCGCTGCGGCCGCGCTGTGCGCCGCAGCGGCGCCGGCATCGGCTCAGACCGCCGCCCCGGGCCTGACCGGGACGCTGGCCAAGGTCGCGGCGCAAGGCGAGGTGGTCCTCGCCGTTCGTGACGACGCCCCGCCGTTCGCCTTCCGCGACCGCGCCGGGAGGCCGGTCGGCTACAGCGTCGACCTGTGCGCGGCGATCGTGGAGGAGATCGGCCGCACCCTCGGGCGCGACGACCTGCGCGTCGCCTTCAAGCCGGTGACGGCCGAGACCCGCCTCGCCGCGGTGACCTCCGGCGAGGCCGATCTCGAATGCGGGGCGACCACGGCCGACGCCGAGCGCGCGAGGACGGTTTCGTTCTCGCCGCTGATCTTCGTCGCCGGGACCCGGGTTTTGACCGTGAAAGGGACGCCCTGGCGCGACTTCCACGACCTCGCCGGCAAACGCGTCGCCGTCACCGCCGGCACGACCAATCTGGCGGCGCTGAAGCGGCTCGACGCGGCCTTCCATCTCGGGATGATTCTGGTCGAAGGCGCGGACCACGAGCAGGGCTTCCGCCGCCTCGAGGCCGGCGAAGTCGACGCCATGGCGGCCGACGACGTCCTGCTCGCCGGGCTCCTCGCCCGCCATCACGCGCGCGACCGGTTCGAGATCGTAGGGGAGCTGCTGTCCTACGAGCCCTATGGCGTCGTCTACCGCCACGACGACCCGCCGATGAGGCAGGCGATCGAACGCGCTTTCGAGACTCTCGCGGCCTCCCACGACCTCGACTGGACCTATGCGCGCTGGTTCGAGCGCCGCCTGCCGAACGGCGAGACGCTGGCGATCCCGATGAGCCCGCAGCTCGAAGCCGCCTTCGGCCTTCTGCGCGAGCCGGGGAACGCCGCCCCGAAGGAGGCCGGCGGAGGCTGATTCGCTTCGGCCGCGCGCGGCCGCTTCACGCCTCGGGTCGGTATCCGCGCGAGGAAAGCCAGCCGCCCGTCGCGAACAGCTCGGCAAGCTGGCGATAGCGGATGGGCTTGGTGATGACCATGTCCATTCCGGCGTTCTCGAACGCGGCGTGGTCGTCGTCCGAGGCGTTGGCGGTCACGGCGACGATCGGCACCCGGCCCGCGGCGCCCGGCAGCGCCCGGATCTGGCGGGTCGCCGCCACCCCGTCGAGTTCCGGCATCATCACGTCCATCAGGATCAGATCGTACGGGCGCTCCCGCATCGCCGCCACCGCCTCGCGCCCGTCGGCGACGAGGTCGGCGCGAATTCCCGCTTTGGTGAGCAGCTCCCGCATCAGCATCTGGTTGGTCGGATTGTCTTCCGCGACCAGCACCAGGAGCGGCTGGCCCGGCGGTCGTTCGCTCGGCTGGGGCGTCCGGAGCGAGGAATCCTGCGCCGCGACATGGGGTCTCGAGGACGTGACCACGACGCCCGGCGCCGCGCGCTTGAATCGCGCGGTGAAGTGAAAGATCGATCCGCGTTCGGGTTCGCTCTCGACGCCGATCTCGCCGTCCATCCGCTCCACGAGCTTCTTGCAGATCGCCAGGCCCAGTCCGGTTCCGCCGAAACGCCGCGAGATCGAGCTGTCGACCTGGCTGAACTCGCGGAACAGCGACGGCAACTTCTCGGCCGGGATCCCGATTCCGGTATCCGTGACCGCGAACCGCAGCCTGACGTCGTCGTCGGTCTGCGAATCGCAGCGCATGGTGATCGAGATCGCGCCCTGATGGGTGAACTTCACCGCATTGCTTAGGAGATTGAGCAGCACTTGCCGCAGCCGTCCCGGGTCGCCGAGCAAGGCCGGCGGGATGTCGGGCTGCAAGTCCGCCGTGACGCTCAGGCCCTTCTCGAGGGCGCGCGGCGTCGACAGGTCGATGGCGCCGCGCACCACGTCGTAGGGATTGAACGTGATCTCCTCGAACATGAGCCGGTTCGCGTCGATCTTGGTGTAGTCGAGCAGATCGTTGATCAAGAGGAGCAGAAGGTCGGCCGCCTCGTTCAGGGTGCGCACCTGCAGGCGCGCGCGGGGGTCGAGCTCCGCGTCGAGCAAAAGGTCGGCCATCCCGATCACGCCGTTGAGCGGCGTGCGCAGCTCGTGGCTGATGATGGCGAGAAATTCGGCCTTGCTGCGGTTGCCGGCCTCGGCCGCATCGCGCGCGACCATCAGATCGGCGGCCAGTTTCTCCTTCTTGATGATCTCCCGGCGCAGGTCTTCGTTGGCCTGGGTCAGTTCGTCGCGCGCGGCGCGCAGGCCCTCGCGCGCGCCGTCGAGCCCGACCGCGGTCTTCTTCACTTCGGCCTGCATGGCGTTGAAGCTCTCCGCCATCAGCCCGAGTTCGTCTCGCGATCGCACCGGCAGCGGCGCCAGATCGGCCTGCAGATGGGCGCCAGCGAGGTCGCCGCGCGCGAGCGATCCCATGGCGCCGGAAAGGTCGCGCAACACGCCTCCCGCGAGCTGACGGGCGGCGATGCTCACTTGCGTCGCGCTGTGGGCGATCATGCCGGGCAGGACGATTCCGACGGTGATCGTCAGAATGGCGACGGCCACGAAGATATCCTCGAGCGCCGCGATCAGGCCGGGCGCGCTGCCGGGCGGGATCCGGTCGACCGCGAGAAGATAGCCGGCTGCGTCCAGGACCAGAACGAGCAGCATCGCGCCGGTCAGGTTGACGTGCAGGGTCGGCGCCAGCGCCGGAAGGTTGCCGTGAATGCGGTCCTCGATCATGCGCCAGGCGAACAGCGCGGCGCCGGAATAGGCCATGACCAGGCCGAACACGACCGTCGGCAAGCCGAACTGCTCGAACCCCAGCATGGTCGACAGGAGCCAGACGAGCGCGGCCGCGACGCCGAGCGCGATCGTGCCCTTCGGCGCCCGCCAGGGCCGCTCGGCCTCGGGGGCGTCGCGGCGCAACAGCCAGACCGCGATGTTGGGCAGACAAATGCCGATCAGATAGGTGAAATTCGCCGCCGCGACCAGCCAGATCGGATCCCCGATCAGGAGAAACAGGATTGCGAATCCGGCGGTCGCGACCGTCGCGACCCACGGCACGTCGGTCCACGACCGCCGCGCCAGCGCGCGCGGCAGCAGGCCGTCCTCGCTGAGCTGCGACAGCGTGCGCGCCGCGCCCGCCAGCGGCTGCATCGTGCCGTGGAACATGTTGAACATCATGAACCAGATGGCGGCGGTCTTGGCGAAAGCGCCCGCGACCGGGGCGAAGGTCGGACCGAGCACTTGCCCGAGGTCGCCGGTCAGCGGCTCGGCCCCGAGCGTGCAGAACCAGACGACCGGGAGCCCGACGAAGAAGATCGCCGCCATGAAGGCGGAGGCGAGCACCGCGCGCGGGACGTTGCGGTTCTGGTCGATCGTCTCGCCGACATGGCAGGTCGCCGCCTCGAACGCCGGGGCGGCGAAGCCGATGAGATACAGCCCCGCCATCATCGACGTCACCGCCCCGAACCAGCCGTCGAACGGGAGGGTGAGATGAAGCTGGCCGAGCCTCGACCACTCGGCCGTTCCCGCGAGCACCGGCGCGATCATCGAGACGAAGGCGAGGGCCGCGGAAACCGTCGCGATCGGGATGCTGAGCCGGGTGACCCACTTGATGCCGGCGAGATTGACCGCGCCGAACAGGGCGACCAGCACGCACGCGATCACGGTCACCGAGACATCCGGCAAGGCCCACTGGCTGATCGCCGTCGCCGAGAACAGCGCCGTCAGCCCGCACGTCGGAACCCAGCCCCACCAGTAGCAGACGCCGGCCAGCGCCGAGAGAATGAGGCTGTAGGGTCGGAACGCCTCGGTGCAGGCGGCCGCGATGCCGCCGACCCGGTTGGGCGACATGAGCACCAGTTCGATCCACCCCGGCGCGGCCGCGTAGCTCAGCAGCAGCCCGACGAGCAGGAGCACGATCGAGGCGCTGCCCTGGCCGGGGATGTCGCCCTGGCCGCCGAACAGGGCCGCGATGAGAAACAGGCTCTGGTTGCTGCCGCCCATCGCCAGCGCAGTCGTCCCGACCCAGCCGATCGTGCGGGGATGAATTCGGCGAAGCGGAGGAGCGCGTTCGAATTGCGCGCCGAGGTCATGAAAAGCGGCCACCAGTATGCAACCTCGCTCTCGGAACAGCGGCGCCCTTGACTCGCAGTTCCGACACGCGGCTCAAAATTAGGCGCCGCCAGTTACTTATGGCGCGAAGCTCTTTTGCCGTCCATGGCAGCTTAGCCTTCCCGCACTTTCCAAGAGGCGAGGCCGCGGCCGTCACCCGGGCCAATGCCCCCAATTGCGGCGGCCGGCCGGATCCGGCGACCCTTCCGCGGCGTGGCGACGGCTGCGCCCGGTCCCGGTTTGGCGGGAGACCACGATTTGACCAGCTCAACGGCGACAGGGACACCAGAACCGCAGAAGTCGTCGCTGTTGTCCATCCGGCGAAGACCGTCCTTTTTCGGCTTCGAACACTGTGCTATGCTTCCGATGGCGGAGCTTATGACAAAGAACAGCTGTATGTGATCTTCACGCTTTGCATCCTTGTTGACGACAACTTCGGGCTTAGCGCTTCGATATCATGGTCAACAATCTCCCATCAGAGCCGACGGCCGATTCGCTGAGGGTCGCGCTGATCCTCAAGTCGGTGATCGAGCAGCACGCGGTCGTCGACGTGACCGACGCGAACGGACGAATCATCGAGGTCAACGACCGATTCTGCGAGCTCTTTCAGTTCACGCGCGCGGAGATCATCGGGCGCGACCACCGCCTGATCGGCTCGGGGCATCATCCCCCTGAATTTTTCGAGTTGATGTGGAGCAAGATCAGCAAGGGCGCGGTCTGGCGCGGCAAGATCAAGAACCGGGCGAAGAACGGATCGCACGTCTGGGTGGACACGATCATCGTGCCGATCGTCGAAGCCGATGGCGATCCCCATCGCTACTTCGCCATCCGCCTGAACGTGACCAAGGGCAAGGACGCCGAAGAAGCCCTGCGCGGCAGCGAAGAGCAGTTGCGCCTCGCCCTGAAGGGGGCGAGCGCCGCGACGTGGCGGTGGAACCTCGAGACCGGCGAGATGAAATGGTCGCCCGAGGCCTTCGCCCTGCACGGGCGGGAATCGGATTCGGTTCGCCCTTCGTTCGAGGAATGGCTCGCCAGCGTGCATCCGGACGATCGCGAAAGCGTGAGAAACAGTCTCGCGAGGGCGCTCCAGAGCGCCGATTCGGGCTACGCCGCAGAATATCGGGTGATCCTGCCAAGCGCCGAGATTCGCTGGATTTCGGCGCTGGGAACGGTCGAGCGGTCGCGCGAGGGCAAGCCCCTGCGCGTATCCGGCATCAATCTCGACATCACCGAGCGCAAGAACGCCGACTTCCTGCTTCGGGCCAGCGAGCTGGCCTTGCGCCAAAGTCAGGCGCGGCTGCATTCGGCCGCGGACGCGGCCCGATTGACCTATGCGGAGTTCGACCTCGTCGCCAACAGCGGGTCGGCCGCGGACAATTACGCCCGGGTGATGGGCTACACCCCGTTGCGCGAGGACGGCGCGCTGGAGGTCCATGCGGCGCTGGCGCGCCTGATCGCCCATGTCGCGCCGGAGGACCGCAAGCACGTCCAGGAGCGAATCGGCGCCGCGCTGTCGGGCCGGCTGCCGGTGGTCGACGCGGAATATCGCGTCGTCGGCGACGACGCGGCGGTGCGCTGGATCCGGAGCGTCGGCAGCGCCGAAGCCGGGCCGAACGGACTGCCCCGGCGGATCTTCGTCACCAACCTCGACGTGACCGAGCAGGTGAAAGGACGCGAAGCGCTCCGCCGAGCGACCGAGCGCTCGGAGGAAATCCTGTCCAGCATCGCGGACGGGTTCTTCGCGCTCGATGCGGAATGGCGGTTCGTCTATTTCAACGAGCGCGCCGAGGCCTTGCTGGGCACGCCGCGCGACGCGGCGCTCGGCCGCAGCTTTCTCGACGTCTTCCCGACCTTTCGCGGCTCGGCGGCTCACGCCAATTTCGCGCGGGTCATGAACGAGCGCGTCCCGCTGCAGTTCGAATTATGCGTGGCGGCGCCGGACCAGTGGATCTTCCATTCGGCCTACCCCACCCGCGAGGGGGGACTCTCGGTCTATTTTCACGACATTTCCGAACAGAAGCGGATCGAGCGCGAGATCGCCGAGGCGCGCAACGAGGCCGTGCGCGCCAACACCGCCAAGTCGAAGTTCCTCGCCGCCGCCAGCCATGACCTGCGCCAGCCGGTGCAGTCGCTGGCGCTGCTGATGGACCTGGCCCGCAAGCAGATCACCGCCAATCCCAACGCCCGGGCCACCATCGCCATGATGCAGAAGTCGCTCGACGGCCTGAACGGGCTGTTGAACGCCATTCTCGACATTTCCCGCTTCGACTCGGGCCTCGGCGCGAACATCGAGCCGGTCGATTTGGGCGCGATGCTTGGTCAGCTCGCATTCGAATACCGGCCGAAGGCGGACAAGGCCGGTCTCGCCCTCCGCCTCGCGGCGCAGACGGTTTGGGTCTCCGCCGATCCGGCCTTGCTCGAGCGCGCGATACGAAACCTGATCGAAAACGCCATCCGCTACACCCACAAGGGCGGCGTGCTGATCGGCCTTCGCCGCCGACACGGGCGGATTCGGATCGACGTCGTCGACACCGGCATCGGCGTTCCGGCGCATCGACTTCACGACATCTTCGAGGAATTCGTCCAGATCGACAATCCCGGCCGCCAGTTCGGCCTCGGGCTGGGACTGGGCCTCGCGATCGTCTCGCGCATCGCCAGGCTGCTCGGAGCCGAAATCGAGGTGAAGTCGGTGGAAGGCCGGGGGTCGCGCTTTTCCCTGTTCGTGCCGGAAACCGGGGCGGCGCCCGCGTTGCCGGATGACGTCGCGCCGTCGTCGGAGGGCCGGTCCGGCCGCGTGTTGATCGTCGAGGACAACGCCGTGGTCCTCAGCAGTCTCGTCGCGGCCTTGACCGAATGGGGGTTCCAGACGTTTCCCGCAACAAGCGGCGAGGAGGCGCTGCGCGTAGCGGAAGCCGAGTCCTGGCGCTTCGGCGCGATCGTCGCCGACCAGCATCTCGGTGAAGGGTTGAGCGGGGTCGACACCGCCAAGGAGATTGCGCGCCGCTCCGGCCGTCAGATGCCCGCCCTCATCCTCACCGGCGACACCTCCAAGGACGGAATCACCACCATCGCGGCGAGCGGGTTCCAGATGATGCACAAGCCGACTGCGCCCGAAGCGTTGCGCAGAAGCCTCGCACAGATGATTTCCGGTTGACACTGGCGCTGGCCCGGGTTTCCGTTGGGGCAGGGGCCGGTCCGCAGGTCCCGCCTGCGCGGCGCACTCCTCGCGACCGTCGCAGACTTCGACAAGGGCCTTGCGTGTTTCGTGATCACCGGGTATATGCCCTGGTCATGAAGACGCCCTGTTACTGCGCCGCGCTCCGCGCCGCCTCCCGCAAGACCACCGCGCTCTACGACGAAGCTCTCGCCCCGGCGGGGATCGGCGTCGCCCAGTATTTCCTGATGTGCTGGGTCGAATACGCGAGCCCGATCTCGCTCACCGAGCTCGCCAAGAATCTGGAGCTCGACCGCTCGACCGTCGGCCGTAACGTCAAGGTGCTGGCGCGCATGGGGCTCGTCGCCGAGACCGCCACCGAAGACCGGCGCGAGACCGCGATCGCGTTGACCGAGGAAGGATTGGAGGCGCTGCGCCGCGCCGCGCCGCTCTGGAAGGAAGCGCAGCGCCGCGTCGAGGAGGCGCTCGGCGCAGCCGGCGCGGCGTCGCTGCGCGCGCTCGCGCTCAGCGTCTGACCGCCTTCCAACCTTAAAGCCGGGCCATATTCCACGCAGGGACGCCGCCAATGACGTCATCGATCGAGCGTCCGTCAGACCCGCTTCCGGCGCAGGCCGCTGCGCTCTCGCTGTCGAATCGCCTGTCGATCGCGATGCACGCCCGCGGCCTGTTCTATGGCTGGGTCGTCGCCGGGGCGACCTTCCTCGTCATGCTCGCCAACGCCGGGGTGATGGGCGCGCCGGGCGTCATGATCGGGCCGCTGCAAAAGGAATTCGGCTGGAGTTCGGCCGACATTTCCTCGGCCTTCGCCATTCGCCTCGCCTTGTTCGGCATGATCGCCCCGTTCGCCGCCGCCTTCATCAACCGCTTC
>CAMFKX010000189.1 GCA_945957375.1 uncultured Roseiarcus sp.
ATCGACATCTGCGACTTCGCCGTCGGCCTGTCGCGCCAGGTCTACGGCCTGACCATCGCCTCCGAGCGCCCCGGCCACCGGATGATGGAGACCTGGCAACCGCTCGGCCCCTGCGCCGTCATCTCGGCCTTCAACTTCCCGGTCGCGGTGTGGGCGTGGAACGCGGCGCTGGCGCTGGTCTGCGGCGATCCGGTGATCTGGAAGCCGTCGGAGAAGACTCCGCTCAGCGCGCTCGCGGCGATGAAGGTTTTTGACCGCGCGCTCGCCCGCTTCGGCGCCGATGCGCCGCCGGGGCTGGCGCAGATCGTCGTCGGCGGGGCGGCGATCGGCGAGGCGCTGGTCGCATCGAGAGACGTGCCGATCGTCTCGGCGACCGGCTCGACCCGGATGGGCGCGATCGTCGGCCCGAAGGTCGCAGCCCGCTTCGGCCGCGCCATCCTCGAACTCGGCGGCAACAACGCCATGATCGTCGCTCCCTCGGCCGACCTCGACATGGCGGTGCGCGCGATCCTGTTCTCCGCCGTCGGCACCGCCGGGCAGCGCTGCACCTCGCTCCGGCGCCTGATCGTCCACCGCTCGATCCGCGAGGAGCTCACCAGGCGGCTCGCCAAGGCCTACGCGAGCCTCAAGATCGGCGATCCGCGCGAGCCCGGCGTGCTGGTCGGCCCGCTGATCGATCCCGCCGCGCTCGACCGGATGAACGCCGCGCTGGCGCGCGCCCGCGACGAGGGCGGAAAAATCCACGGCGGCGGCGCGGTCGAAGCCGGAGTCCCGGCCGGCGGCGCCTATGCCCGGCCGGCGTTGGTCGAGATGCCGGGGCAGGGCGGAATCGTGCGCGAGGAGACCTTCGCGCCGATCCTCTACACGCTCGGCTACGACCGGCTCGAGGACGCGATCGCACTGCAGAACGACGTGCCGCAGGGCCTGTCGTCGTGCATCTTCACCCTCGATCTGCGCGAGGCGGAGACATTTCTATCCGCGGCCGGGTCCGACTGCGGCATCGCCAACGTCAACATCGGCCCCTCGGGCGCCGAGATCGGCGGAGCGTTCGGCGGCGAGAAGGAGACCGGCGGCGGGCGCGAGAGCGGCTCCGACGCCTGGAAGGGCTACATGCGCCGCCAGACGAGCACGGTGAATTATTCGGCCAACCTGCCGCTCGCCCAAGGGGTGAAATTCGACGTGTGACGGCCGCTCGGCGCGAACACCCCCTCGCCCCGCTTGCGGGGAGAGGGCCGGGGTGAGGGGCTGCGCCATCTCTTCAGGATAGGGCGGCGCAGCCCCTCATCCGGCCGGCCTTCGGCCGTGACCCATAACCCCGCGGGCGGGGAGAAGGGTCACGCCCAGGTCGCCTGCAGGCAGCGGCCGACGCGCTTGAGCTGGACGCGGCTCGCGACCCCGGTGTTGTCGAGATTTAGCGACTGCAGGCACAGCTTTTCCGTCACCGCGACGTCGAAGCTCTCCAAAGGATTTCCCGACAGGTCGAGGTTCTCGATGCCGGCGGCGCCGGAAAGCACCTCGGCCTTGAACGCCCGC
The DNA here is from genome assembly GCA_945957375.1 of uncultured Roseiarcus sp. Lineage (GTDB taxonomy): Bacteria > Pseudomonadota > Alphaproteobacteria > Rhizobiales > Beijerinckiaceae > Roseiarcus. Next base: position 1,534 of record CAMFKX010000189.1, read on the forward strand.
AGCTTGTTGTTGGCGAGCGACAGGTCGGTCAGCTTGGCGTTCTGGGCGAAGGCGCCGAGCGGCACGAACTCGATCTGGTTGCCGGAGAGATTGATCTTCGTCACGTGTTCGTGATCTTCGAACGCGTCGATGGCGATGTCTCCAATGTTCTGGTTGGAGAGGTCGATCACCTCGCTCCTGATCGTGTACCCGAAGTCCGTGAGTACGTCCTTGGTCAGCGTCAATCCCGTCATCGCGGCCCCTCTCATCGGCGCCCGCTCGCCCGTTTCGGCGCAGCGCCTCCGATCAAACACAAGACACCCGAACCGGCCGTCCGCCAACGCGACTCGTCGTCGCGCGACGATCGTCTGAGGCCCCGGCTGGCCTGACCGTCACGGTTCTTGAACGCCGCGCGGTCGTCGTCGGCGCCGCCGCGACGGAAGATTTTTCCCGGCTTCCGCATTCGGCCGCGGCCTATTCGACAGCGCGACATTCATGCGGAAGACGCCGCGCCGCTCGCGCGATCGTGATCGACCTTCGCCTGCGACGCCTGCGCCGCTGATCCGTGAGCGTTGAGAGCAACCCGGGACTCGGCTATGCGCAGGGAGCCTTGTCCCTTTCCTTCCCCACCATCGCCGCCGAAGATCCGCCCGAGCACCCGGGCCTGCCTAATCCGCAGCGTCTGCTCGCCTTTCTGACGATCGCGATGGCGGTCGCGATGGCGGTGCTCGACGCCAGCATCGTCAACGTCGCGCTGCCGACGATGGCGCGCGAACTCGCGATCGCGCCCGAGAACGCGGTCTGGATCGTCAACGCCTTCCTGCTCGCCGTCACCGTCTCGCTGCTGCCGCTGTCGGCGCTCGGCGACACGATCGGCTATCGCCGGGTCTACGTGCCGGGCCTCGCGCTGTTCACCCTGGCGTCGCTCGCCTGCGCGCTCGCGCCGTCGCTCCCGGTGCTGGCCGCCGCGCGCGCGCTCCAGGGATTCGGCGCGGCGGGGATCATGAGCGTCAACATCGCCCTCGTCCGCTTCATCTATCCCCGGTCGAAGCTCGGCCAGGGGCTCGGCAACGTCGCGCTGGTGGTCGCGGTGTCCTCGGCCGGCAGCCCGTCGGTGGGCGCGGCGATCCTTGCCGTCGCGTCGTGGCGATGGCTGTTCCTGATCAACGTCCCGATCGGTCTGATCGCGCTGCTGCTTGCGGTGCGCACCCTGCCGATGACGCCCCGGTCGAAGCGGACGCTCGACCCGGCGAGCATCGCGCTCAACGCGCTCACCTTCGGCTTCCTGATCGTGGGCGTGGACGGTCTCGGCGAGAAGGGCGCCCTTGCGGTTCCGCTCGCCGAACTGGCGGCCGCGGCCGCCTTCGGCGCGGCGTTCGTCCTCCGGCAATTGCGCCAGGCGACGCCGCTGCTGCCGGTCGACCTGCTGAAGCGGCCGATCTTCGCCCTGTCGCTGGCGACCTCGATCTCGTCTTTCGCCGCCCAGAGCCTGGCGCTGGTGGCGCTGCCGTTCTACTTCCAGGACACGCTCGGCCGCTCCGCGACGGCCACCGGGCTCCTGATGACGCCGTTGCCGCTCGCGACCGCGCTGATCGCGCCGATCTCCGGCCGGCTCGCCGACCGCTTCCCCCCGGCGCTGCTCGGCGGCCTCGGACTGCTGGTGATGGGCGCGGGCCTGGCGCTGCTCGCCGCCAATGTCGGCAATCCCGACGACGTCTCGCTCGCCTGGCGGCTGGCGATCTGCGGACTGGGCTTCGGCTTCTTCCAGTCGCCCAACAACCGGCTCATCATCGGCAGCGCCCCGCCCGAGCGCAGCGGCGGAGCGGCGGGACTGCAGTCGTCGGGGCGGCTGATCGGCCAGTCGTTCGGCACCGCGCTGATGGCGGTGGCCTTCGGCCGGGCGCCCGAACACGCGACCTCGATCGCGCTCTGGATCGCGGCCGGCATGACGGCGATCGGCGCCTGCGCGAGCGCGCTGCGCCGGGCCTAAGGCGCGGAGCTCCTGAAACGGAGTCAGAGCTTGCGCAGCGCGACTTCCTCGATCCGGTGGCTCGCGCCCTTGGTGAGCTGGAGGTCGGCGCGCGCCCGGGTCGGCAGGATGTTCTCGTGCAGGTTGACGAGGTTGATGCGCATCCAGATCGAGCGCGCCGTCGCCTCCGCTTCCTCGTCGTCGAGGCCGGCGTATTGCTTGAAATAGCTGCGCGGATCGCGGAACGCCGTGCCGCGCAGGCGCATGAAGCGTTCGATGTACCACTTCTCCAGCAGCGCGTCCTCGGCGTGGAGGAAGATCGAGAAGTCGAAGAAGTCGGAGACGAATGGGATTTCCTTGCCGTCGCGGGCGAGCCGGTTCGGCGCCAGCACGTTGATCCCTTCGACGATCAGGATGTCCGGGCGGTCGACGGGGATGAACTCGTCCGGCACGATGTCGTAGGTCAGGTGCGAATAGACCGGCCCCGGCACGTTGCGCTCGCCCGACTTGACCGCGGACAGGAAGCGGATCAGCGCCAGACCGTCGTAGCTTTCCGGAAAGCCCTTGCGGTCCATGATGCCCTGGCGGATCAACTCCGCGTTCGGCAGCAGGAAGCCGTCGGTGGTGACGAGCTGGACCTTCGGCGTGTTCGGCCAGCGCGTCAGCAGCGCCTGAAGCACGCGCGCGGTGGTGGACTTGCCGGCCGAGACCGAGCCGGCGATGCCGATGATGTAGGGCACCTTGCCGTCGTTGGCGCCGAGGAAGCGCTGCGTCGCCTTGAACAGCCCCTGCGTCGCCGCGACATAGAGCGCCAGCAGGCGCGACAGCGGCAGGTAGATCGCCACCACCTCGTCGAGCGAGATCGGGTCGTGGGTCGACTGGAGCTTGCGAAGGTCGTCGATCGTCAGGGTAAGCTGGGTGTCGGCGCGCAGTTGCGCCCATTCCTCCCGGGTGAAGCGGTGGTACGGCGACACGATTTTCGGGCGTTCGACCACCTGATCCATACCGACCCCTTGTTTCGGCTCAACCCTCAGGCCTTGCGGGCCGCCTTTTCCTCGTGGCCGCTCCGGTTCGTCCGGCTTTCCAGCTCCTGCACGACCGAGGCGAAGTCGACGCCGCGCGCACGCAGGAGAACCAGCAGATGATAGAGGACGTCGGCGGCTTCCGCACGCACAGCCGCTTCGTCCTGCGCCGCGCCGGCGATCGTCAGTTCGATCGCCTCCTCGCCGAACTTGCGCGCGCAATGGGCGGCGCCCTTGTCGAGCAGACTGCGGGTGTACGACTGCTCCGCCCCCGCGGCGGCGCGGCGGTCGATAATCCCGGCGAGGGTGTCGAGACTGAACATCGAATTCGCCTACGCCGATTTTGCGGCGTCCGATAGGGGGAACAAAGGCGAAGGCCGAGGCGCCGGCCCTTCCGCACGCGGCCGGGCGGTCATCGGGCGATCTCGGGCAACAGCCTGCGGGCGGCCTTGCCGTTCGGCGTGTGGGGAATGTCGCGCACGAACACGATTCTGCGCGGGCGCTTGTAGACGGCGAGATGCTCGGCGCAATGGGCGAGCAGCGCCGCCTCGCTGGGCTCGGCGCCCGGCCTGGCCACCACGAAGGCGGCGATCACTGACACGTCGGCGCTGACCTTGCGCTCTGCGACGGCCGCAGCGGCGACGTCCGGGTGGCTCGCGAGCGCCTTCTCGACCTCCAGCGGCGACACCCGATAGCCGAAGGCGTTCATGATCTCGTTGTTGCGGCCGCGGTGCCAGACGAACCCGTCGGCGTCGATTTCCGCGAGGTCGCCGCCGAGGAACCAGTCGCCGCGGAAGGCGGCGGCCTCCTCCTCCGGCCGGTTCCAGTAGCCGAGCATCAGGCCGGGATCGCTGCGGTGGACGGCGAGCAGGCCGATCTCGCCGGTCGGCAGGGGCTCGGTTCCGCCCTCGACCGGCAGGATCGAAATGCGCCGGCCGCGCTGCGGCCGACCGGGCGAGCCGGGACGGACCGGTTCGCCCGGCCGACACGAGACGTAGGTCGAGACCTCGCTCATGCCGAGCGCCTCGTAGAGTTCGGTTCCCGCCGCCTCGCGCCAGTGGGCGTAGAGGTCGGGCGACAGCGCTTCGCCCGCGGTCACGCCGTGGCGCAGGCGGGCGAGGCGGCCGCGCGACACGTCGCCATATTTCAGCATCTGCCGGTAGACGCTCGGCACGGCGGCGAAGATCGTCGCCTCCGTCGCCTCGATCAGGCTCGGCCACACCGCCGGATCGCGCGGACCGGCGTAGAGCGCGCCGGTCGCCCCGCAGGCGAACGGGTCGAGCACTCCGACGCCGAGCGTGTAGGTCCAGTTGATGTTGCCGGTGTGCAGGACGACGTCGTCCTCGGTCAGGCCGAGCCAGTCCTCGGCCATCGGCCGGCGCCCGAGCACGACCCGATGCCCGTGCAGGACGCCCTTGGGATCGGCGGTCGAACCCGAGGTGAAGACGAGATAGGCGGGATCGTCGGGCGCGGTGGGCGCGTAGTCGGCCGGCTCGCTTTCGGCCGCGAGGCGGGCGATGTCGTCGTGGTCGAAGACGCGCAGATGCTGAAACAGCGCCCGCTCGGTCAGGTCGGCGTCGCCGAGCGCCAGCGCGACGGCGCCCGAATCCTTCGCCAGCGCGACGGTTTCTTCCGCGGTCAGCATCAGCGAGGCCGGCTGCGCGACGCAGCCGATCGCAGTCACGGCGAAGAAGGAAATCACCGCCTCGACGTCGTTCGAGGCGCGGATCATCACCCGGTCGCCCTTGCGCAACCCGCTCGCGAGCAAGCCGCCGGCGAGGCGGCGGGCCTTGGCGTCGAGCTCCGCGTAGGTCCAGGTCGAGAGCTGTTCGGGGCCGTCGGCGATGATCAGGGCGACCTTGCCGCCGCGGATCTGCGCCTGCCGGCCGAGGCAATGCCAGGCGAGGTTGAAGGGTTCCGGATTGTTCATGGGCGGCGATCCTGACGATCCCGCCCGCCCGCCTCAAGTGCTTTCAATGGGCGAAATCCTCAAGCTTGCCTCATCCTGAGGCGCCCTTTGCGCGAGCCGACGGCCTCCAAGGAGGCTCCAGCCGGCGGTGCGTCCTTCGAGGCCCCTTCGGCGCGCCGCAGGACGAGGTCGGCGGCGTCGCCGGAACTACCGCTCCGGCCCCCGGCTCAGCGCCCCGTCGTCCCCCGAAAACACCGCCGCGGAAATCGCCCTTTCGCGCGACACGACGATCTCGATGAACTCGCTCGCGCCGCCGCGCATCGCGCCGAAGGCGGCGTAGCCGCGCTCGAGGAAGGCCTGCAATTCGCCGAGGCCGGCGAGGGTCGCGGGCTTGCGCATCATCTTCAGCGTCATGCCGATGAAGCGAATGTGGGCGAGCTTGTCGAGCGACCGTCCGAGGTGGTCGATGATGTCGATCTGCCGCGTCCGCTCGTCGACGCGGCCGACGGCCCGATAGGCCGCGCCATAGGCCGCCGCGTCGATGGCGGCGGCGCGCTCGCCGAGCGCTTCGACCATCGCCCCGTCGAGGCTTTCGGAGATCGCGTTCAGTTCGACCGCGTGCGCGACCGTGGCGAGGCCCGAATCCGGCAGGACGCGCGTCATCACCGGCACGATCCGGCGCACGTCCTCGATATGGCGGCTCAGGTCCTCCGGCCCGTAGAGGTCGGTCAGGAAGAATTGCGCCGCCGCCTTGAAGCGGCGGCTGTCGAGCAGATCCCGATGGGTGCGCGCGAGCCGCTCCGCCTGCCAGGCCCGCAGGCTCAGTCGCCTCTCGCCGAACGAGGCGTCCTCGACCGTGCGGGCGCGCAGCCTCTCGGAACGGTCGAGCTCCGTCAAAAGCAGGTCGCGGAAGGTTTCCTTGGTCATCGAACGCGTTTCTTAGCCGATTGCGCTAGGCGGAGCGCCCTAAACAGGCCGCACCCGCTTTTTGGCCGGCATCAAAGGCGCTAAGAGAGACCGAGACAAGGGAGAAAACGATGAGCCAAAGGGAGCGCATGTCGTCGGTCGATACGACCTGGCTGCGCATGGACCGGCCAAACAACCTGATGATGATCGTCGGGGTCTGGATGCTCGAGGGGCCGGTCGACCTGGACCGGGTCGAGAGCCAGATCACCGAGGGTCTGCTCAGCTACCGCCGCTTCCGGCAGTTCGTCGAGCGCACGCCGGCGGCGATCTACTGGCGGGACGATCTGAATTTCGATCTCAGCCATCACATCCGGCGAATCCGCCTGCCCGGACGCGGCGGCAAGGCCGCGCTCGAGCGGCTGGTCGGCGAGCTGGCCTCCGAGCCGCTCGATCCCAATCATCCGCTGTGGGCCGTGCATATGGTCGAGCGCTACGAGGGCGGCGCGGCGGTGATTTTCCGCATCCATCACGCCATCGCCGACGGCATGGCGCTGATGGACGTGACGATGAAGCTGGTCGACGGGCCCGAGCACCGAGCGGGCGGCGCCGACGCCGAGCGTGAGGAGGAAGGCTGGCTGCAGAGCCTGATGGCTCCGGTGGTCGCCGCCGTCAACGCCGGCGCCGAAGCGTCCGGTTCGACGATCAAGGCCGCGCTCGACCTCGCCCGTAATCCGCTGAAGGCGGCCGGGCTGCTGCGCGACGGCGCCGGGGTTGCGACCGAACTCGCCTATCTGCTGGTGATGCCGAGCGACAGCGCGACGCGGTTCAAGGGCAAGCCGAACGGCACCAAGCGCGTGGCGTGGTGCGATCCGATCGAGCTGACCGAGGTCAAGGCGGTCAGCCGAGCGCTCGGCTGCTCGATCAACGACGTCCTGCTCTCCTGCGTCGCCGGCGCGATGCGGCGCTATCTCGAAGACTGCGGCGACAAGACCAAGGGCGTCGAGTGTCGGGCGCTGGTGCCGATCAACCTGCGCCAGCCCGGCGAAGTCGACCTCGGCAACCGCTTCGGCATCATCGGCGTGGAACTGCCGGTCGGCATCACCCATCCGATCGAGCGGCTCAGGACGGTGCGCCAGCGCATGCAGGCGCTGAAGACCTCGTACGAGCCGAGGACGACGCTCGGCCTGTTCGCCGCGCTCGGCTACCTGCCCAAGCTGGTGCAGGACCAGCTGTTCGACCTGATCGTCAGCCGCGCGACCGCGGTGATGACCAACGTGCCCGGACCCGACAAGCCGCTGACGGTCGCCGGCAGCCGCCTGAAGCAATCGCTGTTCTGGGTGCCGCAGACCGGCGACACCGGCATGGGCGTGTCGATCCTCAGCTACGCCGGAAAAGTCCAGTTCGGCCTGATCTCCGACGTCTCGCAGACGCCGAACCCGGACGCGGTGGTGCGGCATTTTCCCGAAGAGTTCGAGAAGTACCTCTATTACGTGCTGCTCGATCCGCCGGCGGAGGAAGAGGCGGAGGAAGCGGCCTCGCCCGGCGCGTGAGCGACCGGAGCCAGGATCCCTTCTCCCGCTTGCGGGAGAAGGCGGCCCGAAGGGCCGGATGAGGGCAAGCAGCCGGCCCTCACCCTGCCGCCTTCGGCGGCGTCCCTCTCCCTGTGGGAGAGGGGTGAATCCTTCCCCCTCCGGGGGAAGGTGGCCCGAAGGGCCGGATGAGGGCCTGCGGCCCCCCTCACCCTGCCGCCTGCGGCGGCGTCCCTCTCCCTGTGGGAGAGGGGAGAACCCTTCCCCCTGAGGGGGAAGGTGGCCCGAAGGGCCGGATGAGGGCCTGCCGCGTCACCCGATCGACATCAGGCTCGCGTTGCCGCCCGCCGCCGCGGTGTTGGTGGTGACGGCGCGCTCCTCGACCAGCAGCGCGAGATCGTAGTCTTCCCCCGCGGCGAGGCCGGCGGGCGACAGGGCCTGGAGGCGGACGATCGGGCCGGGGCGGGCCGCGAGGCTCTTTTGCGCGGCGGAAACCGCCTCGGCGTCGCCGGCGATGAGCGCGCCCGCCAGCGCCGGCGCCTCGAGCGGCTCCGGCGCCGTCTGGATGCGCCGGCCGAACTCGGGCGGCAGTCCCTTCAGCGCGCCAGCGATGTCCGGGCCGACGATCGGGTCGTTGCCGGTCGCGAGAATCGTCCCGATCTGGATCAGCGCCGCGCCGGCGTCGTTCGCCGCCACGGCGATCCGGCCGCGCCGCCTGAGGGCGTAGATGTTGCGCTCGCCGACCGGCCCGGGAAGCTCGACCCGCGCGCCGAGCGGCGAGCGGGTCATCAGGCCGACGCAGCGCTCCGCCTCGGCCTCGCGGCCGGAGGCGCGCAGCCAGTCGATATAGGCGCGCAAAGTCCGCATCGCCGCGCCGTCGCCTTCGAGCCCTTGCAGCGCGGCCGGCTGCGGCTCGGCGACGAGGCGCGGGAGATAGAGCGGACCGCCGGCCTTGGGCCCGGTGCCGGACAGGCGCGAACCGCCGAACGGCTGCACGCCGACGGTCGCGCCGATGACGTTGCGGTTGACGTAGACGTTGCCGGCCTCGATCCGCTCGGCGACGCGCATGATCGTCTCGTCGATCCGGGTGTGCAGGCCGAAGGTCAGGCCGTAGCCGGCGGCGTCGATCGCGTCGATCAGCGCGTCGAGCGCCTCGCGCCGGTAGCGCACGACATGCAGCACCGGCCCGAACACTTCGCGTTCGACGTCGGCGACGGCGTTGACCTCGATCAGCGTCGGGGCGACGAAGGTTCCGCGCGCCGCGGCTTCGGTCAGCGCGCCGCGCGTCACCGCAAAGCCGCGCGCCCGCATGCCCTCGACGTAAGCCTCGATCGCGTCGCGCGCCTCGCCCGTGATGATCGGGCCGACGTCGGTCGACAGCCGGCGCGGGTCGCCGGTCTCGAGCTCCGCCATCGCCCCCTTCAGCATCGCCAGCATCGAATCGGCGATCTCCTCCTGCAGGCAGAGGATGCGCAGCGCCGAGCAGCGCTGGCCGGCCGAATCGAACGCCGACGCCATGACGTCGACGACGACCTGCTCGGGCAAGGCGGAGCTGTCGACCACCATGGCGTTGATCCCGCCGGTCTCGGCGATCAGCGGAACCGGCGCGCCGGCGGCGGTCTGCCTTCCGGCGAGCTGGCGCTCGATCAGGCGCGCGACCGGCGTCGAGCCGGTGAAGACCACGCCTTGCACGCGCCGGTCGGCGATCAGCGCCGCGCCGGCTTCGCCCGCGCCCGGAACCAGCGCCAGCGCATCGGCCGGAACGCCCGCTTCGTGCAGGATGCGCACCGCCTCGGCCGCGATCAGCGGCGTCTCCTCGGCGGGTTTGGCGACGACCGCATTGCCGGCGGCGAGCGCCGCCGCGACCTGTCCGACGAAGATCGCGAGCGGAAAATTCCACGGGCTGACGCAGGCGACGACGCCGAGCGGCGCCGCGCCCGGGTTGAGCACGCGGATCGCTTCGCCGGAATAATAGTGCAGGAAATCGACCGCCTCGCGCACTTCGGCGACCGCGTTGGCGCAGGTCTTGCCCGCCTCGAGCACGATGAGCCCGATCAGCTCGTCCATTCGTGCTTCGAGCGCGTCCGCCGCGCGCCGGAGAATCGCTGCGCGCGCGGCCGGCGGCGTCGCGGCCCAGGCCGGCGC
>CAMFKX010000190.1 GCA_945957375.1 uncultured Roseiarcus sp.
TCCTCTGCGGCCTCCTCGTCACCGGCGGCTCGTGGATCAACAAGGCGGCCGAGACCGCCACCGGCACGGCGGCCTCGATTTCGAACACCGCCGGCGTCGTGACGTTCCAGTAACAAGGCGCGGGGACAGGATCCGATGCGTCTCGAGCCGCTCGTTCTTTCCGTTTGCGAAAGCGAATCGCCGGGCGGCGCGCCTCGAAGCTCCTGTCCCTTCTGCGGGGTTCGCCTCGCAGAAGGGCGGGAGCCTCTCTTTCACGGGGAGGGCCTGGACGAGGCGTCCTGCGCCCCGTGCTCACTCGTTCGCCATCTCGAGCGCGAGACGATCGCCGAGGAAGCCGTGCTGATCTGGCTCCCGGAGATGACGCAGAGCGCGCTCAACGCGCTGGCCAACAGAGCCCATAGGCTGCTCGCCGCCGAGGGCGCCCTCTATCTCGCAGCGTCTCCCTTCTCCGTGACCCGTAGCGATGTTGCGAACCCCGCGCTGGAGGCGATCCGGGCGATCGAGATGCGAAGCGTCGAGGCCGAGGCGCGATTCGGGACCGCGTCGCCCCGCGTGCTCGGCCAGGCGCTCCTGCGGGCGGAGCCGAAGCTCTACACCGAGCGCGCCAAGCGGCTCGGCGGATTGAGGCTGTGGTCGCGGGGAAGATTCTTCGTCGCCGGCGAGGACGTCTATCCCCGACTGATCGCCGCCTGAACGCGCCCGTCCTTTTCGCCAAGAGACTGGAGGTTTGCGATGGTAGGGATCGTGTCGAGTCTGCTGGCCAGCCTCTCGCTCGCGCTGAAGCAGCCGCTCGCGGGCTATTGCGACGTCGAGACGACGCACGGCGACGCGCTCGTCACGAAGCAGGGCGACTACTGCACCTTCGTCCGGATCGGCGGCATGAAACGCATGGCGACCCGCGACGACATCGTGAAGCTCGCGAACGGCCTGCGTCTCGATCTGTCGGGGGCGCTCGAAGCCAAGGGCCACGCGATCGTCGGCTGGTATCTGTCGGACCCCGACATGGCCGAGCGGGAGATCGAGCGAATCAACATGGAGACGTGCCGGCGCGTCGGCCGCGAGGTGGGCCTCGATCTCACCGACATTCTCGACGAGCGGCTCCGCCTCTGGAGCCAGACGATGCGCTTCGAGACATCGTGCTTCGCGCTTTGGACGCGCCGGGCGGTGCTGACCAGGGAAGAGCTGAAGCAGATGAAGGAGGAGAAGGCAGCGGCGGCGAAGGCGGTCCCGCGCATCGGCGACGCCCAGCGCTTCTTTCTCCGCTCCGAGATCATGGCCGCCCATCATACCGGTTTCGTCAATCGCGTGATGACGGCGCTGCGCGGCGCCGAGGTGGCGGCGACCGAGCTTTCGGCCAGCGACGCCCTGGTTCTCGCGCGCGAAGCGCTCTATCGCGAGACCGCGGGTTCGAACTGGAAGCCCACGCTGATCGGCGACCGGGTCATGCCGCGCCTGCCCGAGGAGGGGGAGAGGAACCCGGACAAGTCGGGGCTCTTGTGGCCCTCGATCCGCAGCCAGCTCTTTCGCATCGACGCGGTCACGCACGGCGGCCAGCGCGTCGAGATCGGCGAGAACGAATATACGAATGTCGACCTCATGATCGGGCCTGAAGATCCGCGTCCCTTCGTCGAGCTCGCAAGCTGGCTCGGCCAGGACCGGCTGCCGTGGCGGGCGGCCTTCATCCTCGAGGGCGGCGGCAAGACCGGGATGGCGTTCAAGGAGATCGGCTCGTCGTTCCTCGCGATCTTCCCGGCGAACCGTGATCTTCAGCGCGCCTTCGCGGCGCTTCGGCACATGCGCGAGCAGGAGAACCACATCTCGGTCAAGCTCCGCGCTTCCTTCGCCACCTGGGCGCCGATCGGCGAGACCCGGAAGCTCAGGCGGCGCGCTTCGACGCTGGCGCAGCGGATCGAGGGCTGGGGCAATTGCAAGACGGCCCGAATCGCCGGCGATCCGCTCGACGGGGTGATGAGCTCCGTTCCAGGCCTTGCGCTCGCCTCGACCGGCAACCCCTCGCTCGCCCCGATCGGGGAAGCGCTGCCGCTCCTGCCGTGGTCGCACACCATCTCGCCCTGGGAGCGCGGATCGGTGCTCTTCCGCCTGCCCAACGGCGCAATCTGGCCCTACGATCCGTCCGGCGGCTCGATGCGGCCGTTGATGATCGACATTTTCGTGGCCCCGCCAGGGTCGGGCAAGTCGGTGCTCGCCAACACCATCAATATCGGCCTCTGCCTGTCGTCCGCCGTGCTCGGCGGCGCCAAGGCGAAGCTCCCGATGATCGGCAAGCTCGACATCGGACCCTCAGCGGAAGGGTTCGTCCGGCTGATCCAGGAGGCGGTCGGCCCGGCGCGCCGGCACGAGGCGATCTTCGTCACCATGCAATTCGCGCCGGGTTACGAGTTCAACGCGTTCGATCTTCAGGTCGGCTGCGAATATCCGCTGCCGCTCGAAAAGGCTTTCCTGCAGAACTTCCTTGCGCTCCTGACCCTGCCGCCCGACGAGACGACGCCGTTCGAGGGCATGGCGCAGATGATCTCGCTCGTCATCGACGAGGCCTATCGCCGCTGCACGGAAGTCCCGGACGGCGCGCCCAAGCGCTACCGAAAGGGGCTCGAGCCGCTCGTCGACGCGGCGATCGAAGAGCATCGCATCAAGCTCGATCCGTCGGACGCCATCTGGCGCGACGTCGTCACCGCGCTCTGCGAGCGTGAGGAGTTCCGCCTCGCCGAGATCGCCCAGCGTCACGCGGTCCCGGTGCTCGAGGATCTGATCGCAGCGTCGCGCTCCGAGCAGGTTCAGGACATGTTCGCCGAGCTCAAGATCCAGACGACGGCCGAAACCGTCTCGGGCGTCTTCGCCCGCTACATCTACGATGCGATCCGCAAATATCCGATCCTGAACCAGCCGACGAAGCTCGACTTTGGCTCGGCGCGAATCATCGTGCTCAATCTTCAGGAAGTGGCTCCAACCGGATCGGCGGCCTCGAACCGCCAGACCGAGCTCATGTATCTCCTCGGCCGGCACATTCTGGCGCGCAATTTTTTCCTGCGGCCGGACTATGTCCAATACGTTCCCGAACCCGTGCGGCCCCATCACGCGAAACGCTTTCGCGAGGCCTACGAGACCGTCAAGCGGCTCGACTACGACGAGTGGCACCGGACGCTCGGCAGCCCTCAGGTGCGCGCCCAGGCCGAGCTCGACGCGCGCGAAGGCCGCAAGCACAATATCCAGCTCGGCTTTGCGAGCCAGCGCCTGTCCGACATGGGCGACGCGCTGATCAGTCAGTCGACCGGCCGCTTTGTCCTCAAGGCCGGCGACGAACGCGAGGCGGAGGAGGTCATCGCCCGCTTCGCGCTCACGCCCGCCTCGGCTCAGGTCGTGCGCCACGGGCTGCATGGGCCTGGGCCCCAGGGCGCGCCGTTTCTCGCCATCATGCAGATCGAGAACTCGAAGTACGAGCAGCTCCTCGTCAACAGCCTCGGGCCGATCGAGCTCTGGGCCTTGTCGACGACCCCCGATGACGCGGCCTTGCGCAACCGTCTCTACGAGGCGGTCGGATTCCAGGAGGCGCTGCGTCGGCTCGCGAAAGTCTTCCCGACCGGCTCGGCGCAGAAGGAAGTCGAGCGTCGCCGCCTCGAGCGTCTGCGCGGCGGCGAGATGGAGGCCCGGGCGACCGAGAGCGTGCTCGAGGGCCTCGCCGCCGAAATCATCGACGGCCGCGGGGTGGCGCTGGCGCTCAGACCCCATGACGACGAGCCCGCCCGTCGGGCGCTGGCCGCGAAATAGTTCGCCCGAAAAAGACGCCGCGACGTCTGTTCGTGTTCGCGCGAGGCGCGCCGAAGCTCTCCCCCATGCACAGGAAGCCGCCCACCATGATTCGTCAGTCACGCGCGTCGTGTCTCGCAGCGATTCTCGTCGCCTGCGCGCTCGCCGGCTGCGGCGTCACGCCGGTCGCGCCGAACGTCGATACGCCCGGCATGCCGAACGCCGAGGTCGCGCTGCAGAGGAGCATGGACGAGACCGCGCGCGAGCTCGCCCGGATCGGCGCGGTTCAGCCGCAAGCCGCGGTCGCCGCGAAGCCGACCGTCGTGCCGGGCGAGCTCGACCGGGTGGTCGCGATGTCCTGGAACGGCGGCCTCGACGGGGCGGTCAGGAAGCTCGCCGAGACGATCGGCTACCGCGCCGTCGTCACCGGCTCCGCGTCCCGAGCGGTCACTGTCGTGGTCGAGCCTGCCCCGCAGCGGGTCTACGACATTCTGCAGGGTCTCGGCGACCAGGCGGGCGACGCCGCGATCGTCCGGGTCGACCCGCAACATCAGCGTCTCGAGGTGATCTATCATGGCTGACCGCCGGGTCCTCATTGCCGCCGTCTCATTCGCCGCGATCCTCCTGACCCCGGCGGCGCTCGTGCGGCCGGCGGCAGCGGCCGACGCGGCGCCTTCGCCCCAGACCTTGGCGCCCGATCTCCCCACCAAAAAGCTTGCGGTTCCCGTCACGACCGCGGCGCCCCCCGCGAGCGACAACGGCCTCATCGTCATGCCGATCCCGCCGCAGCCTTCTCCCGCGACGGTCGACGCCGCGTCGCGGAAGACCGCGAGTCCCATCAACAAGCCGGTGACCGGCGCCTCGATCGAGCCCATGATCGTCGGAGGCGAGAAGCCGCTCTCGCTCGAATCCCTGCAGGCGACGCGTCCGGGGAGCGGGCTTGCGGCGGAGGGGCTCGAGCCCGGCCGTCAGAACATCCTCTATGATGCGGGCCTCGCTTACGGCGCGCGCGGCGGCCTTGCGGCCCGCGCCTTCGCCATCAACGAGATGCTGCGTCGCTACGAGCCGATGCTCGACACCGTCTACAATTTCGACGACGTGATCCTGCGCCGGTCGGGCAGCCAGATCGTCATGCGCCCTCCGGTCGTCTCGGAAGCCGAGATGGCGATGGCGCTCGGCGACGGCGGGCAGATCGCCCGCGAGACCGCCTGCGTCTATTCGATCACCAAGATCGCCCAGCTCGCCTCGGCGCCCCCGAACTGGCGGACCTATCTCGTCCGGACCTGGGTCGAGCCGAGCCGCCCGGCCGACGCCGTGCTGCCCCGAACCGAGCAGGAGGTCCAGTACTGGAACAAATATGTCGCCGAGGGCTGGGCCGAGGGCGAGCGGCAGGCGAACGAGATCTTTCTGAACGATCTCGGGCGGCTTCAGCGCGACATCACCGGCATGGCCCGCTACCGGGTGCTGCTCCGCGCCGGCGTCGTCGCCAGTCCCCGCGTCGCGACAAAAGAGCAACTCGTCGACGGCGGCGGCGGGGAGCTCAGGGCAGGGGACCGGATCGTCACCATCACCGCGCAGCCGGGCCTCAAAGCCGACGCCCGCGCCTGGCGCGGCGCCCGCCACTGCCCGAAGTGAGGGCCGCGATGCTCGACGTCCCCTCCCGCGCGCTGAACTCCGAGATCGCCGCCGACCCTTACGCCTGGGTCGATCCCGGCGACCGGTGGGTCAAGGAGCCGCGCCGGCTTGCCCCCGCGCTCGATTCGTTCCTCGCGCACGCCCACCGGCTCGGGGCCGAACAGGTGATGTTCTCGACCTTCCAGCCGGCCTCGTTCCGGCTCTGGGGGGTCAATCGCAAGGTCGCGAGCCGCGATCCGCTCGACGAGAACGACGCGGGCCTGATCGTCAACCACCTCTATGGCGCGGACGGCATCGCCCGCCTTCAGGGCGGGGCGGACATCAACGTGATGTACCAGATCGGATCGCCGAGAAAGGGGACCCTGCGGTTTCGCGTCAACGTCACCGCGATCACCGCGAGCCGGGGCGCCGGCGCCCATGTCGTGATCCGCCCGGTTCGCGATCTGCCGCAGCCGCTCTCGAGCCAGCACGTCGAGCCGGAGATCCTCGCCCACTACCGGATGACCAAGGGCATGATGATCGTCTCGGGCGCGACCGGCTCGGGCAAGTCGACGCTCATCGGCGCGATGACGGTCGAAAAGCTCCGCGATCCCGACGCGCACCGCAACATCATCGAATGCGCCGAGCCGGTCGAGTTCCTGCTCGACCGGGTCGAAAGCCCGACGAGCTCGATCGCCCAGAGCGAGATCCCGCGCAACGTGAAGAGCTTCGAGGAGTTCATGGCGGGCGCGATGCGACGGCAGCCGACCGACATCATCATCGGCGAGTGCCGGAGACCTGAGCACATGATCGCGACCATCCAGGCGGCGATCTCGGGCCACGCGACGGCGACCACGATCCACGCGGAGACCGTGCCGCTCACCATGCAGCGCGTCGCGAGCCTTCTCCCGCCCACCCAGTTGAAGGACGCCATGACGTCCTGCGCCCAGGCGCTGCGGCTCGTGATCAACCAGCGCCTCGTGCCGTCGAGAGACGGCAAGTGGACCCCCTTGCGAGAGTTCCTGGTGTGCGACGCCGGCTATCGACGCCGCCTCGCCGGAACCAAAGCGGACGACTGGCCACAGGTCACGGCCGAGGCGCTGGAAACCAACGGCCAGTCCTACGCCAAGGCGATCGCGATCGCGCTGAAGGACGGCCGGATCAGCGAAGAGACGGCGGAAGCCGTCCGACAGGAAATCGGATGAAGAGGGGCAAGGGAGAGAACCCATGTGGCGTGACACCGGGCGGCCGGTCAAACTCGTTTTTCTCGACGCGCGGGCCTGCCTGCCGCTCCTCGTGTTCATCGTCTACTGGAGCTGGACGACCTTCTATATCGCCGCGACCGGAGTGATTTTCTTCTCGGTGATCAGCTGGGCGGGGCTTACCGTTCCGGCGACCTTGAGGATGATCCGGCGCGGCCTCGTCGGCCCCTACCGGCCCGCCGTCCCGGCCTGGAAGCGACGGAGGTTCGCATGACCGCGACCGACGTCGAACCCATGAAGATCCTCGATCCGGCCTATGTGTCGAGCGTCCTTCGGGCGCTCCTGATCGAGGCCGACCACGACATTCTGGTCGAGGACGGCCCGCGACGGGATCTCGTCCGCATTCCCGTCGACGCCGCCGCCGCGGTCGACGGCCTTCTTCCGATCTTCCTCGTCGCCGGGGAGGCGATCTGGCGCGACGTGACCGGACGCGGCTTCGAGCTCACGCTCGAGCGCGATCTCGGCGCGCTGATGTCGTGGCGAGTCGACGCGATTCGGGCGGAGGCCTTCTCAGCCGTCATGCTCTCGGTCATGGAGGCGATCGCGACGGTCGCGCGTCCCGCCGGCGTGATGGTGCTGGATCTTGCGCGCGTCTTCGACGAGGCGACGGCGCGCATCGAAGCGAGAGCGGCGATCGAATGACCGCGCGAAAGGGACATGGGGCCGGCGGGAGAGGGAAGCTCGCAAAGGCGGCGATCACGGCCGCCGTCGCGTTGTTCTCAATTGCGGGCGCTTCCTCCGCGAGCGCCGACGAAGCGATGATCGAGGGCTGCCTGAAAGCGGCGGCGGAGGTTCATCATGTTCCGGCCGGCGTGCTGGCGCTTTTGATCCGCGTCGAGGCCGGGCGGTTGGGCGCGGTCAGCCAGAACGTGAACGGCACGGTCGACATCGGCCCGATGCAGGTCAACAACACCTGGCTCGGGGAGATCGCCGATCATTGGCGGACCTCGCGCGAGGCGGCCTACCGGGCCCTGAGGGACAACTTCTGCGCCAATGTCGAGTCCGGCGCCTGGATCCTGCATCAGGCGCTCGACGAGGCGCGTGGGCGCCTGTGGGAGGGGGTCGCGCTCTACCATTCTCATACGCCGGCGCGACAGCTCGAGTACATGAAGCTCGTCTACGATCAGGCGATGCGGGTCAAACGCGAGGCCATGCGCGAGCTCGCGAGCGCCGACGCTGCGGGAGGGCGATGAGCATGGCCCGGTCTTCCCGATTCGGCGGCGCGATCGGAAGCGACGACTACACGGTCTTCAGCCTCATTCTGATCGTCGTCGGCCTCTGCTTCCTCGGCTGGGCGGGCTGGCGGGTCTGGCACGCCGAGATCAGCCACATCGCGTTGTCTGTCGCCCATGTCGAGATGCAGGCGATCGGCCTCGTGACCGACCGCTTGGCCGATGCCGACGTCGCCGTCGAGCACGCTCACCCGGAGCGTGCGCGGTTCGATCAGCTCGTGCGCCTCTACCGCCTCGTCGGGGCCATGCTCCTCACCCCCGCGATGGCGCTCGTCCTGGCGCTCGCGGCGCTCTGCTTTCTCCGCGGCGGCGCCGCCCGCTTCACGAGGGCTTTCGACCTCGAAAAGCTGATGGCCGAGCAGGCGATCCATTCCCGCAGCACGGCGGCGTTCGTCGGGCGGGCCCTGAAGCTCACGAAGCTCCGCGACGGCGACCCGCGCCCGGCCGACGCAGCGCTCCACGTGGACGAGTGGATCGCGCGCTACGCGACCAACGAAGAGGGCGGGTTCGACGAGGCGGCGGCCCGGCGCGCCTTCATGCGCCAGCTCGGCGATCGGTGGACTGGGCCCGCCGCGGCGTCGCGCCCAACGCGCGCCATGCTCGCGGTCTTCGCCCTCCAGGGCGTCCAGCGCCGCGACGAAGCCTGCCTGCTGCTCGGGCTCCTCTCGGAAGGGCTGTCGCGCTCGAAGGCCGACGGCGGGGCCGGGCCGGAAGAGCCGCTCGCCTTCGATGCGAGGACGCTTCGCCTCGTCGATCGGGTTCTCGCGACGCCCGAAGTCGCCGGCTGGACCTTGGAGGTCATGGGCAAACACCATTTTGCGACGCCCGGCCTCATGTCGGTTCTGAACCAGGCGCGCCTGAGGAGCGGCGTTCTGGCGCCGGCGCAGTTCGCGTTCCTGAAGCTCGTCGACCGCCCCCTCTGGTACGCGCTCCACGCGCTCGGCTTCGAGTCGGATGCGCTGATCGCGCATCCCCATCCGAGCTTCCGGGTCGAGGCGATCGGCGCGGGCGCTCATTGGGCTGCCGAACGCGCCGCCAGCGTTCCGATTCCGACCGCGGAGTTTGGATCTGCCATCGCCGCGATCCGACCCAAGGAGGCGTGACGCGCCCGCGGTTTCCTGTTCGCGCAGCCCCTCGGCATGGTTGTGATGGGGCAACCCTGCGCCCGGGAGACGAGGAGAAGGCGATGTCGGTCTCGGAATACGCCAGCATGGAAGCCGAGGTCCGCGGGGGCGACCCGCCAAGGCTTCAGATCGATATCCGGCTTCATTCCGCGGGTGGCGGCGCGTTCGGTCCCGGCCCCGGCGAGATCGAGCGGGCGGTCCGCGAGGGCTTCCGTGAGGCGCTGCGCGATGTGCAGCTCGAGCGCCTGACGCTCGCCGCGAACGCGCGGCCGAAGGCGCGGGGCTGGCTCAGGCGTGCGCTCGGCTTCCTCGTGTGCGTCGGCATCGGCGCGGTCGCGTCGCTCGCCGTCACGTCCTATCGCCCGCGGGCGTCCGCCGTCGCCAGCCTCGAGGATCTCGGACGCCCGGCGGCCACCCCCGGGTCGCAATCGAGCGTGGTCCGCTCGGCCCAACCCGCCCCTGCCCTGGCGGACGGTCCCCAGCGGTCGGCCGAGAGCGCGCCGGGGCCCTCGACATTCGGCCTGCACGAACAATGAGAGTTGGCGCTGACGAGGTCGCGCGCCGGCCGCGTCCGGAGGGCCAATCATGAGCCAGCGGGAGATCGTCGGGCCGCAGCAACGCTTCGAACGGTCGGGCGCGCAGCGGCTGCGCGACATCCGCCCGATCACGACGCGGCTGTGGTCAGCGATGATGAGCGAGTTCTCGGGCGTGATGCTCGCGAGCGGCGCCATGCTGATGTTCGTGGAGCCGGCGCTCGTGAATATTGTGACCCCCGCCTCGGTTCTCTACGCCGGGCTCGTCCTCACCCGGCGCGTCACCCTGCCGCTTCGCCTGCCGCGCACCGCGCTCATGCGCGACTGGAACCACCCTTCCCCGAAGGGACGCAGGCCGCGCATGGCCGAGGGCTCGATCCATCTCGGTCGGGACGTCGACGGGCGGGAGCTCTGGATCGCCTTCGAGGACGGCCGCCAGCATGCGACCGTGCCCGGCACGACCGGCGCCGGCAAGACGACCGCGCTCCTGTCGTTCCTCGCCAACGCGCTGACCCACGCTTCGGGCTTCGTGATCGTCGACGGCAAGGCGGACAACAAGCTCTACGGCGAGGTCTTGGCGCTCGCCCGCCGGTTCGGGCGCGAGGACGACGTGCTTTGCCTGAATTTCATGGTGGCTTCCGGGGTCAAGGACTCGAACCGCTTCAACCCGTTCGCGGTCGGCAACGCCGACGCGATCGGCGAGATGCTGTCGAGCCTGCTCGGCGAGCCGGCGCCGGGCGACGCCAACGGCGTCTTCCGCGAGCGCGCCGTGGCGCTCGTCGGCACGCTGACCCCGGTCCTCGTCTGGATGCGCGACCACAAGAACGTGCCTCTCAACATCGAGACGATCCGTCTCTCCTTCGAGCTCCGCAGCATCTGGAAAGTCGCAACGAAGCGGGTCTTCGAGGTCCGCAACCCGATGACGGGCGAGACGACCGACATCCCCGTCCCGGAAATGCCGGAGGACCTGATCTATCCCCTTCAGGCCTATCTCGGCGAATTGCCGTCCTACGACATGAGCCTCGACTGGAACCGGCAGAAAACCGAAGAGCCGTCGAAGCAGCACGGCTTCGCCCAGTTCTACTTCACCCACACCTTCCAGCTCCTCGGCGTCTCGCTTGGCCACATCTTCAAGGTGAGGCAGTCCGACGTCGACATGCGCGACGTGGTTCTCAACCGCCGCATCCTGGTCGTGAATCTCCCCGCCCTCGAGAGCTCGGACGAACGTCTGGCCGCGCTCGGCAAGATCGTGGTCGCGTCGCTGAGGGGCATGATGGCGCAGATGCTCGGCGCCCGCCTCGAGGGCGATTCCGACGTCATCGTCGCGAACAAGCCCGGCATGGGCGTCGCTCCCTTCCATGTCGTCCTCGACGAGGTCGGCTATTACGCGACGAGCGGCATGGACCGCATGCTGGCGCAAGGGCGCGGCCT
>CAMFKX010000191.1 GCA_945957375.1 uncultured Roseiarcus sp.
CACCATTCACGCTCTCATCTACCGCGCCAGCGAAGGCGCCGACGGCGCCCCGAACTTCACCATCAACGCCGACGGCCCGGCCTCCAAGGCCAGCCTGATCGTCATCGACGAATGCTCGATGGTCGACGGCGAGCTCGCCCGCGACCTGCTGTCGTTCGGCAAGCCGATCCTCGTGCTCGGCGACCCGTTCCAGCTCCCCCCGGTCAAGGGCGGCGGCTATTTCACCGAGGCCGAGCCCGACGTGATGCTGACCCAGATCCACCGTCAGGCGGAGGACAACCCGATCATCCGCCTGTCCGAGATCGTGCGGGCGGGCGGCGACCTGAAGGAGGGAACCTACGGCGAGAGCCGCGTCATCCGCCGCTCGGGCGTCGACGCGGCGCAGGTGCTCGCGGCCGATCAGGTGCTGGTCGGGGTGAACCGGACGCGGCGCGCCTATAACCAGCGCATGCGCACGCTGACCGGCTATTCCGAGCCGTTGCCGGTCGCGGGCGACCGCCTGGTGTGCCTCAGGAACGACCGCACCAAGGGGCTGATCAACGGCGGCCTGTGGCGGGTCGAGGCGCTCGGCGGCGTGGTCAAGGATTTCGTCCGCATGACGGTGCGCTCGGAGGACGAGGCCGGCGCCAAGGCGGTCAAGGTCGCGGTCCTGAAGGCGTTTTTCGAGGGGACGGAGGGCGAACTCGCCTATCCGCTGCGGCGCGAATCCGACGAGTTCGACTACGGCTACGCGCTGACCGTGCACAAGGCGCAGGGCTCGCAGTGGGACGAGGTGCTGCTGTTCGACGAGAGCTTCGCCTTCCGCGAGCACCGCGCCCGCTGGCTCTACACCGGCCTGACCCGCGCGGCGAAGCGGCTGACGATCGTGCGCTGAACCCGGAGGGGCGGCGTCCCGCCGCGCCGGACGAGAACCCGCCAGCGCTGGAGGGGCGGCGTCCCGCCGCCCCCGGCGCGCGAGACGCGCGCCCTCCGAACGGCGGCGGAACCCGGAGGGGCGGCGTCCCGCCGCCCGGGCGCGCGAGACGCGCGCCCTCCGAAGGCGCTCGCGAGTAATTGAACCTCATGGAATTGCTATACAAATTGAGTTATATAAACTTGCCGTAAAATCGGTTAGGCTGTAAGGGAGCCGTCCCGTCGCGCCGGCCGAGAGTTCTTCATGCCCGAAGTTATCACCGCCAACCGTCTCACCGACGGCGTGGTCCTGTTCCAGACCGCCGACGGCGGCTGGAGCGAGGATTTCAACCGCGCGGCGGTTCATCCCGACGCCGCGGCGACCAAGGCGGCGCTGGCGCTTGCGGAGGCGGACCTCGCCGCCAATATCGTGGTCGACGCCTACGCCTTCGCGGTCGAAATCCGCAACGGCCACCTCGTTCCCAAGGCCATGCGCGAGGCGATCCGCGCCACCGGCCCCACGGTGCGGCGCGACCTCGGCAAGCAGGCGCACGGTCTCGCGCCCCACTCGCGGCCGGCCACCTTCGGAGACGCCTGATGTATCATTACGACGATTTCGACCAGGCGTTCGTCGAGGCGCGGGTCGCCCAGTTCCGCGACCAGGTGGCGCGCCGGCTCTCGGGCGAACTGACCGAGGAGCAGTTCCGCCCGCATCGGCTGATGAACGGCCTCTACCTGCAGCTCCATTCCTACATGCTGCGCGTCGCCATCCCGTACGGCACGCTGAACGCGCGCCAGATGCGCAAGCTCGCCGACATCGCCCGCGCCTACGACCGCGGCTACGGCCATTTCACCACCCGCCAGAACGTCCAGTACAACTGGCCGGCGCTGAAGGACACGCCCGACATCCTGGCCGAGCTCGCCTCGGTCGAGATGCACGCGATCCAGACCTCCGGCAATTGCATCCGCAACGTCACCGCCGACCATTTCGCCGGCGTCGCCGCCGACGAGGTCGCCGATCCGCGTCCCTACGCCGAGATCCTGCGGCAATGGTCGTCGCTGCATCCCGAGTTCAGCTTCCTGCCGCGCAAGTTCAAGATCGCGGTCAACGGCGCGGCGCACGACCGCGCGGTGATCCAGGCGCACGACATCGGCCTTCAGGTCGTCCGCGACGAGGCCGGCGCGCTCGGCTTCACGGTCTATGTCGGCGGCGGCCTCGGGCGCACCCCGTTCATCGGGCGCAAGGTGCGCGACTTCCTGCCCGAACGCGATCTGCTCGGCTATGTCGAGGCGATCCTGCGCGTCTACAACCTCGAGGGCCGGCGGGACAACAAGTACAAGGCGCGCATCAAGATCCTGATGCACGAGAAGAGCCTCGAGACGCTGAAGGGCGAGATCGAGGCCGAGTTCGCCCTGCGCGACAAGGCGCTGCTCGACCTGCCGCCGGCCGAGGTCGCCCGGGTCGCGGCCTTCTTCGCGCCCCCGGCGCTCGAGCCGAAAAAGCCGGTCAGCGACCGGGTCGAGCGGCGCAAGGCCAAGGACGCGCGCTTCGCCGCCTTCCTCGCGGCCAACGTCACGCCGCACCGGACGGAGGGTTATGGCATCGTCACCGTGTCGCTCAAGCCGATCGGCCTGCCGCCCGGCGACTGCAGCGCCGACCAGATGGACGCGGTCGCCGACCTCGCCGAGGATTATTCCCACGACGAGATCCGGGTGTCGCACGAACAGAACCTGATCCTGCCGCAGGTCGCGCTCGACGATTTGCAGGCGGTCTACGACCGGCTCGCCTCCGTCAACCTCGCGACGCCGAACGCCGGCCAGATCAGCGACATCATCGCCTGCCCCGGCCTCGACTATTGCGCGCTCGCCACCGCCCGTTCGATCCCGGTCGCCGAGCGCATCGCCAAGACCTTCGGCGACGGCGCGCGCGCCAAGGCGATCGGTCCGCTCAAGATCAAGATCAGCGGCTGCATCAACGCCTGCGGCCACCATCACGTCGGCCATATCGGCATCCTCGGCCTCGAACGCGCCGGCGAGGAGACCTACCAGATTACGCTCGGCGGCTCGGGCGACGAGAACGCCGCGATCGGCCAGATCGTCGGACCCGGCTTCAGCTGGGAAAACGTGGTCGGCGCCGTCGAAATCATCGTCGAGACCTATATGGCGCTGCGCGCCGGCGAACAGGAAACCTTCCTCGACGCGTTCCGCAGGGTCGGCCTCGCCCCGTTCAAGGAGGCGCTCTACGAGAGGAGCGCCGGATCGGACATCTGATGGCCGCCCACGACGTCAAGCTGTTCGGCGACCAGATCGCCGCCTCGCGGCTCGAGAGCCGCTTCGCCAAGGTCAAGGCCTCGTCGCTGCTGCGGCTCGCGATCGAGGACCTGTTCCCCGGCCGCATCGCGCTGGTGTCGAGCTTCGGCGCGGACGCCGCGGCGCTGCTGCACATGGTGGCGCAGGTCGACAAGGCGACGCCGGTGGTGTTCGTCGACACCGGCCAGCACTTCCCCGAGACGCTCGCCTACCGCGACGAGCTGTGCGCCCAGCTCGGCCTGACCGACGTGCGCAGCGCGACGCCGGATCCGGCGACGCTCGCCGCGGAAGATCCGGAGAAGTGGCTGTTCTCCAGCGACCCGGACCGTTGCTGCGAGATCCGCAAGGTGCGCCCGCTCGCCGTCGCGATGGACGGATTCGACGCCTGGATCACCGGCCGCAAGGGGTTTCAGAGCGACCTCCGCTCGACGCTGCCGCTGTTCGAGGCCGAGGGCGACCGGGTCAAGGTCAATCCGCTGGTCGGCTGGACCGCGACCGACGTGCTCGCCTATATCCGCGAGGCCGGCCTGCCGCGCCACCCGCTGGTCGCCAAGGGCTTTCCCTCGATCGGCTGCATGCCGTGCACCAGCGCGGTCCGGCCCGGCGAAGACGAGCGCGCCGGCCGCTGGCGCGGGCGCGGCAAGACGGAATGCGGCATCCACACCACGGTTCTCGACGCAGGAGCGAACATCTGATGGCCCTCTGGCGCGCCGACGGCTTCGTCGAGGACTCCTGGACGGCGCTCGCCGACGACGCGCCCGCGCCCGATCAGGGCGCGGTCGTGGTGACCCTGAAGCGCTGGCTCGCCGAGCGCGAGGCGCTGTCGCGGCGGGCGGCGCCGGTCGGCGTCGCGGTCGAGGCCGGGGCGGACGCCCAGGCCCATCTCGCCGACCTCGCCGACCGCCCGCTGATCGCGCTCGCCTTCGCCAAGTTCGGCGACGGCCGCGCCTTCTCCTACGCGCGGCTGCTGCGCGACCGCTACGGCTTCAAGGGCGAGCTGCGCGCGACCGGCGACGTGCTGATCGACGAGATCCCGCTCATGCTGCGCTGCGGCTTCGACGCCTTCGAGGTGACCAACGCCCCGACCCTGGCCGCGCTCGGAGCCGGCAAACTGCCCGGGCCGTCGATCCACTATCAGCCGGCGAGCGTCGCCGAGGCGCCGGCCGGCGCGCGGCCGTGGCTCAGGGCGTCCGGCGGCGGGTAGCCGGGACGCCGCAGGGCGGGATCGGCGCGCTCAGCGAGCGCGCCTTCAGGCGCCGGCTGGAAAGCGGGCATCCAGAATCCCTGGCCGCCGGCGGAGCGGCGCGGATGCGGCGATAGGCGCCGGCGACAAACTGTCGTATGCATGTCGTACAAAAATACCAGGAGGCGACCATGACCCTGTCGGTTCGGCTCGATCCGGTGCTGGCGGCGCGAGTGGAAGAGGAGGCGAGGCGGCTGGGCATCTCCAAGAGCGATCTCGTCAAGGACGCGCTCGCGTTGAGGCTCGGCCTCAGGAATCCGTACAATCTCTTGGTCGAGGCGCGAAGCGGAAGGCCGATGGGCGAGCCGGCGGCGTCCGAACGGACCGGCGACGGTCTCAGGGCGAAACTCCGTGCGAAACGTTCTCATTGACGCGGGGCCGCTGATCGCGCTGTTCGCGGTGGACGACGATCACCATGCCCGAATGGACGCGCAAGTACTCGCCCTTTCGGAACAAGGTCTGCGCCTTTTGACCACCTGGCCCTGCGTCGTGGAAGCCGCTTACCTGCTTGACGCGCCTCACCGATTCGAACTGCTGCGCTGGATCGAGCTCGGCGGAGTCCAGGTCTATCCGTTCGAGCCTCACAATCTCGGGGCGATGGTCGGCTGGATGGAACGGTACACGGAGTCGGGCAAGCGTCAGATGGATCTGGCCGACGCGACGCTGTACTGGCTCGCGGCGGAGACCGGCGTGCGGGACATCCTGACCGTCGACGTCCGCGACTTTCGCCGCTATCGGCTGCCGGACGGGCAAGTTTTCAATCTGCTGTGAGCCGCCCGTCGCCGCGGAGAAGAAATCGTTGGCCGCGGCGCCCCTGACGGCTTTGGCGCGTCAAGCAGCCCGCTCGAGTCGTTCGGCGATCCAGAGCTTCACCAGCGCCTGCCGCGTGACCCCGAGCCTCTGCGCCTCGCGATCCAGCGCCTCGACGACCCAGGCGGGAAAGTCCACGTTGACGCGACGAACGTCGCGACCGGGTCGGCGCATTTTCGACCAGTCCACGAACTCGGAGACATCCTCGCCGTCGTCGAACTTTCGGTCGAACGCCTCGGTGCTAATTTTCTTCATAGCGCTTGACCTCGTTCGGACGCGAACGCCGCACGGAAATGATCCGCAATCGATCGTCTCGCCAGGTGAAGATGGCGGTCCACATTTGGCCTCGAATCCGTCCGATCGCCACATAGCGGGGCTCTGGACCGGCAAGGGCGGCGCGACGGCGAGATTGGAATCCGCCCACCGCGCCTGCCTGCGCCTCCACGAAATCGATCCCGTGCTTCGCCTGATTGGCGACGCTCTTGGCGGGATGGAACTCGAAATCCATGACAATATGATGGTATGGAAAATATACCTTTTCAACACCGGTTGGAACGCGCGACATTGCTCAGGCTGCGCGGCCGTATTCACCACCTCCCGGAGGGAGAGGGGCCGGGGGTGAGGGGACCGCCCTCAGTCGAAGGGCAGGCGCAGCGCCGCGAGGATTCGAGCAAGAACGGCGTCGAGATCGTCGCACACCTCAAGGTTCGTGGACGCGGACGCCGAAGGTCTCGATCACCGCCGTTCGTCCTGTGTCGTCATCCGCGAACCATTCGTGCGGCTTGCCATCCAGCTCGACGACGAGCTTTGCCGCGCGACGGTAGAAATCGGCCACTTAGCGATCGAAGGGGACCTGCCGGCGAAACTTGGCGCCGTGAAAGCGCTGGCCGCGAATCGGCGCCCACAGGATCTACTCGGACTGGGTCGGGCGCCGGCGCAAGGCGCGGACGAAACCTCGGCGCTCCATCGTCAACGCTCGGTCCCCTCACCCCTGCCCCTCTCCCTCCGGGAGAGGGGTTCGCGCGCAATATGCAACATCTTCGTGACTGCGCGCATCCAGCTGTCACGGCGCCGCCGGCGCGACCTCCGCCACGATCCGCTCCGCCAGTTCCGCCTCGGCGACCGCCAGCTCATAGCTGGTTTGCAGATTGAGCCAGAACCGGGCGCTGTTGCCGAAATAGCGGCCGAGCCGCAAGGCGGTCTCCGCGGAAAGACCGCGCTTCGCGTTGAGAATTTCCGTGATCCGGCCGGAGGGGACGCGAAGGGCGAGCGCGAGCGCGTTGGCCGAGAGGCTCCGCGCCGCCATCTCGCGCCGAAGGATTCTGCCGGGGTGCGTCGGCCTCATGGTTGCTCCTCAGTGATAGTCGACGATTTCGACATCCCAGGCGTCGCCGTCCTCGAAACGAAAGCAGATGCGCCAGGGTCCGTTAATCGACATCGCCCACTGGCCTTTTCGCGACCCGGTCAATTTGTGCAGTCCGACCGACTTGAGCGGGCTGAGATCATCCAGCCGTGTCGCCGCATCGAGCGCGGCCAGCAGATCATCGGCGGCGTCCCGGTCCATCCCGGAGAACTTGTTCTTGCCGGTCTCGGCAAACTGCCTTGTCGCAGCATTCGCCCAAGAGCGGATCATCGACAAACCGTACTACGAAGAGCGTCGTACGAAAAGCCCTTATCCCCGCCTCCGCCTCTTCATCCCCCCGCCGCCCTTCGGCCTTGCCTCCCCTCCGCCGAAATTATGAGGCCCCATGTCCTCGTCGCCCGGCTTGTGCGGGCGGTGCGCCGGCATGTTGGCGGCGCGGCCGTATTTGCGGGTTCCCGCGTAGGCGCCCGCACTCGCCTCGACGTCGGACTGGCGCGCCAGCGGGTCGTCGCCGATCGCCAGTTCGACCGCCTGAAGGCGCTTGATCTCGTCGCGCAGGCGCGCCGCCTCCTCGAATTCGAGGTTGCCGGCCGCCTCCTTCATCCGCTTCTCGAGATCGGCGACGGTGGCGCGCAAATTGTGGCCGATGGTGGCGCCGTCGGCCAGCCCCACGTCGACGGTGACGTGGTCGGCCTCGGCGACCGAGCCGAGAATGTCCTGGATGCCGCGCTTGATCGTCGCCGGCGTGATGCCGTTGGCCAGATTGTAGGCGGTCTGCTTCTCCCGGCGGCGGCGGGTCTCCTCCATCGCCCGCGCCATCGAGCCGGTGATGCTGTCGCCGTACAGGATCACCTTTCCGTCGACGTTGCGCGCGGCGCGGCCGATGGTCTGCACCAGCGACGTCTCCGAGCGCAGAAAGCCCTCCTTGTCGGCGTCGAGGATCGCCACCAGCGCGCATTCCGGGATGTCGAGGCCCTCGCGGAGCAGGTTGATGCCGACCAGCGCGTCGAAGGCGCCGAGGCGCAGGTCGCGGATGATCTCGATCCGCTCGATCGTGTCGATGTCGGAGTGCATATAGCGCACCCGGACCCCGTTCTCGTGCAGGTATTCGGTCAGGTCCTCGGCCATGCGCTTGGTCAGCGTGGTGACCAGCGACCGGTAGCCGCGCTTCGCCACCTCCTTGACCTCGCCGAGCAGGTCGTCGACCTGCGAGCGCGCCGGGCGCACCTCGACCGGCGGGTCGATCAGGCCCGTGGGGCGGATCACCTGCTCGACGAATGCGCCTGCCGTTTGTTCCAGCTCCCAGTCGCCCGGCGTCGCCGAGACCGAGATCGTCTGCGGCCGCATCGCGTCCCATTCCTCGAAGCGCAGCGGGCGGTTGTCCATGCATGACGGCAGGCGGAAGCCGTATTCGGCCAGCGTCGCCTTGCGCCGGTAGTCGCCGCGATACATGCCGCCGATCTGCGGGATGGTGACGTGGCTCTCGTCGGCGAAGATCAGCGCGTTGTCGGGCAGATATTCGAACAGCGTCGGCGGCGGTTCGCCCGGGCGGCGGCCGGTGAGATAGCGCGAATAATTCTCGATGCCGGCGCAGGAGCCGGTCGCCTCAAGCATTTCCAGGTCGAAGATCGTGCGCTGCTCGAGCCTCTGCGCTTCCAGCAGCCGCCCCTGGGCGTGCAACTCGTCGAGCCTGACCTTCAGCTCGCGCTTGATGCTGTCGATTGACTGCAGCAGCGTCGGGCGCGGCGTGACGTAGTGCGAATTGGCGTAGATCTTCACGAATTCGAGGTCGGAAGACTTGTGGCCGGTGAGCGGGTCGAATTCGGCGATGGTCTCGATCTCGTCGCCGAAGAAGCCGACCCGCCACGCCCGGTCCTCGTAGTGGGCGGGAAAGATCTCGATCGTGTCGCCGCGCACCCGAAACACGCCGCGGGTGAAGTCTCCGAGCGAGCGCTTGTATTGCAGCGCCACCAGGTCGGCGATCAGCTGGCGCTGGTCGATCTTCTCGCCGAGCTTCAGCGAGAAGGTCATCGCGGTGTAGGTCTCGACCGAACCGATGCCGTAGATGCACGACACCGAGGCGACGATGATGACGTCGTCGCGCTCCAGCACCGCGCGGGTGGCGGCGTGGCGCATCCGGTCGATCTGCTCGTTGATGTCCGATTCCTTCTCGATATAGGTGTCGGTGCGCGGGACGTAGGCCTCCGGCTGGTAATAGTCGTAGTAGGAAACGAAATACTCGACCGCATTGTCGGGGAAGAAGCTCTTGAACTCCCCGTAGAGCTGGGCGGCCAGCGTCTTGTTGGGCGCGAGGATCAGCGCCGGGCGCTGGGTCGCCTCGATCACCTTGGCCATGGTGAAGGTTTTTCCGCTGCCGGTGACGCCGAGCAGCACCTGGTCGCGCTCGTTGGCCTGGATGCCCTGGACCAGCTCGGCGATCGCGGCCGGCTGGTCGCCGCGCGGTTCGTATTCCGACACGATGCGGAAGGCGCGCCCGCCCTCCGATTTGTCCGGCCGCGGCGGCCGATGCGGCGTCCAGGCCGGCCGGTCGCGGATGTTGGGGTCGCCGAGTTCGAGCAGCGCCTTGAGCGACTCGATGGTGGCGGTCGCGCCGGTCAGGCCGCGCGGATGGCTGTCGGGCGCGGCGGACTCGAACTTCGGCTGCGGCGCCTCGCCGAAGGCCGTGGGTTTGGCTTCGACCAGCGCAGGATTGAGCAGCGCGGCGAGGTGCTCGCCGAGCGGCTGCAGGTCGGGTCGCGACGCCTTCGACTTCGGCGTCCGGCCGGGCTTCTTCGGTGCAGGCATGCCCTGAATATGGGGCGAATCGGGGGGCGGGGAAAGAGCGCCGCGCGCGCCCGCTTCCGCCCCGACGCCGGAAAACTTCGCCGGAGCCGGTTGTTTTGAACCGCCCGCGGGTGCATCAGTCGCCCGCCGGATTCCGGACGGCTCCGGCGCGCTCCGACCGGCGGCGGAAGAGGGGATCAGCGTGCAGATCGCGATGATTGGTTCGGGCTACGTCGGCCTCGTCTCCGGCGCCTGTTTCGCCGACTTCGGCCATGTCGTGACCTGCGTCGACAAGGACGCCGGCCGGATCGCCGAACTGGAGGCCGGACGGATGCCGATCTACGAACCGGGTCTCCAGGCGCTCGTCGCCAGCAACCGCGCCGAGGAGCGGCTCGCCTTCACCACCGACCTCGCCGCGGCGGTCAAGGCCGCCGACGTCGTGTTCATCGCGGTCGGCACGCCGACGCGCGAGGGAACCGGCGAAGCCGACCTCTCCTACGTCTACGCCGCGGCCGAGGAGATCGCCGCGGCGATCGACAGCTTCACCGTCATCGTCAACAAGTCGACCGTGCCGGTCGGGACCGGCGACGAGGTCGAGCGGATCATTCGCGCCCGCAGGCCGGACGCGGAATTCGCGGTGGTGTCGAACCCGGAATTCCTGCGCGAAGGATCGGCGATCTACGACTTCAAGCATCCCGACCGGATTGTCGTCGGCTCGGACGACCCGCGCGCCCAGGTGGTGATGCACGAGGCTTACCGGCCGCTCTATCTCAACGCGGCGCCGTTCCTGTTCACCGCGCGGCGCACCGCCGAGATCATCAAATACGCCGCCAACGCGTTCCTCGCCACCAAGGTTGCCTTCATCAACGAGATGGCCGACATCTGCGAGAAGGCGGGGGCGAACGTGCAGGACGTGGCGCGCGGCATCGGGCTCGACAACCGCATCGGGCGCAAGTTCCTGCACGCCGGGCCGGGCTTCGGCGGCTCGTGCTTCCCCAAGGACACGCTCGCCCTCGTCCACACCGCCCGCGCGCTCGGCGCGCCCACCGGCATCGTCGAGGCGGTCGAGACCGGCAACCGGGCGCGCCGCCGCCGCATGGCGGAGAAGGTGGTCGAGGCCTGCGGCGGGTCGGTCGCGGGCAAGACGATCGCGGTGCTCGGCCTGTCGTTCAAGCAGAATACCGACGACGTGCGCGAAGCGGCCGGTATCGACGTCACGCGCGCCCTGCTCGCCGCCGGCGCGATCGTGCGCGCCTACGATCCGCAGGCGATGGAGAACGCGCGGCCGCTGATCCCGGAAGCGGCCTTCTGCGCCAACGCCTACGAATGCGCGCGGGGGGCGGCGGCGCTCGCGATCGTGACCGAGTGGGACGCGTTCCGGGCGCTCGACCTCGACCGGCTGAAGGACGCGCTGGCGGAGCCGGTGATCGTCGACCTGCGCAACATCTACAGTCCCGGCGAAATGCGCCGCCGCGGTTTTCGCTACTCCAGCGTCGGCCGGCCGTAGCC
>CAMFKX010000192.1 GCA_945957375.1 uncultured Roseiarcus sp.
GGTATGCCTCGCTTTTCGAAGTTTCTCGCGGCGACCGCCGCCGCCGCGCTCATCGCCGCCGCGATCGGCTCCGCCGCCGCCTGCACCCGGGCCCTCTACGTCGCCGACGACGGCCTGGTGATCACCGGCCGCTCGATGGACTGGGCCGAGGACATGCACACCAACCTCTGGGCCTTCCCGCGCGGGATCGCGCGCGATGGCGCGGGCGGCGCGGACACGCCGAAGTGGACGGCGAAATACGGCAGCGTGACCGCGTCCGGCTACGACGTCGGAACCGCCGACGGCATGAACGAGAAGGGCCTCGTCGCCAACCTGCTCTATCTCGCCGAGTCCGGCTACGGCGAGCCGAACGGCAAGCCCGTCCTGTCGATCGCCGTCTGGGCGCAATATGCGCTCGACAATTTCGCCACCGTCGCCGAGGCGGTCGAGGCGCTGTCCAAGGAGCCGTTCCGCATCGTCGCGCCGAAGCTGCCGAACGGCGACGGCGCCCAGCTGCACCTCGCCCTCTCGGACCCGACCGGCGATTCGGCGATCTTCGAGTATCTGAACGGCAAGCTCGTCATCCATCACGGCAAGCAATACCGGGTGATGACCAACTCGCCGAGCTACGAACAGCAGCTCGCCCTCGACGCCTACTGGCGTGAGATCGGCGGGACGACCTTCCTGCCCGGGACGAGCCGCGCCGCCGACCGCTTCGCCCGCGCCTCGTTCTTCATCGGCGCGATTCCGACCAAGGCGGATCCCAAGATCATCTCCGCCGCGCCGGAGCAGAAGTTCGCGTATCAGGCGGCGGCGAGCGTGCTGAGCGTGATGCGCAGCGTCAGCGTGCCGCTCGGCATCACCACGCCGGGCGAGCCGAACATCGCCTCGACGTTGTGGCGCACCATCGCCGACCAGACGGACAGGATCTATTTCTTCGACAGCGCGACCAGCCCGAATGCGTTCTGGATTCCGCTCGACGAACTCGATCTCAAGGAAGGGGCGCCGGTAAAGAAGCTGACCGTCGCCGGCGGCAAGGTCTATTCCGGCGACGCCGCCGACAAGTTCGTCGCGACGCCGGCCTTCGCGTTCCTGCCGGCGAAGGGGCTTTAGCGGCTGGCCGGAAGCAGGGGGCGCTTTCCGTTTCACCACGAAGGACACAAAGGACACGAAGGCTTCGTGCTCTTTGTGCCCTTTGTGGTGAACTGTGTCGCCCCGCCCATGCCCGCCAGTCATTCCGTCATCAGGAAAATCCGGTTTCCTTCGGCTGCCGCCGCCGCCATGGTTCGCGTCCCGCTTTCGAAGCCGAGGTTTCCCGAAACATGCTCGACCGCCCCACCACCCGCGAAGGCTGGGCCGCGCGCGCCGCCGCGCTCGCCATCGAGGGCCGCGCCTTCATCGGCGGCGCCTATGTCGCGGCGCTCGACGGCGCGAGCTTCGCCAAGGTGTCGCCGATCGACGGCAAGGTGTTCGCCCATGTCGCCGATTGCGGCGAGGCGGACATCGACCGGGCGGTGAAGGCGGCGCGCGCCGCCTTCGACAGCGGCGTCTGGCGCGACGCCGACCCGCAGCGCAAGAAGGCCGTCCTGCTGCGCTTCGCCGCCCTGATCCGGGAGAACATCGACGAGATCGCGCTGCTCGAGACGCTCGACGTCGGCAAGGTGATCAGCAACGCGTTCGCCGTCGACGTGCCGTTCTGCGCCGACTGCATCCAGTACTACGCCGAGCTCGCCGACAAGCTCTATGACGAGGTCGCGCCGGTCGGCGTCCACGACGTCGCGATGGTGCGCAAGGAGCCGCTCGGCGTCATCGGCGCGATCGTGCCGTGGAACTATCCGCTGATCATCGCCGCGTGGAAGATCGGGCCGGCGCTGGTCGCGGGTAACTCGGTCGTGCTGAAGCCCGCCGAGCAGTCGCCGCTCGCGTCGCTGTTGCTCGGGCGCCTGGCGAAACAGGCGGGCCTCCCCGACGGCGTGCTCAACATCGTGCCGGGCTTCGGCGAGAAGGCCGGCAAGCCGCTGGCGCTCCATCCCGACGTCGACATGATCGCCTTCACCGGCTCGACTGAAGTCGGCAAGCTGATGATGGTCTACGCCGGCCAGAGCAACATGAAGCGCGTCGCGCTCGAATGCGGCGGCAAGTCGCCCCATGTGGTGATGCCCGACGCCGACCTCGACGCCGCCGCCGAGGCGATCGCCTGGGGCATCTACTACAACCAGGGCGAGACCTGCCACGCCGGATCGCGCGTGCTGGCGCACGAATCGATCCGCGCCGCGCTGGTCGAGAAGATCGCCGCCGTGCAGCAGGCGCAGATCCCGCTCGGCCACCCGTTCGACGCCGCCGCCCAGCTCGGCGCCGTGGTCGAGGAAAAGCAGATGCGCCGCGTGCTCGACTATATCGCGATCGGCGTGAAGGAAGGCGCGCGCGTCGCCCACGGCGGCAAGCGCGCGATGGCCGAGACCGGCGGATTCTACGTCGAGCCGACGATCCTCGACGGCGCCAGGAACGACATGCGCGTCGCGCAGGAGGAGATCTTCGGGCCCGTCGTCGTGGTCGTGCCGTTCGAGACCGAGGCGGAAGCGGTGCGGCTCGCCAACGACACGATCTACGGGCTCGCCGCTGCGGTGTGGACGCGCGACATGAACGCGGCGCATCGCCTGACGCGCGCGATCCGCGCCGGCACCGTCTGGGTCAACACCTACGATCGCTCGTCGCTGACCACGCCGTTCGGCGGCTTCAAGCAATCGGGCTTCGGCCGCGACCGCTCGCCCCACGCGATCGACAAGTACATGGACTTCAAGACGATCTGGACGAGCTACCGGTAGCGCGCCGGACCGCGCGCGGAATTCCTGTGCGAAGGTGCGCCGCGCGGGCGTGAATCGGCTGCGCGGGTCCCGCCGCATATTGTGAGTTCGCCGCTTCATGGGTTATGCATTTTCCTTCATCGCGCTTGCGCAGACATTCGCTGACGTTGCTCGGCGGAGCGAGGCGCGTGGAGGATGGATGGACCGCAAATGGTTGCCGCTGAACGCGCTCAGAGCGTTCGAGGCGGCGGGGCAGCACCTGAGCTTCACGGCGGCGGCCAATAGCCTGACGGTCGCGCAGAGCGCCGTCAGCCGCCACGTCATCGTCCTCGAGAATTTCCTCGGCGTCGCGCTGTTCGAGCGGCGTCCGCAGCAGCTCGTGCTGACCGAAGCGGGACGGCACATCCTGCCGGTCGTGACCAAGTCGTTCGACCGCATCGACCAGGCGCTCGGCGAGGTGATCAAGGAGAAGGGCCGCCCGAAGCGCGTGCTGAAGGTCGCGCTGCCGACCTCGTTCGCCCATCGTCTGGCGATCCCGATCCTGCGCGACTTCCGCGCCGAGCACGCCGGCATCACGCTCGAGATCGTGTCCAAGCCGACCACCGGCCCGGAAGTCGACGGCGACGTCGACATCGCGATCGTCTATTCCGAGCCGCGCGTCACCGACGCCATTCTCGACCTCCTGTGGATGGTGCGCGCGACGCCGATGTGCAGCCCAAAGCTGCTCGAGCAGGTGGACGCGAGCGATCCGGCGCGCCTGATCGCCGCGAGCGACCTTCTGCACACCAAGATCGACGGCCGCCCGCGCCATTTCTTCTGGGAGATGTTCGTGCGCTCGATCGGCCGGCCCGATCTCGCGGTCGACCGCGGCCTGGTGTTCGACACCCAGCAGCTCGCGGCGCAATACGCGATGAGCGGCGACGGCATCGCGCTGATCGACCCGAGGCTGTTCCACGAGGAGATCAAGGCCGGACGCCTGGTTCAGCCGTTCGATCTGTGGCTCGACGAAGGCTACGGCTATTACCTCACCACCCATCCGGAAGATCTGAGCAACGAGGCGGTCGCGCTGTTCCGCTCTTGGCTGATCGCGCGCTTCTCGGCCGGCCGGGCGCAGGAAGCGCCGCCCGCCCCGGTCGAGCCGCCGAAGCTGCGCACGGCGAAATAGGCGCCGGTGCAAATCGGCATGTTGCGATGCCAATTTCGCGCGAGGCCGGCCGGTCCCGGCAAGGTACGCTAGCGACAGCGCATCGGCGCGCGGCTTCTTCTCGTCCCCGGCGGACGAGGCGGAGCAGGTTTTCGAGGAGAGCATGTCCTTAGATCCGCCCCAGGACTCCGGCCGTCGTCGCCGGCGCGGCGGCGAACGCGCCGCGCACGAGGCCGCTCCGCCGCCGGCGCAGCCGACGCTGCCGTTCCCGCCGCTCGACCTCGTCTCGAAGGACCAACTCGAGTCGATCCATCGGGCCGCGCTCGTCGTGCTGCAAGAGATCGGCGTCGATTTCCTGCATGACGAAGCGCGCGCGATGCTGAAGGAGGCCGGGGCCGACGTCGACCCTGCCTCGAAGCGGGTGCGCTTCGACCCGGCGCTGGTCGAATCGCGGATCGGCCTCGCGCCGCGGACCTTCACCCTCCATGCGCGCAACGCCGCGCGCAACGTCGCGATCGGCGGCCGCAACGTCGCCTTCGGCTCGGTCGGCAGCGCGCCCAATTCCGCCGACCGCGCCGGCGGACGGCGCCCCGGCGCGATCGCCGACTACCGCAATTTCATCCGCCTCGGCCAGACGCTCGACCCGATCCATTTCTGGGGCGGCTATCCGGTCGAGCCGATCGACGTGCATCCGTCGGTGCGCCACCTCGACGCGCTGTTCGACATGCTGACGCTGTCGGACAAGCCAATCCACGCCTACAGCCTCGGCCGCGAACGCAACCTCGACGCGATCGAGATGATCAAGATCGCCCGCGGGATCGACGATGCGACGCTGGAGCGCGAACCCTCGCTGTTCACGGTGATCAATTCGTCGTCGCCGCTGCGCCTCGACACGCCGATGCTCGAGGGCGTCATCCAGATGGCGCGGCGCAATCAGGTGGTGGTGCTGACGCCGTTCACCCTCGCCGGCGCGATGGCGCCCGTGACGCTCG
Source organism: uncultured Roseiarcus sp. (assembly GCA_945957375.1). GTDB lineage: Bacteria > Pseudomonadota > Alphaproteobacteria > Rhizobiales > Beijerinckiaceae > Roseiarcus. The sequence continues at coordinate 4,920 of CAMFKX010000192.1, forward strand.
CCGGCGCGCTCGTCGAGCAGCACGCCGAAGCGCTCGCGGGTCTGGCTTTCGCCCAGACCGTCAGGCCCGGCGCGCCGTTCATCTACGGCGGCTTCACCTCCAACGTCGACATGAAGTCGGGCGCGCCGGCGTTCGGCACGCCGGAATACATGAAGACCGCGATCGTCGGCGGCCAGCTGGCGCGCCGGCTCGGGCTGCCCTACCGCTCGTCCAACGCCAACGCCGCCAATACGCTCGACGCCCAGGCCGCCTACGAGAGCGTGTTCTCGCTCTGGGGCGCGATCATGGGCGGCGTGAACTTCGTGATGCACGGCGCCGGCTGGATGGAGGGCGGCCTGCACGCGTCGTTCGAGAAGATGGTGCTCGACGCCGACCTGCTGGCGATGGTCGCGGAGTTCCTGAAGCCCCTGCGCGTCGACGAGGCGGAGCTCGCCCTCGACGCGATCCGCGAAGTCGGGCCGGGCGGGCATTTCTTCGGCGCCGAGCACACCCAGTCGCGCTACCGCACCGCCTTCTTCGCGCCGATGCTCTCGGACTGGCGCAACTACGAGACCTGGCGCGAGGCCGGCTCGCCGACCGCGGCCGACGCCGCCGAACGCATCGTCGCCGAACGGCTCGCCGCTTACGCGCCGCCGCCGTTCGAGCCGGAGCGGCGCGAGGCGCTCGAAGCCTTCGTCGCGCGGCGCAAGGCTGAGGGCGGCGCGCCGACCGACTTTTGAACGTCGTCGGCGTTCACCGGGCGGTCGCGGGGGTCTTCTTCGCCTTCGGCGCCAGCGTCGGCCTCTGGGGCGGCGCCTCCGGCGCCATCCTGACCCGCGTCGGCGTCGACCCGGCCGCGTTCGGAATGATGCTGACCGCCTACACCGCGGCCTATCTCGCGGCGATGTCGGCCGGCGGCGCGCTCGTCCATCGCTTCGGCGTCCGGTCCGTGCTGCGCGTCTCGGCGGCGCTGTTCGGCGCCGTCCTATGCGGTCTGCTCGAGGCCTGGTCCGCCGCCGCGGTGGCCGCGTTCCTCATCGTCTCGGGCTTTGTCGGCGGCATCGTCGACGTCACCATGAACGCCGAGGGCGCCCGGATCGAACGACGCCTCGGTCGTCCGCTGCTCGCGCGTCTGCACGCCGCGGCTTCGGCCGGACTGGCGTGCGGCGCGATACTCGGCAGCCTGATTCTCGCCGGACGCGCGCCCTGGGCGGCGGGGCCGATCGCGTTCTTCGTCCTGGGCGCGGCCGGCCTCGCCTATGGCGGCGCCGCGGCCGGGGAGGGCGGTTCGCCGCCGCCCTCGGGGCGGTCGGCGCGCGGCCTCTCGTTCGCGCCGGCGCTGATCGGCCTCGGCCTGCTGATAGGCGTTTCGGTCGCCGCGGAGACCGCCGCCTTGCTGTGGTCGTCGCTCCTGCTGCGCGACGAGGCGCCGCGGCTCGCCGCCGTCTCCGGCCTCGGCGCCGCGTTCTTCGCCCTCTGCCAGGCGGCGCTGCGGTTCAACGCCGACAGCCTGCGCCTCTGGATCGACGACCGGCGAATCGTCGTCGCCTCGTTCGTTCTCGCCGCGCTCGGATTCGCCGTCGTCGCGGCCGGCGCCGGTTTCTTCGTGAGCGTGGTCGGCTTCGCGCTGATCGGGATCGGCACCGGCGCGATCGTCCCGTGCAGCTTCGCCCTCGTGGCGGCCGTGACGCCCGGACGCCCGGCGGTCGGACTGGCCTCGGCGTCGCTGTTCAGCGCCGTCACCCGTCTGCCGGCGCCGCTCGCGCTCGGCGCGATCGCCCAGGGCTTTTCCCTTCCCGTGGCCTTCGGCGCCTTCGCCGCCGCGCTGGTCGCGGCCGGGGTCGGCATGGCGCTGTTCGACCCGACGCGCGACGGGGATGCGCCGACGCCTGCGAAGGAGTAAGGAGGCGCGGTTTGGCGCGAAGCGCACGGGCGAAGGCGTCGCGCCGCAAGCATTCAACCAGAGAGCATCATGGCGAAAATCGTTCCCGTCATCATGTGCGGCGGCTCGGGCACGCGAGTGTGGCCGGAATCGCGCGAGAGCCTGCCCAAGCAGTTCATCCCGCTGATCGGCGACCGCTCGACCTTCCAGTCGATCGTGAGCGTGGTCGGCGACCCGGAGATTTTCGACCGGCCGGTGGTCATCACCAATTTCGACTATCGCTTCCGGGTGGCCGAACAGCTCGCCGAGATCGGGGCGGAGGCCACGATCCTGCTCGAGCCCGAGCGGCGCGACAGCGCCGCGGCGGTCGGGGCGGCGGCGGCCTGGGCGGCGGCGCGCGATCCCGAGGCGATCGTAGCGATCCTCGCCGCCGATCACGTGTTCAAGGACGAAAAGGGATTCGCGCGTCTCTGCGCCCAGGCGGCGACCGCCGCCGGCGCCGGCGAGATCGTCACCTTCGGCGTGACGCCCGACCATCCGGCGACCGGCTACGGCTACATTCAGCCGGGCGCGGCGCTCCCCGGCGACGCCGCGGTCCGCCGCGTCGAGCGCTTCGTCGAGAAGCCGAACCTCGAGCGGGCGCAGACCTTCATCGAGAGCGGCTATCTGTGGAATTCGGGGAACTTCGTGTTCCGCGCCGACGTGATGCTGGACGAACTGAAGCGCTTCGAGCCGAAGATCGCCCTGGCCGCCGCAGAGGCGGTGTCGCTCGCCAAGGAGGATCTCGGGTTTCTCGTGCTCGACCGCGACGCCTTCATCGAGGCGCCGCGCATTTCGATCGACTATGCGGTCATGGAGCGCACCGAGCGCGCCGCGGTGCTCGAGGCCAACGTCGGCTGGTCGGACGTCGGGCAGTGGTCGACGGTCTGGCGGCTCTCGCCCCAGGACGCCGACGGCAACAGCCTGCGCGGGCGGGTGGTGGCGATCGATTCCTCGAACGTGCTGGTCCGTTCGGACGATCATCTGGTCGCCGTGATCGGCCTCGACAACGTTATCGTGGTCGCCACCGGCGACGCGGTGCTGGTCGCCGACCAGTCGCAGACCGACAAGGTCAAGCAGCTCGTCGAGCGGCTGAAGGCCGAGAACGTCCCCGAGGCGACCCAGCACCGGCGCATGTATCGCCCGTGGGGCTATTACCAGAGCGTCGATCAGGGCGACCGCTATCAGGTGAAGCGGATCGTGGTCCGGCCCGGCGGCCGGCTGTCCCTGCAGAAGCATTATCATCGCGCCGAGCACTGGATCGTGGTGCGCGGGGCGGCCGAGGTGACGCTGAACGGGGACCTGACGCTCGTTCACGAGAACGAGTCGATCTACCTGCCGATCGGATCGAATCATCGCCTCGTCAATCCGGGCAAGATCGACCTCGAACTGATCGAGGTGCAGACCGGCAGCTATCTGGGCGAGGACGACATCGTCCGCATCGAGGACGTGTATAATCGGGCTTGAGGTCTGGCGGCGCCCGAGGGCGCCGCCGCCAGACTGCGAGGGATCGCGGCTTACGCGTTGGCGTCCCTGGCGGCGAGCCGGGCGATCTCGCGGATGTCGGCGCGATCGATGCCGATGTCGTGCAATTCCCGGTCGGTGTAGTTCGACAGCTCCTGGACGACGCTCCAGTAGGTGCGGCGTTCACGCAGAAAGCGGGCGATATTGAAGGTCTTCATGGCGGTCTCCTGTAAACCGCCCTCCTGAAACACGGCGCCGAACCCGGCCGCCGCGGCCGTTCCTATCCCTTAGACATGAACATTTGTATTACATAAGATGCAGAAGGTCAATGCGACAATCCGGCGCGCCAGCTGCACGCTATGCGCAATTTGCGGCTTAAGTGGCCGAAATACGCGTGATCGCGTTAGTAATGATGCTAAAAGTTGCAAGACGCATCGGTTTTTCATGCAAAAATCGCATATCTGCCTCTTGCTCGTGGAGGCGCTAGACCGGGCGCATGACTTTGCGAGCGCGACCGGCGCGCCGAGGGCGGTCCTGGGATCGCGGCGGCGCCCGTCCGCGCGCTCGCGGTTGACTCCGCCCGGCCCTTCGTCTAGCAGACCGCCACGAGCGCGCTCTCACGATGAGGGCGCGTTCGCCGTTTGACGCACCCGCGGTCATGGCCTTGCTCGGCCGGGACCTGTCGGCGCTCCGAAAAGGGCGCAGAGGAGGGCGCGTTCCTCACGATTGTCGCAACACCAAGAGGAACCGCGATGACGAAGCGCGCACAAGCCAAGTACAAGATCGACCGGCGCATGGGCGCCAACATCTGGGGCCGTCCCCGCAGCCCGTTCAACAAGCGCGAATACGGCCCCGGCCAGCACGGCCAGCGCCGCAAGGGCAAGGCGACCGACTTCGGCACCCAGCTCAAGGCCAAGCAGAAGGTCAAGGGCTATTACGGCAACATCTCCGAGCGCCAGTTCCACAAGTACTACGTGGAAGCGCTGCGGATGAAGGGCGACTCGAGCGCCAACCTGATCGGCCTGCTCGAGCGCCGGCTCGACGCGGTGATCTATCGCGCCAAGTTCGTGCCGACCGTGTTCGCCGCCCGCCAGTTCGTCAACCACGGCCACATCAAGATCAACGGCCGCCGGGTCAACATCGCCTCGTACCAGGTCAAGGTCGGCGACGTGATCGAGATCAAGGAATCCTCGCGCCAGATGTTGATGGTGCTCGAGTCGCAGGGTCTCGCCGAGCGCGACGTCCCGGACTACATTGAGGTCGACGCCGGCAAGGGCACCGCGAAGCTCACCCGCATCCCGAGCCTGACCGAGGTTCCCTATCCGACCGTGATGGAGCCGAACCTCGTCATCGAGTTCTACTCGCGCTGACGCGAGGCCATCGGGTTCGCATTTCGGCGGCCGCATCGCGAGGTGCGGCCGCTTTCGTTTCCGCCTGTCGCCGCGATCATCCTCGCAAACCTCGTCCCGACCCTGTCGAAGGACGCTCCAGAGGGCGGCGACGTCGAGACCCCAGATGAGGTCCGCATCTCGTTCGGCGTTCAGACGGCCGGCTCGGCCGTCGCTTCCGCCACGCAAGGGCGCAAACCGTTGTCCCGCTTTTCCGCCGCCGGCGCCGGCGTCGCGCTCTATCTCGCCGGCGTCTTCCTGTTCGCGCTCAACGACGCGCTCGGCAAATGGCTGGTCGTGGACTACGGCGTCGGGCAACTGATGCTCGTGCGCTCGATCGGCGCGGCCTTCGTGCTCGCGCCGATGGCGCTGGCGCTGAAGCCGACGCTCGGCGCGGTCGAGAACCCGCCGCTGCAGATCCTGCGCGTGCTGGCCATGGCGGCCGACACCTACGCCTTCTACTGGGCGACGCGCTTCATGCCGCTCGCCGACGTGATGACCTTCTACATGGCCGCGCCCCTGATCACGACGGCGCTGGCGGTGCCGCTGCTCGGCGAGAAAGTCGAACGGTTCCGCTGGATCGCGGTGCTGATCGGCTTCGTCGGCGTGCTGATCGCGCTCAGGCCGACGCCGCAGCTGTTCTCCTGGGCCGCGCCGCTCGCGCTGTTCGGCGCGACCAATTACGCGCTCGGGCAGACGCTGACGCGAAAACTCCGCCGCGCCCACTGGCTGCAACTGACGATCTGGCAGTTCGTCGGCGGCGGCCTGATCGGCGCGGCGACGATTCCCTTCGCCTGGACGACGCCTTCCGCCTTCGACCTCGGGTTGATGGCGATGGTCGGGATCGTCTCGATGCTGTGCTTCATCCTGATCACCCGGGCGCTCGCGCTCGCCCGCGCCGCCGTGCTCGCGCCGCTGCAATATTCGGCGATCCTGTGGGCGGCGCTGATGGGCTGGATCGTGTGGCGCGACGCGCCGACTTGGCCGATCATCGTCGGCAACGCGGTCATCATCGCCGGCGGGCTCTATCTCGCGGTCGCTGCGAAAGGATGGAACGCGCGGTCGGCGCCGCCGGACTGATCGCGCTCCGGCGCGCGCGGCGATGAACCGCGCCCTGCTTTCGGGTAAGGAGGGGCGACTCGTTCCCAAAGAGGGCGCCATGGCCGACCTCCAGCCGATCCCCTATTCCGACGCAAAGATCCGCTCGATCCTGGAGCGGGTGAAGAC
>CAMFKX010000193.1 GCA_945957375.1 uncultured Roseiarcus sp.
GCACTAGCACCACGCCCTCGGCGATGGTCGAGAAATAGGCCGAGACGTCGAGCGCGAGCAGGATGTTGATCATCAGCATCAGCGTGTAGGCGCCGATGACCGAGCCGACCGCGGTGCCGCGACCGCCGCCGAGCAGCGTGCCGCCGAGCACCACCGCGGTGAAGCTCTGGAGCAGCAGCGAGTCGCCGACGAGCGGATCGGCCGAGCCGGTCTGCGCGCTGATGAACACGCCGGCCATGCCGTAGAAAAGGCCGCCGAGCACGAAGGCGCCGAACCGCGTCCACTCGACCGAGAGGCCGACCGCATGCGAGGCTTCCGGATCGCTGCCGACGGCGAAGATCGCCGTGCCGAACCGGGTCCGGCGCACGAGCAGCCAGACGGCGAGGCCGACCGCGATCACCACCGCGGCGGCGGGCAGCACGCCCGGGATCGCCGCTCCGGTGAAGAGCTTCGTCAGCGTCTCGGCGACCGATCCGCCCGGATCGGGCATGATGAGCAGCGTCACGCCGCGCACGAGAAACATGGTCGAGAGCGTGACCACGATCGACTGCAGGCGCAGGAAGGCGACGAAGAACCCGTTGAAGGCGCCGATGGCGACGCCGACCGCGAGCCCGGCGATCACGGCGCCGAACTGGCCCGCCGCGGTCTCCTGCGGCAGGGTCGCCACGACCGCGTTGACCAGCGAGATGGCCGCGCCGGCCGAGAGGTCGAAGCCGCCGGCCACGATGATGAAGGTCTGGCCGATCGAGGCGAGGGCGAGCGGCGCGCCGCTGGTGAGCAGCGAGGAGATGTCGTAGTAGCTGAGCCCCTTGGGCGAGATCGCCTCGACCAGGGCGAGCAACGCCGCGAACACGATGACGGCCGAGATCAGTCCGCGGTGGCGGGCGACGTTGAGCCGCGGCTTCGGGCGCCCCGCGTCCAGGGCCTGGATCGTCATCGCGCTCATCCCTCGAACCTTGCCCCGGCGTCCGCCGACTCGCCGAGCGCCGCCCGGATGATGGTTTCCTCGTCGAGCTGCTCGCCCGCGAGTTCGAGCACGATCGAACCCTTGTACATGACGAGGACGCGGTGGCAGAGATTGACCAGCTCCGGGATCTCTGAGGAGAACAGCAGCACCGAGCCGCCGGACTTCGCGAATTCGTGGATCAGCAGGTAGATCTCGTGCTTGGTGCCGACGTCGACGCCGCGCGTCGGATCGTAGAGCAGCAGGACCCGACTGCCGGTCATCAGCCACTTGCCGATCGCGATCTTCTGCTGGTTGCCGCCGCTGAAGGCGCCGGCGCGGGTGAAGATCGCGCGATCGTGCACCTGGACCGACTGCATGACCGTGCGCACGGCGTCCGCCTCCGCCTCCTCGTCGATCAGACCGAAGCGGGTGAAACGGTCGAGCACCGGCAGCGACATGTTCTTGAGCCCGTCGAGCTTGAGGAACAGGCCTTCGGTCTTGCGGTCCTCGGGGACGAGGCTGACGCCGATGTTGCCGCGCACCGCGTCGCGCGGCGACATCAGCGTGACCGGCTTGCCGTTGATCTCGATGTGGCCTTCGCTCAGCGGCGCCGCGCCGAAGCAGCCAAGGAACAGCTCCTGCATGCCCATGCCCTGCAGGCCGGAGACGCCCAAGATCTCGCCGGGAGCCAGATCGAAACTGGCCTTGCTCAGGCGGGCGCCGGTCGACACCTCGCGCGCCGAGAGCCGCGGCGTCTCGTCGGCCCGCACCGTGTCCTCACGCTGCGGAAAGGTCGAGGTCAGCGAGCGGCCGATGATCATCCGCACCACCTCTTCCTCGGGCAGTTCGCCGACCCGGGCCGAGCCCACGTCCTTGCCGTTGCGGAACACGGTAAGGAACTCGCAGAATTCCTTGACCTCCGGCATGCGGTGGGAAATGAACACGACCGCGGCGCCGCTCGCCTTGGCGTCGGCGATGATCCGGCCGAGCCAGTCGATGTCGCGCCCGGACAGCGTCGAGGTCGGCTCGTCGAGCAGCAGGAGTTTCGGCTTCTTGAAGACGGCGCGCGCGATCTCGAGCTTCTGACGGACAGGCAGGTCGAGGTCGCGCACTTCGGCGCGGGGGTCGATGAAGCCGAGTCCGAGCTTCTCCAGATGGGCGACGGCGATCTCCTCGGCGCGGCGCTTGCGCACCAGCCCGAAGGCCGAGACCGGCTCGCCGTTGAGCAGCAGGTTCTGCGTCACCGTCAGGTCGCGAACCTGGGTCATCTCCTGAAACGCGGTCTGCAGTCCGAGGCTTTGCGCGACGCGGGGGCTCGTGAGCGCGCGCGCCTCGCCGCACACGCGGATCTCGCCCGAATTCGGCTGCACCAGACCGCTGAGAATCTTGACCATCGTCGACTTGCCGGCGCCGTTCTCGCCGAGCAGCGCGTGGACCGTCGCGGCGGCGACGCTGATCGAGGCGCCGTCGAGCGCGACGGTCGCGCCGTAGGTCTTGCGGACCGCGCTGACTTCGACGACGGGCGGCGCTTCGGGCATGGGTCGACCTCGACGGGCGGAGGAAGGGCCGGCGGAGCCCGGGAGGGAGGCTCCGCCGGCGCCGGCTCGCGCGATCAGTTCTCGGGCTGACCGACGAGAGCGGCCTGAAGCCCAACTTCCGGCAGGTCCGGCGTGTACACGGAGGCGAACCAGCCCGGGTTGGTGATGATGGTCGGCGAGAAGACGTTGCAGCCCGCCTTCATCTCCTCCCACGATCCCGTTTCGCAGATCTTGACGGTCTCGTTGGTGACCGGTCCGGGCGACAGCAGCTTCATCTTCGGCACGTCCTTGCCGTCCAGCTTGTCGACCGCCATCTTGAACGCCATCGCGCCCGGGTAGACCTGCGAGGAGGCGGAGAGGCCCTGCGCGCCCATCGGACGGTAGGTGCCGCTCGCGCCTTCGACCTTGGTGGAAGCGGGCAGCATCTGGATGCGGGTCCCGTTCTCGCCTTCGCCGGCGCAGGGCCTGATCTTGTCGTCCGGAATTCCGGCTTCGCTCTGCATCGCGTTAGCGGTCATGCAGCCTGCCTGCATCCACAAGCCGTCGATCGAGCTCCACGGATGGGTGGCGACGATCTTGTTGAGTTCGGTGCGGGCGACCGCCTGGCTCCACATGCCGTTGGCCTCGGCGACCACCTTGATGTCGGGATATTTGGCGAACACCTCGCGGGCGGCCTTGTTGCGCAGCGTGTCGACCGACGTGCCGTTGACGCCGGTGATCATGACGACGTTGCCCTTGCCGTTGAGCTTCTTGGCGAGCCACTCGGCGGTGACCTTGCCCCACTCGAACTGGTCGACGTGGGTGTTGAAGGCGCATTGCTCGTCGATGATGCCGTCGTAGGCGACGACCACGACGCCCTTGTCGCAGGCGGCCTTGACGGCCTCGTTGAGCGCGGTCGGCGAGATCGGATAGACGATGATCGCCTTGGCGCCGGCGGCCACCATGGCGTTGATCTGCTGGATCTGCTTCTGGGCGTTGGGGCCCGCGACCTGGACCTTGAGGTCGACCTTGTCCTTGTACTCGTTCGAGGCGGCCATCGCCTTGAGCATCTTGGCGGCTTCGTCCTGCCAGTCGTTGCCGATGTAGGACATCGAGAGGTAGATCTTGTACTTGTCCGCCGCGTGCGCGGCGCCTGCGACGCTGGCGGCGACGCCCAGCCCGAGACCCACGCCCTTCAGAATGTTGATGGCTTTCATGTGCGCTTCTCCTTGGCGCGCGGGCCTTCGGCCGGGCGCGTTCCTGCCTCTTTGCGTTGTCGCCCCTTTTTCTCGACCGGGTTCGGGGAGCGCTTCGGCGCGCGCCGCCATCGATTGGGGCGGGCCAGACCGTTCCGTCGCCGGCTTGTCGCAGGCCGCCGGGGAGAAGCGGCCTGCGAATGCTGTTCACACCGTCGCGCGCGCGGTTACTTGATGGCGACGACGTTGAGCGGCGAGCCGGTCCCCTGGTGCACCTTCAAGGGGGCGCCGACGTAGAGGAAGTCCCACTGCCCGTCTTCGTGGCAATCCTTCGCGAGCGCCTCGAAATTGCAGATCTCGTTGAACAGGATGCCGAGGTTGCGCATCAGCGCGCAGTGCAGCGTCACCTGCATGCCGTTCTCGGGATCGAAATCCATCTCGTTGGAGATGGTGTCGGTGCAGAGCGCGGGGATCTCCATCTTGTGGAACCAGTCCACGAGTTCGGGGCTGTAGATCAGGCCCGGCTCGTTGAAGTCGGCGTAGAATTTCTCCGGCCCCTGGGTGTGCAGGAGCTGCAGGAAGCCGATCCGGAGACACAGGATGTCGTGCTTCTCGATGGTGACGCCCTGCTTCTTGGCCGCGGCGAGGAGGTCGTCGAGGGTGACCGTGTCGCCCTTCTCCAGCGCGAACTTGCCGCGGGCGGCGGCCATGTCGAGCAGGACTCCGCGCCCGACCACGCCGCGCTCCGCGATCGGCTGGATCGACGCCTTCTTCATCCCCCCGATCGTCTCGGAGGCGGGATAGCCGTTCCAGAGCTGATCGTCGTACCAGACATGGCCGAGGGCGTCGTATTGCGTCGAGCCCTGCAGGAACATGGTGATCTGGTCGTCGGCGTACTGGATGCCGCCGGGAAGGGGGGTCTTCTTGCCGGCCTGATAGCTGCCGTGATCCTGGGTGTTGGCCCGCTGCGGCTGGGCGCGGCCGGGAAAGATCGGGTCGCCGGTCGGGCTTCCGATCAACTCGCCGCAGGTGATGACCTTGCCCTGCCGGATGGCGCGGGCGCCGCGCAGGATTTCGGCGCTGGTCAGGAAATTCAGCGCTCCGATCTCGTCGTCGGGGCCCCACCGGCCCCAGTTCTTCGGCGATCCCGCCAGCAGCTGGCTCATTCGCCTGTCGTCTTTCGGGTTCAGCGGCGCCTTGCCGACCATGGCGTATCTCCTCCGGTTCGTGTGGTTGTCGTTTGTCGAGGTTCAGGCGACCAGGCTTTGGCGCAGGTCGCGCTTGAGCACCTTTCCGTTGGCGTTGCGCGGCAGCGTCTGCTCCAGCCGGTGGAACGCCTCGGGCACCTTGTAGTCGGAAAGAACGTTGGCGCAGTATTGCGCCAGTTCGTCGTCCGGGACTGTTTGACGGAGCACGACGAAGGCGTGCACGCGCTCCCCGAGCACCGGGCAGGGCTTCGCGACGACCGCGACCTCGACGACCGCGGGGTGGTCGAGCAGCACGTTTTCGACCTCGGAGGCGAAGATCTTGTATCCGCCGCGGTTGATCACGTCCTTGATGCGGTCGATGATGCGCAGGTAGCCCTGGGCGTCCATGATGCCGAGGTCGCCAGACTTCCAGTAGCCGGCCTTGAACTCGCGTTCGGTGGCTTCCGGGTTGTTGAAATAGCCGGGGACGACCATGGCGCCGCCGATGTAGACCTCGCCCGGCGTGCCGTAGGGTACCTCGACGCCGTCGAAGTCCATGACCGTGATGTGTCCGCACGGAACCGTCAGGCCGACATATTCCTTGCGGGCGACGGCTTCCTCGGGCGGCATGAACACCGCAGGCGAGGTGGTCTCGGTCGAGCCGTAGCAGTTGATCAGCTTCAGGCGCGGGAGCTTTTCCGCGATCCGCTCGAGCGTGACCTCCGGCATGATCGCGCCGCCGTAGCCGGAGATCCGCCACGCCGAAAGATCCGCCGACTCGAAGTTCGGCGCGAGCAGGCAAAGGTTGAACATCGCCGGCACGATCAGCGAATAGGTGATCCGGTGACGGGCGGCGAGGTCGACGAAGTCGGTCGCCTTGAACGCCGGCATGATCACCAGCGTGCCGGCGACATGAACCATGACGTCGATCAGCGCGATCACGCCCGTGACATGGCTCATCGGGACGGCGAGCAGACAGCGATCCTCGGCGGTCAGCTCCATCACCCATTCGTAATGGATCACCGAATGGATCGTGCTGAAGTGGGTCAGCATGGCCCCCTTCGGCCGTCCGGTCGTGCCCGACGTGTACAGGATGGTGGCGGTCTCCTCCTCGTCGACCTCGACGGCGCGGGTCACCGGGACGGCGTGCAGGAGATCGGCGAGCCGCGGGGCGTCGCGGTCCCGACCGAGCGCGACGGCGTGCGTCAGGGCCGGCAGCGTGGCCGCCGCCGGGACCTTGTCGACGAGGTCGTGGTCGTGAACGACGACCTTGGCCGCGCAGTCCTCGATGATGTGGCGGTTTTCGGCGAGCTGGTGGCGGACGTTGAGCGGAACCGATACCGCGCCGAGCCGCGCGACGGCGAACATCACGACGATGAATTCGATGCTGTTGCCGATCACCAGGGCGACACGGTCGTCCTTCTCGACCCCGAGCGCCCTGAGCCCGCCGGCGACGCGGCCGACGAGATCGTCCAGCCCGGCGTAGGTGACGGAGACGTCGCCGCAGATCAGCGCGACGGCGTCCGGCCGCCGGGCGACGGCGTTCGACAGCATCTCGTGCACGCTCTTCGGACGATTTGCGAAACAGCGCAGCATCCGGGAGCCGCCGTAATGCAACTCGAACCGGGTGGGAGGCACCTCCCTCCGATCAAACCAGCTGTCCATGGCGATCCTCCTCACCATTTCCGGTCGAGCCGGGTCTTTTTCTTGCCGTAGACGTTTACCGTCTCGGTGTTCGGCTCGTCGGAATGAGATACGACCTTCCGATTGACCGTTTGTCCGACAAACGGACTTTACGCAAACGCGCGACAAGCTGTCAATGGACTTTTTGACCGCTTTCGGACAAGGCGGAACGCGTCGGAGAGGTCAGAAGGAACCGCAAATTGCGGCTCCAATTTGAAGGGACCGCGGCGGAGCGCGCGGACAGGCGAGGGCCCGCCGGCGCGGGCCGGAAACCCGTCAGTTTTCCGCCAGCGAGCGGGGCAGATCGATCGGGAGATCGAGGCTGAGATTGGCCATTTCCCAGCCGCGGCGGAAATCCGCGATGTGCTTGCGCATCCAGGTCTCGGCCTCGGACGCGTTCGACTTGGCGATCGCGTCGGCGATCCGTTCGTGGGCGACGAACTGGCGGCTGTTGGCCTGGGGGAGCAGGGGGCTGAGGATCTCGAACGCCGGGAAGAGCAGGAGCCCGACCGGCTCGCGCGAGAGCAGGAGCGCGGTGTTGTGCGCGCTTTCCGAGACCAGGGCGTGAAACGCCATGTCGAGGTCGGTGCAGCGACGCAAGTCGTCGACGCCCCGCGACATCTCGACGTTCAGCCTGAGCGCTTCGACCTGCTCGTCGTCGTGGTTGGTCGCGCCGAGCGACGCGCACGCCGGCTCCAGCACCAGGGCGGCTTCCCAAAGCTCCCGGAACGTCACTTGCCGCATCACCAGGGCGCGGGTCGCCTGCGACGAGATCTTGCCCGATCCCGGCACCGACACGGTCAGACGCTTTCGCCCTTCGCGGCTGACGAGGCCCTCGTTTTCCAGCTGCCGGATGCCTTCCCGCACCGTGGATCGGTTGACGCCGAACATTTGCGCGAGTTCGGCCTCGGTCGGCAACTGATCGCCGGCTTTCAGTTCGCCGGAGTCGATCAAGCGACGCAACTCCCGCGACACAATCTGGTAAGCGGAGAGAACATTGAGCTTGTCGAAGAGCATCGTCATGGGGCTGACCCCGAACCTTGATTCTTAGAATTGTCGGACTGTCGGACTTGGTGCGGCGAGATTCAAGGCGCTGGCCATGGTCAATAAGTCGGACAGACCACGCCGACCGCGACGCCGCGACCACTGACGGAGGCGCGAAAGACCCACTCGGAACCGGCGTCCCAGAAGTCGCAATCGAACTGCTCGCCGGGGTAGACCGGCGCGGTGAAGCGGCAGTCCATCGAGCGCAGCCTTTCGGGCGCGCCGGCGAGCGCGACGCGAACCGCCGCGTGGCCGATGAGGCCCATCGTCGCCAGCCCGTGCAGGACCGGGCGGGGAAACCCGGCCGCCCGGGCGAAGCCGGGGTCGACATGCAGGGGATTGGGATCGCCGCTGAGGCGGTAGATCAGCGCGGCCTGGGGCGTCGTCGGCAGACTGAGGCTTCGGTCGGGCGGACGGTCGGGCGGCGCGGTCCGGCTCTCGCTCTTCTGCGGGACGTCGGAGAAACCGCCGTCGCCCCGGCACATAGCGGTCTGGCGGACCGTTGCGATCCGCCGGCCGGTCTCGGCGTCGCAGATGGTTCGCTCGCTGACGACGAGGGCGCCCCTGTCTTTTCCCTTGTCGACCACCTCGATGACGCGCGGCCGCGCCGTCACCGTTCCCTCGACCGGCAAGCTCGAGTGGATCGCGATCGATTCGCTCGCGTGGACGGTTCGCTGGTGATCGAGCCCGGTGTCCAGGTCCCGATACCAGTAGCCCGGGTAGGCGAGCGTCACCGCCATGGTCGGCAGCGCGACCAGTTCCGGTTCGTAGACGAAACGCAATTGCTCCGGATCGAGGGGATCGCAGCCGAGCCCGACGCCCAACGCGTAGAGGATCGTGTCGCGTCGGGTGAAAGCGTGGCGGATCTCGGGAAATTCGAGACCGAGGAGACGTTCGGGGTCGATCACGAGGGCGCTCCCATCAGGATGGCGACTTTGCCGACGGTGGCGCGCGAGGCGATCGCCGCGAGCGCCCGGTCCGCCTGCTCGAGCGGAAAGACGTCGCGGACCAGGGGCCTGACGACGCCCGCGGCGTAGAGGTCGAAGATTTCCCGGAACGTCCGCTCGACCCGTTCGGGGTGATGGGTGCGGTATTCGCCCCAGTAGACGCCGAGCGCCGCGGCATTCTTCAAGAGCAGGCGGTTGGCGGGAATCTCGGCGATCGCGCCGCCGGCGAATCCGACCACGACCAGCCGCCCGCCCCACGCCAGGCACCTGAGGCTGTCGAGCGTCACCTTGCCGCCGACCGGATCGACGACGATGTCGACGCCCTTGCCGCCTGTCGCCTCGCGAACGCTCTCCACGAAGCCGCCGCCGCGATAGTCGATCGCCACGCTGGCGCCGAGCTCGCGGCAGAGCTCGACCTTGTCCGGACCGCCGGCGGTCGCCAGGACGCGCGCGCCCCAATGTCTGGCGAGCTGGATCGCGGCCGACCCGACCCCGCCGGCGCCGGCGTGAACCAGCACGCTCTCGCCGGCCTCGAGCCGGGCCCGGTCGCGCAGGGCCAGAAACGCCGTGGGGTAGACCGACGGCAGGCTGACCGCGTCGCGGGCCGGCATGTCGGCCGGAATGCGAAGCGACGCCAGACGGGGGACGCGGGCGAATTCCGCGAAGCCGCCCTGATCCACCAGCGCGCACAGCCGGTCGCCGACCGCGTAGGGACTGTCGGGGCCGCGCTCGACGACGACCCCGACGATTTCGACGCCCGGCGTGAACGGCAGCCGGGGCTTCACCTGATAGAGCCCGCGCATCATCAGCGTGTCGAGGAAGTTCACCCCGGCCGCCTCGACCCGGACGAGGCACTCGTCCGCCGCCACCGTCGGCTCCGCAACGTCGTGGCGCAAAGCCATCGACCCGCTCTGCGTAATCTCGCTGACCACCCAGGCGCGCACGCTCGCCTCCCGAACATTTTGGCGCCGCTCGTTCTTGACGGCGCCTGCATCTTATTCGATAGTATGTATGTCGGACAATCGGATTTTTGTTTTGACCGACCAAGATGCGAAAGCGCAGAACCGCAACGCAACCCCGGAATCGAGGCGGTCGGGAGGAACGGGTGTCGAAGTCCGCAGTCGTCGGCGAAGGCGCGGTCAGCGCGATGCAATCGTCCGAGTTCGATCAGGCTTCGCTCGAGCGCTTCGTCAGGCGCGAGCTCGCCTGTTCCAGCGGAGCCTTCCTGATCGAGCGGATCGCGGGCGGCCAGTCCAACCCGACCTACTTCGTGACCCTCGACGGACGCCGCATGGTGCTGCGCAAGAAACCGGCCGGCGAAACCCTGCCTTCGGCTCATGCGGTCGACCGCGAGCATCGCGTCCTGACCGCGATCGCCGGAACCGGCGTTCCGACGCCGCGGACGATCCTCTATTGCGACGATCTCTCGGTGGTCGGCACGCCGTTCTACCTCATGGAGCGGCTCGACGGCCGCGTCTTTCACGACGCGTCCATTCCCGGCGTGTCCCCCGAAGATCGCGCGCAGATGATCGTCCAGATGGCGGAAACCCTGGCGAAGCTGCACGACATCGATCCGGCCGCCGTCGGACTTGCCGATTACGGCCGCGCCTCGGGATATTTCGAGCGACAAATTCGCCGCTGGACCCGGCAGTATGAGCTGTCCCGGTGGAGAGACCTGCCCGACGTCGATACGCTGATCGCATGGCTGCCGCAGCATCTGCCGCCGGACGCGCCCGCGCGCCTGTGCCATGGCGACTTCCGCGTCGGGAATCTCATCTTCCATCCGACCGAGCCGCGCGTCGTGGGGGTGCTGGACTGGGAGTTGAGCACGCTCGGGCATCCGCTGGCCGATCTCGCCTTCAGCGCGCTGCCCTGGATCACCTACCCCAACGAATACGGCGGGTTTCGCGGTCTCGACGCCGTCGCCCTCGGCATCCCCGCCCGAGACGTCTACGTCGAGCGCTACTACGCCAGCCGCAAGACCGAGGAGGCGCTGCGCCTCGCGCCCTTCCATACCGCCTTCGCGCTGTTCCGCATGGCGGTGATTTTCGAAGGCATCGCAGCCCGGGCGCGTCTCGGAACTGCGGCTGCGGACAACGCCGCGGAGGTCGGCGAGCTCTCGCCCGTGTTCGCCCGTCGCGCCGTCGAATGCCTTTCCGGCCAGCTCTGAGCCGACTCGAGGACGAACGCCACGATGGGAGGATCCCGCCGCATGCCCGATCCCGCCGCCGATCCGGCGACCTCCCTCATGGCGATGAAACGCGCGGTGGTGTTCGAGAACGAGGGGGCCACCCTCTCCGACATCGGCGACGGGGTTCTCTGCTTCGAGCACAGGACCAAGATGAACATCTTCGA
>CAMFKX010000194.1 GCA_945957375.1 uncultured Roseiarcus sp.
CGCTGACCGCGGCCGCGCCGTCGTCGCCCGCGGCGACGCGCTCAGCGAGCGCGTCTACACCGCCCCTGTAGCCGCGGTCGCTGACCGCGGCCGCGCCGTCGTCGCCCGCGGCGACGCGCTCAGCGAGCGCGTCGACAACCCGAAGGAGCTGCGGCCATGACCGCCCACTTCAACGTCGTGCGCAAGAGCCCGTTCTACACCGCCGAACACGAGGCGTTCCGCGACTCGCTGCGCAAGTTCGTCGCCCGCGAAGTCGAGCCCTTCTGCAACGACTGGGACGAAGCCGGCGAATTTCCGCGCGACCTTTACAAGAAGGCCGCCGCGGTCGGCTACATGGGCCTCGGCTTCCCGGAAGCCTACGGCGGCACGGAGGGCGACCGCTTCCTGCGCATCATCGCCATGCAGGAGATCGCGCGGGCCGGCTGCGGCGGCGTCGCGGCGGGCCTGTTCACCCACACCATCGGCGCGCCGCCGATCCTGCATCGCGGATCGGAAGCGATGAAGGCGCGCGTGCTGCCGCAGATTCTGTCCGGCGACAAGATCTCCGCCCTCGCCATCACCGAGCCGTCCGGCGGCTCGGACGTCGCCGGCCTCCGCACGACGGCCCGCCGGGACGGCGATCATTACGTCATCAACGGCTCGAAGACCTTCATCAGCTCGGGCATGCGCGCCGACTTCATCACCCTCGCCGTGCGCACCGGCGGCCCCGGCGCGAGCGGCGTCAGCCTGATCCTGATCGAGGGCCAGCCCGAGGGCCTGGCGCGCACGTCGCTCAAGAAGATGGGCTGGTGGTGCTCGGACACCGCGACGCTCTATTTCGACAACGTCCGCGTGCCGGCCGAGAACCTGATCGGCAAGGAGGGCGACGGATTCCGCGCCATCATGCTGAACTTCAACGACGAGCGCCTGCACGGCGCGGCCGGCGCGATCTCGGCCGCGCGGGTCTGCCTCGAAGAGGCGGCGGGTTACGCGAAAGAGCGCGTGGCGTTCGGCAAGCCGATCGTCGAGCACCAGGTGATCCGCCACAAGCTCGTCGACATGGCGATGAAGATCGAGGCGTCGCAGGCGATGCTGGAATTGCTGACCTGGCGGCTCGAGCAGGGCGAGAATCCGGTCGCCGAGATCTGCATGCTGAAGAACCAGGCGACCACCACGCTCGCCTTCTGCGCCTCGGAAGGCGTCCAGATCTTCGGCGGCGCCGGGTTCATGCGCGGCGTCAAGGTCGAGCGCATCTATCGCGAGGTCAAGGTCAACGCCATCGGCGCCGGCACCGAGGAGATCATGAAGGATCTCGCCAGCCGGCAGATGGGGCTGTGAAAGGAATTCACCACGAAGGACACACAGGACCGCGAAGCCTTCGTGCCCCTTCGTGTCCTTGGTGGTGAAAAAGAAAGCGCCGAAATGATCACCCTCTACCACTGCCTCGACGCCCGCTCGTTCCGCGCCCTGTGGGCGCTGGAGGAGGTCGGCGCCCCCTACGATCTCAAGATGCTGCCGTTCCCGCCGCGCTATCTCGCGCGCGAATATCTCGAGGTGAACCCGCTCGGCACGATCCCGCTGCTGATCGACGGCGAAACGCGCATGACCGAATCGGCGGCGATCTGCCAGTATCTCGCCGAGCGCTATTCCGGTCCGCCGCTCAGCGTTCGGCCGGACGAGCCGGGCTACGGCGCCTATCTCAACGCGCTCCATTGCGGCGAGGCGACGCTGACCTTTCCGCAGACGTTGGTGCTGCGCTACACGACGCTGGAGCCGCCCGAGCGCCGCCTTCCCCAGGCCGCCGACGACTACGCCCGCTGGACGCTCGGCCGCCTCGCCGGCTTCGAGATGATGATGGCCGGCGCCGACTACGTCGCGGCCGGGCGCTTCACCGTCGCCGACATCTCGGTCGCCTACGCCCTGATGCTGCTGAAATTCATCGGCTTGTTCGAGCAGGCGCCGGCGTCGCTTCAGGCTTACTACGCCCGGCTCAAGGCGCGCCCGGCGTTCAGGCGCGCCAAGGCCGCCCAGCAGCACGCCGCGGAGGAGCAGGGCGTGGCCCCGACGATCGCCAAGCGCTGACCGCGCTCCCTACGTTCCTGACGCCATCGGCGCCGGAGTTATTTTCGCGCAGCCGAAGCGGAATATTTGGTAGGCTGTCCGCTGATAGGCCCCCGGCGCTGTTTGGCTCCCAAGACGGGGCTGGCCACCGCCGCCGACCTCGTCCCGAGGAGCCCGCGGCGCGCGGGCTCCTCAGGACGAGGTCGTAGATTCCGGCTCCTTCCGGAGCTACGCAATCTTCGTTTCGATCGCGTCATAGCAGGCCGCTTGCGGCGCCCAACAAACTTCGTGACCCTTCGTGACCTTCGTGGTGAAATTCACCACAACGGACACGAAGAGGCACACAGGGAGGGACGGATGACGCCGGATATCGGCCTCGCCAACTGGTTGCGTGAGCGCGCTTTGCGCACCCCCGAACGGCGGGCGCTGCATTTCGAGGGTCGCGACTGGACTTACGGCGCGCTGCAACGGGACATCGAGGCCTGCGCCGGCCGCCTCGCCGCGATCGGCGTCGGCCGCGGCGACCGCGTCGCCTTTCTCGGCCTCAACCAGCCGATGTTCCTCATCGCCATGTTCGCCGCCGCCCGGCTCGGCGCGATCTTCGTGCCGCTGAACTTCCGCCTGACCGGGCCGGAACTGGCCTTCATGATCGAGGATTGCGCGGCGCGCGTGCTGATCGTTGACGCCGCGCACCGCGCCGTGATCGAGCCGCAGCTTTCCCGGCTGTCGTCGCTCCTGGCGACGCTCGCGGCGGAAGACGAGGAGAACTGGATTGCGGGGCCGCTCCCCGAGACCGAACAGGTTCGCGCGCTCGAGGATGACGTCGCCCTCATCATGTACACCTCCGGCACCACCGGCCGGCCCAAGGGCGCCATGCTCACCCACGGCAATATCTGGTGGAACAACGCCAGCAGCATGCACGCCTTCGACATGCTCGCCGACGACGTGACCCTCGTCGCCGCCCCGATCTTTCATATCGGCGGGCTGAACGTGACCATGCTCGCGGCGCTCCAGAAGGGCGCGCTCGTCGTGCTGCAGCGCGCCTTCGATCCCGGCCGGGCGCTCGCCGACATCGTGGCGCACAAGGTCACGACCATGTTCGGCGTGCCGGCGATGTTCCTGTTCATGGCGCAGCACCCGAGCTTCGCCGAAACCGACCTCGCCTCGGTGCGCGTGCTCATCGTCGGCGGCGCGCCGTGTCCGGTCCCGGTGCTGAAAACCTATCTCGCGCGCGGCGTGTCGATGCAGCAGGGCTACGGCCTGACCGAGACCTCGCCGATGGTGAGCTTCCTCGCCCCGGAATATGCGCTGACCAAGGTCGGCTCGTCCGGCCGAACGCCGATGTTCGTCGAGGTCAAGACCGTCGACTCGGACGGGCGGGACGTCACGGAGCCGGGGGCGCAGGGCGAGATTCTGGTGCGCGGGCCGAACGTCACCAAGGGCTACTGGGGCCTGCCCGACGCGACGGCGAATGCGATCGACAGGGACGGATGGTTCCATACCGGCGACGCCGGCTTCTTCGACGCCGAGGGCTTCCTCACCATCTCCGACCGCATCAAGGACATGATCATCACCGGCGGCGAGAACGTCTACCCGGCCGAGATCGAGAGCCAGCTGATGCGCCACCCGGCGATCGCCGAAATCGGCGTGATCGGCGAGCCGGACACGCAATGGGGCGAGCGGGTGGTGGCGGTGGTAGCGCTGAAAGCCGGCCAGTCCCTGACGCTCGAGGAGCTGCGCGCTTTCGCCGAAGACAGCCTCGCCCATTACAAGCTGCCCAAGCGGCTCGAATTCGTGAAGGCGCTGCCGCGCAACGCGACCGGGAAGATCCTCAAGTACCAGTTGCGTCAGTCGCTCGCGCAGGGCGCGGGGCAGTAGCGCCCGAGCTACGCCGCCCTCATCCTGAGCTTGTCGAAGGATGACCCCGTGGGCTCCAAACACCAGCGCCCTCTGGAGCGTCCTTCGACAGGGTCAGGACGAGGGGCGAGGGGCGTGCTCGCTTACGGCCGGTAGCCGATCACCGCCTTGAGCTCGAGATAATCGTCGATGCCGAACTCGGCGTATTCCCGGCCGTTGCCCGACTGTTTGAAGCCGCCGAACGGCGCGCGGATGTCCCAGGCGGGATAGTTGAGGTTGACCGTGCCGGCGCGCAGGCGGGAGGCGACCGCGCGGGCGTGGTCGAGATCGGTCGAGGAGACGTAGGCGGCGAGGCCATAGGGCGTGTCGTTGGCGATGCGGATCGCCTCGTCCTCGTCGCCGTAGCTCAGGATCGACAGGACCGGCCCGAAGATTTCCTCGCGCGCGACGGTCATGTCGGGCGTCACGGCGCCGAACACCGTCGGCCGGACATAATAGCCGCGCTCGAGGCCGGCGGGTCGACCGGGTCCGCCGGCGGCGAGGCGCGCGCCTTCGGCGATTCCCGCCTCGATCAGGCGCTGGATCTTGTCGAAATGGACGCCGCTCACCACCGGCCCGAGATCGACGCCCTGCTCGCGCGGGTCGCCGACCTTCAGGCCGTCCGCGGCGGCGGCCGCGATCGCGACCGCCTCGTCGTGGCGCTCGGCCGGCACCAGCATGCGGGTCGGAGCGTCGCAGGACTGGCCGCTGTTGGCGAAACAGGCGAGCGCGCCTTCGCGCACCGCCTTTTCGAAGTCCGCGTCGCGCAGCAGGATGTTGGGCGACTTGCCGCCGAGCTCCTGCGCCACCCGCTTGACGGTGTCGGCCGCGGCCTTCGCCACCAGGATTCCGGCGCGGGTCGAGCCGGTGAACGACACCATGTCGACGCCCGGATGCGCCGCCATGACCGCGCCGACGTCCGGGCCCGTGCCGTTGACAAGGTTGAAGACGCCGGCGGGCGCGCCCGCCGCCTCGACGATTTCCGCGAACAGAATGCCGCTGATCGGGGCGATCTCGCTCGGCTTCAGGACGATCGCGCAGCCCGCCGCGAGCGCCGGCGCGACCTTGCAGACGATCTGGTTCAACGGCCAGTTCCACGGCGTGATCAGCGCCACGACTCCGATCGGCTCCTTGACGATCAGGCTGCCGCCCTTGAGCCGGCTGAATTCGTAGGTCTCGAGCGCCTCGATCGTCGCTTCGAGATGCACCCGCCCCGCCCACACCTGCGCGTCGCGGGCGAAGGCGATGGGCGCGCCCATCTCGCGCGACACCGCCTCGGCGAGGTCCTCGGCGCGGGCGTTGTAGGCGTCGAGAATGCGCCGGAGCAGCGCGAGGCGCGCCTCGCGGGAGGTCGCGGCGAAAGCGTCGAACGCCGCGCGGGCGGCGGCGACGGCGGCGTCGACGTCGGCGGCCGATCCGAGCGCGATCCGGGTGTAGGGCTGCTCGGTCGCGGGGTCGACGACGTCCAGCGCAGCCGGGCGGACCGGGGCGACCCAGCGACCCCCGATGTAGAATTGCTCATGACGGTTCATCGCGCGCTCCCTTCCGCGCATCTATCCCGCACGGCGAAAGCGCGCAACCGCGCGGCGATCAGCCGCAACCCCGAGCGGTCCGGCCGCGCTGCAATTGCGCTCGAATTCCTGATATTGAGAGGTGCGGAAACGACAGGATGAGCGCAATGAACGCCATGACCGGAGCGCCGGCGGCCGCGGAAGAGGTTGAACGACTGGTCGCGCGCTACGACGGCCGCGTCCCCCGTTACACGAGTTATCCGACCGCGCCGCATTTCACCCCCGCGATCGGCTCGGAGGTCTATCGCCGCTGGCTCGCGGAGCTCCCGCCCGAGACGCCGCTGTCCCTTTATCTGCATGTGCCGTTCTGCGACCGGCTCTGCCTCTATTGCGGCTGCAACACCTCGGTCGTCCGCCTCGAGACCTCGCATCGCCTCTACGCCGACCTGCTCCTGCGCGAGATTGACGCGGTCGCCGACGTGATCGGCCGGCGCGCCGCGGTGTCGCACGTGCATTGGGGCGGCGGCACGCCGACCTCGCTGCCGGGCGACTGCCTGATCGCGATCATGGATCGGCTGAAGGCGCGCTTCGCCTTCGCCCCCGACGCCGAGATCGCGATCGAGCTCGACCCGACCTCGCTGCCCGACGACCGCCGCGACGCGCTGGGTCCGATGGGCGTCACCCGCATCAGCCTCGGCGTCCAGGACCTCGAACCCTCGGTGCAGCGGGCGATCGGGCGCATGCAATCCTACGAGGAGACCGAGCGCTGCGCCGAGGCGGCGCGCGCGCTCGGCGTGGCGTCGCTCAATCTCGACCTGATCTACGGCCTGCCGTTGCAGACCGAGGACGGCGTCGCGCGCACCGCCCGGCGCGCGCTCGGCCTCGGGGCCGACCGGGTCGCGGTGTTCGGCTACGCCCATGTGCCGTGGATGAAGCGCCATCAGGCGCTGATCCCGGAGGAGCAGCTGCCCGGCCCGGCCGAGCGCTACGCCCAGCTCAACGCGATCCACCGCGTGCTGACCGAGGAGGGCGGCTATGTGCCGATCGGCCTCGACCATTACGCCCGGCCGAGCGACGCCATGGCCAAGGCCGCGGCGGCGCGCAACCTCAAGCGCTGCTTCCAGGGCTACACCACCGACGACGCCCCGGCGCTGATCGGCTTCGGGGCGAGTTCGATCGGCTCGCTGCCGCAGGGCTACGTCCAGAACGCCACGACCGCGGCGGCGTGGGAGAAGGAGATCGAGGCCGGCCGCCTTGCGGTCGTGCGCGGCATCGCCGTCGACGCCGACGACCGCCTGCGCCGCGACGTGATCGAGCGGATCATGTGCGATCTCGATATCGACCTCGAAGCGGTCGCCGCGGCGCACGGCGCCGATCCCGCGCCGCTGACGCAAGCGGCGGCGGAGGGTCTGCCGAAATTCGTCGAGGACGGGCTCGCCTCATGGGACGGGCGGCGCATCGTCGTCAGCGAGCGCGGCCGGCCGTTCGTCCGCTCGGTCGCGGCCCTGTTCGACGCCTATCTCGCCCGCGCGAGCGACAAGCCGCGCCACTCGCGCGCGGTGTGATCGATTCGCTCGGCTCGCAACGACGGCGCTAGAGCGCGTCGTCGTCGGCTTCGCCGGTGCGGATGCGCAGGGCTTGCTCGATCGGGGTGACGAAGATCTTGCCGTCTCCGGTCACGCCGGTGCGCGCGGTGCGTTCGATCGCGTCAATCACGTCGTCGACGCGGCCGTCCGGAACGACGATCTCGATGCGCACCTTGGGCAGGAACTTCACCGTGTACTCGGCGCCGCGGTAGATTTCGGTGTGGCCCTTCTGGCGGCCGTAGCCCTGGACCTCGGTCGCGGTCATGCCGTGCACGCCGATCCGGTCGAGCGCCTCGCGCACCTCGTCGAGCTTGAAGGGCTTGATCACCGCCGTGACGAGTTTCATTGCAAATCACCGTGCCTTTTTGTCCCCCCGGGGCTGTCTAACATCGGATCGGGCGCACGGAAATGCAACTCGACGCCCTGAACGCCGGCTCGAGCGGAGTTTCACTTCTCGCGGCAGCCTTCGCCGTACCAGGCGTAGGTGGTCCGGTCGACCTGAGCGCTCGGGCTGGCCGAATCGCAGATCGGGAAATGAAAGTCGCCGTTCCGCGCGACCGACAATTGGCGCAGGGTTTCCTGCCGGCGGCGAAGGTACACGGCTTCCTGCTCGCGGTTCAGTCGTTCGGCTACGGCCCGGTTGTTGCGACGAGCGGCGGCGTTGAACGTGCAGCCGGCGAAGACGTCCGTGCCCACCAGATATCCGCGTTTCGCGCAGACGGTCCCGTCCGCCAGCGCCTGCGTCTGCGCGTCGCGCGATGCGCAGCCCCCCAGCGACAGGAGACACACGCAGGCCGCCGCCTGCCCCAAGCGCCGTATCAAGTCCGCTCTCTCCAGCCCGTTTACGCCGTTCACTATGCACCGTTCGCCCGACGTCTTTCAATGCGTCCGATCCGCTCCGACGCTTCGCTCGGCCGGCGAAACGCGTCCAGGGCAATCGCTTGAAGCAACTTGTACGCCGACGGCGAGCGTCCCCGCCCCCCCTGTGGGGGCGGGACAGGGTGGGGGGTCGCGCCGACTTATCCGTCTGACGTCTTGAGGACGCCGAACGGCGAATTCGGCGCGACCCCCCTCCTCAATCCTCCCCCACAAGGGGGGGAGAAGGCGCCGTGCCGGAGCTTCGAGCGATTGCCCTGGAAACGCGTCCCCGCGATTGCCTCCGCCCCTGCGCTTGGGGCAATGTCGCTCCGCCATGCCCGCACCCGCCAATCGCCTCGTCATCGCGCTCGCGCAGATCCCCTCGATCGTCGGCGACGTCGCCGGCAACGCCGACCGTCTGCGCAAGGCGCGCGCGGAGGCTGCGGCGTTCGGCGCCGACATCGTCATGACGCCGGAATTGTTCCTCGCCGGCTATCCGCCCGAGGATCTGGTGCTCAAGCCCGCCTTCCAGGAAGCCTGCCGCGCCGCCTGCGAGACGCTGGCGCGCGAGACCGCCGACGGCGGGCCGGCGGTGCTGGTCGGCCTGCCGTGGGTGGAGAAGGGCCTGCTGCACAACGCGGTCGCCCTGCTCGACGGCGGCCGGATCGAGGCGGTGCGGTTCAAGGTCGACCTGCCGAACTACGGCGTGTTCGACGAGAAGCGGGTGTTCGCGCCGGGCCCTTCGCCGGGGCCGATTCCGTTCCGCGGCGTGCGCATCGGCGTGCCGATCTGCGAGGACATCTGGGGGCCCGACCCGGTCGAGTGCATCCTCGAGACCGGCGGCGAGATCCTGCTCGTCCCCAACGCCAGCCCTTACGAGCGCGACAAGCTGGCGATCCGCGAGAGCGTCGCGGTCGCGCGCGTCGTCGAGAGCGGCCTGCCGATCCTCTATCTCAACATGGTCGGCGGCCAGGACGAGGTGGTGTTCGAGGGCGCGTCGTTCGCGCTCAACGCCGACCGCAGCCTCGCCGTCCGGCTTCCCGCCTTCCGACCGATGGTGGCGCGCACCGTGTGGGAGCGTGGCGCGAACGGCTGGGCCTGCGTCGAGGGTCCGAAGGAGCTGGTCGAGGAGGGCGACGAGGCCGATTACGCCGCCTGCGTCATGGGCCTGCGCGACTATGTCGACAACAACCGTTTCCCCGGCGTGGTGCTCGGCCTCTCGGGCGGCGTCGATTCGGCGCTGTGCGCCGCGATGGCGGTGGACGCGCTCGGGCCCGAACGCGTCCACGCCGTGATGCTGCCCTACCGCTTCACCTCGAACGAATCGCTTTCCGACGCCGCCGGATGCGCCAAGGCGCTCGGCATCCGCTACGACATCGTGCCGATCGCCGAGCCGGTCGAGGGCGTCGAGCACGCGCTCGCGACCATGTTCGCCGGCAAGGCGCGCGACATCACCGAAGAGAACATCCAGAGCCGCGCCCGCGGCGTCATTCTGATGGCGATCTCGAACAAGTCGGGCGCGATGGTGGTCACGACCGGCAACAAGTCGGAGATGTCGGTCGGCTACGCCACGCTCTACGGCGACATGAACGGCGGCTTCAACCCGATAAAGGACCTCTACAAGATGGAGGTGTTCCGCCTGTCGGCGCTGCGCAATCGCTGGAAGCCGGCCGGCGCGCTCGGCCCGGACGGCGAGGTGATCCCCGAAAATATCCTCACCAAGGCGCCGAGCGCGGAGCTGCGCGAGAACCAGAAGGACGAGGATTCGCTGCCGCCCTATCCCGTCCTCGACGGCATCCTGCACGGCCTGGTCGAGAAGGAGATGCGCGTCGCCGACATCGTCGCCGAGGGCTACGATTCCGAGACCGTTCGCCGGGTCGAGCGCCTGCTCTATCTTGCCGAATACAAGCGCCGGCAGTCCGCGCCGGGCGTCAAGGTCGGGCCGAAGAACTTTGGCCGCGACCGGCGCTATCCGATCGTCAACCGCTTCCGCGACGCCGGCCTGCCGGCGCAGGCGCCGGACGCCTCGGTCGCGCCGCGCGGCGGAACGGGAACGAGCGAGCGGTTCGAGGAGTGAGGCGCGCGACGGCGCGCCTCATTTCCCACGATCACGCCTCGACCGCGCGCGCCTCCGGGGCCGGCGGCTTGAGCCGGGGATCGAGGTTGATCTTCGAGAGATCGCCGCCCGCCCATTCCAGCACCTTCGGGTTCATCACGCGGAACCACAGCGGCGGAATCGCGGCCAGCCCGAACATGCCCGGATAGCCGCTCGGCAGGCGGGGCAGGTTCTGGAAGTCGCGCAGCGACTGGTAGGGCCGCATCGGATTGGCGTGATGATCCGAATGACGCTGCAGGTGGAAGGTGATGATGTTCGAGAAGATGTGGTTGGTGTTCCAGGAGTGGCGCGGCGCGACCGGTTCGTAGCGCCCGTCGGCGCGCCTCTCGCGCATCAGGCCGTAGTGCTCGACGTAGTTGGTCTGGGTCAGCGCGTACCAGCCGAAGAAACTGTGGACGAGGAGGAACGGCGCGACCGTCCAGCCGAACGCCGCGACCATGACGGCGCCGGCCGCGAGGCTCACCGAAAAGCCCTGCAGGATCTCGTTGTCGAGCGACCAGACGCTTTCGCCGCGCCGGGAAAGCCGCTCGGCTTCGTTGCGCCAGCCGCGCAGGAAGGCGCCGGGCAACTCGCGCATCGCGAAACGATAGACCGACTCGCCGTAGCGCGAGCTCGCCGGATCCTCCGGGGTCGCGACCCAGACATGATGGCCGCGGTTGTGCTCGATGCGGAAGTGGCCGTAGCCGACGACGGCGTTCGACAGCAGCGCCAGGATCTTGTGGGTCTTGTCCGCCTTGTGGCCGAGTTCGTGGCCGAGCGCGAGGGCGCCGCCGGCCCCCGTGCCGCCGCCGATCGCGAGCAGGAGCCATGACCCTGTCTCTTATACACATCTCCGAGCCCACGAGACGTAGAGGAATC
>CAMFKX010000195.1 GCA_945957375.1 uncultured Roseiarcus sp.
GCGCAGATGGGCCGGACGCCGGTCGCCGCCCGTGACTTTCCGAGCGTTTCGACAGGGTTTTTTCGGATGCCGTCCTATCTTGATCTCGCCGTCCTCGCGATTTTGCTGGTCTCGGCGTTTCTGTCGATGCTGCGCGGCTTCTCCCGGGAAGTCCTGGCGATAGCCTCGTGGGCCGCCGCCGCGGCCGCCGCGTATTATTTCTATCCGGTTGTGACTCCTTACCTTACGCCCTATATTCATAAAGACGTACTCGCCCAGGCGGCCGCGGCGGCGATCGTGTTCTTCGGAACGTTGATCGTCGTGTCCCTGTTCACCGTAAGGCTGTCGGACGCTATTCTCGACAGCAAGATCGGCGCGCTCGATCGATCGCTCGGTTTCGTCTTCGGTCTCGCCCGCGGGTTCCTGCTCGCCGTGGTCGCGTTCGCGATCTTCAACTGGCTCGTGTCGGAAAAACAGCAACCGGAATGGGTGAAAAACGCCAAGACCCGCCCGATCCTGATCGAATCGGCGGACAAGATCGTGACGCTTCTGCCCGAGGACGCCTCGGCGACGATCGACGCCTGGGTCAAATCCCGCACCGCGGCGGCCCCGGCCAACGAAGCGGCGGTCGACGACTCCAAGCCCCCGGCGGCGGTCAAGGCGACCGCGCCGCCGACTCCGGCCCCGGCCCCAGCCCCGGCGGCGAACGCCGCGAAGAAACCGGACGCCGCGGCGGCCGCGGCGCCGTCGAGCTCCAGCCTCGACAAGCAGAAGCTCGACGCGCTCATCAACGGCCGGCCGCTGCCGGCTGCGCCGAAGCAGTGACGACGTTCGACCCCAGCGCCGGCGGCTTGGCCGCGCGGCGCCGCGAATCGACGGGCGCGGATCTCGACGGCGATCGCCTGCGCGAGGAATGCGGCGTCTTCGGAATCTACGGCCATCCGCATGCGGCGGCCGTCGTCGCGCTCGGGCTGCACGCCCTACAGCATCGCGGACAGGAAGCCGCCGGAATCGTCGCATTCGACGGCGAGCGGTTCCACTCGGAACGGCGCCAGGGGCTGGTCGGCGACCACTTCTCCAGCGCGGCGACGATCGACCGGCTTCCGGGCCTCAGCGCGATCGGCCACGTCCGCTATTCCACCACCGGCGAGACGGCCCTGCGCAACGTTCAGCCGCTGTTCGCCGAACTCGAGGCCGGCGGCCTGGCGGTGGCCCACAACGGCAACCTGACCAATGGCCTGACCTTGCGCCGCGAACTCATCCGTGCCGGCGCCATTTGCCAGTCGACCACCGACACCGAAGTCGTCCTGCTGCTCGCCGCGCGCTCGCGCCGGAGCAGGATCGTCGACCGGTTCGTCGAGGCGCTGGCCGAGATCGAGGGCGCCTATGCGCTCGTGGCGCTGACCAACAAGAAGCTGATCGGCGCGCGCGACCCGCTCGGCATCCGGCCGCTGGTGCTCGGCGAACTCGACGGCTGCCCGATCCTGGCTTCGGAGACCTGCGCGCTGGACATCATCGGCGCCCGATTCGTGCGCGACATCGAGAACGGCGAGGTCGTGGTCATCGACGGCGACGGCGTGAAGAGCTTCTTTCCCCAGCCGCGTCAGCCGGCGCGGCCCTGCATCTTCGAGTTCATCTACTTCGCCCGGCCCGATTCCATCGTCCACGGCCGCTCCGTCTACGACGCCCGCAAGGCGATGGGCGCCGAACTCGCGCGCGAGGCTCCGGCGGAGGCCGACGTCGTCGTGCCGGTGCCGGATTCCGGCGTTCCGGCCGCGCTCGGATACGCCCAGGCCTGCGGCCTGCCTTTCGAACTCGGCATCATCCGCAATCACTACGTCGGCCGCACCTTCATCCAGCCGACCCAGTCGATCCGCGAACTCGGGGTACGCATGAAGCACAACCCGAACCGGGCCGTGGTCGCCGGCAAGCGCGTGGTGCTGATCGACGATTCGATCGTGCGCGGCACGACCAGCGTCAAGATCGTGCAGATGATGCGCGACGCCGGAGCGCGGGAAGTGCATTTCCGGATCTCCTCGCCGCCGATCGCCTTCCCGGACTTTTACGGCATCGACACCCCCGAACGGGACAAGCTGTTGGCGGCGCGTATGGATCTCGAGGCGATGCGCGCCTTCATGGGCGCCGACAGCCTCGCGTTCCTGTCTGTCGACGGCATCTATCGCGCGATGGGCTTTCCCGGGCGGGACCCGAAGCAGCCGCAGTTCACCGATCACTGCTTCACCGGCGACTATCCCACCCGGCTTCTCGACCGGGACGGCGAGGGACAGGGCCAACATCTGCCGCTGCTCGCCGAGACGGCCTGAAATCGTGGGAGCCCCTTGACGGCGGGAGCCGCGTCGAGAACACTCGTTTGAACTGCGTCCGCCGAGGCGCGTCATTACGGGGTGGGATGGCGATGTCCAAGGTCGACGCGGCGCAGAGCCACGGGTTCCTCGATCGCGAGCAGATTGTCGCGAAAGCCGGCTTCAATCGCTGGCTGGTGCCGCCCGCCGCGCTCGCCATTCACCTCTGCATCGGGATGGCCTACGGCTTCAGCGTGTTCTGGGTGCCGCTCGGCCGCGTCGTCGCCGCGGCGAAGGGGCTGCCGAAGCCGGTCGTCTGCCCGGGCGACGCGACCACGTTCTCCGGCAAGCTCGCCATCACCGGACACGCCCTGTTCGCGACCGATTGCGACTGGACGCAGTTCGACCTCGGCTGGATGTACACGCTCTTCTTCGTCCTGCTGGGCTCGTCGGCGGCGCTGTTCGGCGGATGGCTCGAGCGCGCCGGACCGCGCAAGGCGGGCGTGGTGGCGGCCTTCTGCTGGGCCGGCGGGCTCGTCATCTCGGCGCTCGGCGTCTACATCCACCAGCTGTGGCTGATGTGGCTCGGCTCCGGCGTGATCGGCGGGATCGGCCTCGGACTGGGCTACATCTCGCCGGTTTCGACGCTGGTGAAGTGGTTCCCGGATCGGCGCGGCATGGCGACCGGCATGGCGATCATGGGCTTCGGCGGCGGCGCGATGATCGGTTCGCCGCTCGCGAGCCAATTGATGAACTATTTCAAGACGCCGACCGAGGTCGGGGTGTGGCAGACCTTCCTCGTGCTCGCCGCGGTCTACTTCGTCTTCATGATGGGCGGGGCGCTCGGCTACCGCGTCCCGCCGGCGCATTGGGCACCGGACGGACTGGTGATCAACCGGCGCGCCGGCGCGATGATCGCGCACGGCAACGTCCACCTGCACGACGCGCACAAGACGCCGCAGTTCTGGCTGGTGTGGCTGGTGCTGATGACCAACGTCTCGGCCGGCATCGGCGTCATCGGCGCGGCGGCGCCGATGCTGCAGGAGACCTTCGGCGGCCATCTGTTCGGCCACCCCACGGTCGGCTTCTCCCAGTTCACCGACGACGACCGCAAGCTCGCCGGCGCGATCGCCGCCGGCTTCGTCGGCCTGTTCTCGCTGTTCAACATCGCCGGGCGCTTCTTCTGGGCGTCGCTGTCGGACCGGATCGGCCGCAAGACCACCTACTTCGTCTTCTTCATCCTCGGCATCCTCTGCTACGGATCGCTGACGACGCTGGCCAACTGGGGATCGCTCGCCCTGTTCGCCGCCGTCTGCTGCATCATCGCCTCGATGTACGGCGGCGGTTTCGCCACCGTGCCCGCCTATCTCGCCGACCTGTTCGGCGTGCAATATGTCGGCGCCATCCACGGCCGGCTGCTCACCGCCTGGTCGACGGCCGGCATCGTCGGTCCGGTCCTGGTCAACTACCTCCACGATTCGCGCGTCGCCGGCGGCATCCCGCGCGATCACGTCTACGACGCGATCTTCTATACGCTGACCGGGCTGCTGGTGATCGGCCTGATCGCCAACGCGCTGGTGCGTCCGGTCGCGGAGAAATGGTTCATCAAGGCCGGCGGCGAGCACGAACGTCAGCTCGGCCCGGCCAAGACCGCCTCCTTCGGCATCGGCTACGGCGGCCTGGACGCGACCGCGGTCCTCGCCTGGGCGGTCGTCGGCGTCCCGATCGCATGGGGCGTCTACATGACCATGCTCAGCGCGGCGAGGATCTTCCAGTAGCGCGCGAACGCTGGCAGTGGTTCACGCTCCTGTCATGCGAGATCGCAATAGAGTCGGCTTCCCGGATCTGGAGCCGACGCGATGACCGCTGCAACCGATTACTCGCCGCCGCATGACAAGAGCGCGGTCGGCAAGCCGCATCTCGACCATCCGCTCGACATCCGCGCCGCCCTGATCTTTCTGGCGATTCTCGCCGGCGGGCTGTTCTACATGGCCTGGTCGATCTACCAGGACATGGCGGCGACCGGCGGAGGCCCGACGACCGTCGTGCCGTTCCTGCTGCTCGGCGTGGCGCTGCTGATCGCCCTCGGCTTCGAGTTCGTCAACGGCTTCCACGACACCGCCAACGCGGTCGCGACGGTCATCTACACCCACGCCCTTCCGGCCAATGTCGCGGTCGTGTGGTCGGGCTGCTGGAACCTGATCGGCGTGCTCGCGTCGAGCGGCGCGGTCGCCTTCGGCATCGTCTCGCTGCTGCCGGTCGAGCTGATCCTGCAGGTCGGCTCGAGCGCCGGCTTCGCCATGGTGTTCGCGCTCTTGATCGCGGCCATCCTCTGGAACCTCGGCACCTGGTGGTTCGGCCTTCCCGCGTCGAGCTCCCATACCCTGATCGGTTCGATCGTCGGCGTCGGCGTCGCCAACGCCATCATGCGCGGCCAGGACGGCACTGCGGGCGTCGACTGGACCCAGGTGACGAAGATCGGCTATGCGCTGCTGCTCTCGCCCCTGTTCGGCTTCGTCCTCGCCGGCCTGCTGCTCCTGCTGATGAAGGCGATCGTCCGCGCTCCGGCGCTCTACAAGGCGCCCGAGGGCCGCGATCCGCCGCCGCTCTGGATCCGCGGCCTGCTGATCCTGACCTGCACGCTGGTGTCGTTCTTCCACGGCTCGAACGACGGGCAGAAGGGCATGGGCCTGATCATGCTGATCCTGATCGGCGTGGTGCCGACCGCCTATGCGCTCAACCGGGCGCCCGAGCCGGGTCACGCCGACACCTTCATCGCCGCCGCGCAGACCGCCTCGAAGGTCGTCGAGAAGCACGCCGCCGGCTACGCCGTGATCGGCGATCCGCGGCCGGCCGTGACCGAGTACGTCCACGACCACAAGATCTCCGAGGGAACCTACCCCTCGCTCGCCGTGCTGGTGACGCAGATCAGCGACGAAGTGAAGCGCTCCGGGTCGGTCGCCAAGACGCCGCTCGACAAGGTCGAGAACGTCCGCAACGACATGTACCTCGCCTCGGAGGCGCTGCGCGTGCTGGCCAAGGACAAGGAGAACGAGCTCACCGACGCGGAGAAGAAGCAGCTCGGCGAGTTCAAGAAGGAGCTCGACTATTCGACCAAGTTCATCCCGCTGTGGGTGAAGGTCGCGGTCGCGATCGCCCTCGGTCTCGGCACCATGGTCGGCTGGAAGCGCATCGTGGTGACGGTGGGCGAGAAGATCGGCAAGACCCACTTGACCTACGGCCAGGGCGCGGCGGCCGAACTGGTCGCCGCGGCGACGATCGGCGCCGCCGACGGCTTCGGCCTGCCGGTGTCGACCACCCACGTGCTGTCCTCGGGCGTCGCCGGCACGATGGTCGCCAATGGCTCGGGCATGCAATGGTCGACGGTGCGCAACCTCGCGCTCGCCTGGGTGCTGACGCTCCCGGTGGCGATGGTCCTGTCGGGCACGCTGTTCTTCCTCTTCCGCCACATCTTCTGACGGCCGTTTGCGGCGGAGGAATGCGACAGGCCGCTCCGGGGAGCGGCCCGCCAATCCTCGCCGGGGCGTCGGCGGAACGCCCCGGTGTCCGACGGGCTGCGCCCGGCAGGCGCGAAGCCTTCGCAGAGCAGGAAGCGGCGCGGCGCACGCGGCCTCCGCCGCAATGCGCGAATGAGGGTTGGCCGAAAGAGCCCGTAGATCCTGACGCTTCGCGCCGCGGCCGCGGCTTTGCATTTGCGCGAAGCGGCCTTCAAGGCCATGTTGGAGGCGAACCGGACGGGCCGCGATGTCCAACGTCTACGACAACGATTTCTACGCATGGGCGATGGAGCAGGCGGCGCTTCTGCGCGCCCGGCGCTTCGACGCCGCCGACGTCGACAACATCGCCGAGGAGATCGAGAGCATGGGACGCGGCGAGAAGCGCGAGCTCGTCAACCGGCTCGCGGTTCTCCTGCTTCATCTGCTCAAATGGCGCTTTCAGCCGGGCTACCGTAGCCCCAGCTGGAGCGCGACGATCCGGGAACAGCGAATCCGGCTGCGCAACCAACTGAAAGATAATCCGAGCCTGAAGGCGAGGCTCGACGAGGCCCTGGCCGAGGCCTACGAACTCGCCGTCATCGGCGCCGCCCGCGAGACCGGCCTGCCCGACGGCGCCTTCCCGGCCTCGGCGCCCTTCCCGTTCGAGCAGGCGGTCGACGACGCCTTCTGGCCGGAGTAGTCGCGCGCTATTGAGTTTCCTCTTCGGGCGGCGTTTTGCGCCAACCCGCCGTTCGGGCTTTGTCTCAGCCGCCGCCGCCGTAGAACGCCGCCGGCTTCGCTTTGCCGCGCGGGATACGCACGTCGCGCGCCTTCAGGTCCTCGAGCTTCAGATACATCATCGCCGTCATCAGCGCGTCGGAATAGGCGTCGTGCTGGGCCCATGACGGCAGGCGGAGGTCGTTCAGGATGCTCATGAACCGCAGATCGACCTCGGTGCCGGGCGGCGCGCCGGCGTATTTGCGCTCGTAATAGATGCCCGACACCTCGATCTGTTCGTTGGGCAGGCCGATCCCGAGCAGGCGGCGCACGTGCCGGTTCAGCATCGCCACGTCGAACTCGAGATAGAAGCCGACCAGCGGGCGCGAGCCGATGAAGCGCAGGAGTTCGGGCAGCACGTCATCGATCGATCGCCCGTCGGCGACGTCCTGCTCGCGCAGACGATGCACCTTGATCGCGTCCGGACTGAGCTTCGCCTTCGGCTTCACCATCGCCTCGAAGCGCTCGCTGGTCAGGATGCGGTTGCCGCGGATGCAGACCGCGGCGACCGTGACGATGTCGTCCTTGCGCGTGTTGAGGCCGGTCGTCTCGCAGTCGATCGAAACATATTCGCCGGGCGGCGGCGGATCGAACAGGAAGCGAAAGGCGGGGTCGCGCAGGAGACGGAACTGCAGCCGCCGCTTGAGGCCGAGCCACATCAGAACATCGCCAGGTTGAAGTGGCGCCGCAGCATGTCGCGCAGCCGCTTGACCACCTGGAACGCGTCGCGCAGCAGGTCGCGGTCCATGGTCGAGAGCTCCGCCGGCTTGACCAGGCTGGTCGAGGCCTTTTCCGCGATCTGCGCGTCGAGCCGAATCGTCATCAGGTAATGCAGCGCCTGCGTCAGTTCGCGGGCGAACTGACTGTCGAACACGCCGAGCTCGGCGAGCTTGGCGACGCGCGCGGTGGTGCTCGTCTCGAACAGCCCCTTCTCCAGCGCCAAGGCGCGCACCCCATGCACGATCGGGAAGATGCCGCCCTTCTTCAGATCGAGCGCGTCGCCCTCGGCCTTCGAGGTGACGAGGTTGTTGAAGAAGCCGATCGGCGTCGGGAAGGCGTCGATCGCCCGAGCGAATCGGGCGAGCCGCAGGCGCTCGCCGTGCATCAGGTCGATCAGGTCCTGCTTGGCCGCCTTGAGCAGCTTGCCGTCGCCGGCGGCCGCCTCGGAATCGTAGAAGATCGCGATGTTCATCATGCCGGTCTCGTCCGAGGTCGCGAGCCAGGCGGCGAAGTCGTCCCGGTACGCGTCCAGCGTCTTCGACCAGACCGGGTTGCGCACCATCACCTCGCCGGGACAGGGCGGGAAGCCGCACAGCTCGAGCGCGTCGAACACGTCCTTGCGGAACTTGTCGAGGTCCGCCTCCGGCACCTCGCCGGCGAGGATCAGACCGTTGTCCTGATCGGTGCGGAAGGTCTGCTCGCCCCGCCCTTCGCTGCCCATGACGAAGAAGCAGCCGGCCTCGCGCACCGAGGTCGGCGCGACCAGCGCGTAGAGCTTGTGCAGCAGGCGACGGTTGAGATCGGAGACGATCTCGCACACGAGGTCGACCTTGACCCCCTGGCGGCGCAAGAGCCGGATCTGCGGCTCGATCCCCCGGGCGGCGCGCGCGAGATCGGCGACCCGGCGCGAGCGGTCGATGCGGCCGCCCACGAGCTGGGAATTGCCGGCGAGAAAGCTCAGGAGGTCGATGTCTTCGAGCAGACCGACGAACTGGCCGTCCCGCCCGACCGCGAGCCGACGCTTGTTGTGCTTCGTCATGCGCAGGAGCGCGGTGGTGACCAGGTCGTCGGGCTCGATGCCGATGACCGGCCGGTGCGCCAAAGGGCCGATCGGGCCGTCGAGCGCCTGGCGATCGTCGAGCGCCGCGCCGAGCAGATCCGAGCGGGTCACGATTCCCACGCCCTTGTCGTCGGTGACGAACAGCGCGTAGGTCTTATGCTCGCGCATCAGCGCGCCGGCCTCGGCGACCGTCTCCGTCGCGTCGGCGAAAATGGCCGGGTGAAGAAAGAGATCGCCGACCCGCGCGCCGAGCAGCGGCGTGAACCGCGCGCCCTCCTCCTCGCGCGACACGGTGTCGAGCTTGTGGGCGATGTCGAGATAGAAGAACGAGGCGAAGCGCGGGTTCTGGTTGATCAGCCCGAGCGTAACGGCGCGCGGCAGGAGGTTGCACAGCGTCTCCTCGCGCGCCACGAAGGCGCCGGAGCTCTTGCCCTGGACGACCGCGCGCGAATCGAACATGTCGCCGGGTCCGCGCAGCGCGATGAGGTCGTCGCCGTCGCGCTCCTCGACCACGCCCTTGATGACGATGAACAGACTTTCCGGCGCGGCGTCGGCCGCCAGGATCGTTTCGTTCGGGCGGTAATAGGCGATGTCGAGCGAATCGCGGACGACGCCGATCTCATCCTCGCTCAGCCGGTCGAACGGCGCGTTGCGCGGATCGAAGTGCTGAGCCAAAGACCTGCCTCCCCTGAATCGTCCGCGATTGTCGCTGGCGCGCAATCGGCTTGCAACTCGACCTTGGTCAAGGGCGCGCAGCGACGCGGCAGTCCTGAGGCATTTTCCGGCGGCCGATTTGATCCGGATCAAGGCTCTCGGCGGCGGCCGGGTGATTCGTTGAGCGCATCGCCCCTGCGCATCGGGCGGCGTGTTCGTTGGCCTCGGGAGGGGAAATCATGTGGCGAGTGGTTCTGTTGTGCTGGGTGTTTCTCGCGCCGACGCTGGCGGGCGTCTTGATCCTGGTGACCTTGCTCATTCCGGCGCTGGCGCCGACGCTGGGCGCGTGGATCGTCTACGCCGCCGTTGTCGGCGCGATCCTGGCGGTTCCGCTCTCGGTCGTTTTCGCCAGGACGCAGGCGCGCGGCCTCGCCTGAGCGAACCGGGCATGCGGCTTGGCGAAGCGCCGGCGCCGCCTGTATAGAAGAGCGGGACGGGCGCGACCGATTGCGCCCCAAAGCTGGGGCCTGCCGTGGCAATCTTCTCACGCATCCGTTCGCTCGTCGCCTTGACGCTGATCGCGCTGTCGCTCGCGGGCTGCGGCTACAACGTCATTCCGACCAAGGAGGAGGCGGCCAAGGCGCGATGGGCCGAGGTCCAGAACCAGTATCAGCGGCGCGCCGATCTGGTGCCCAACCTGGTCGCCACCGTGCAGGGCTACGCCAAGCAGGAGAAGGAAGTCCTGACCCAGGTGACGGAAGCGCGCGCCAAGGCGACCGCGATCAACCTCACCGCCGACGACCTCACCGACCCGGAGAAGGTCAAGGCGATGCAGCAGGCGCAGGCGCAATTGTCCGGCGCGCTCGGCCGCCTGCTCGCGGTCAGCGAGAATTACCCTGACCTCAAGTCCAATCAGAACTTCCTGGCGCTGCAGTCGCAGCTCGAAGGCACTGAGAACCGCATCGCCGTGGCGCGCAAGGACTACATCGCGTCGGTTCAGGACTTCAACACAGAGCTGCGGACCTTCCCGACCGTCCTGTGGGCGAACACGGTTTTCCGCTCGGTGAAGCCGCTGGTCGCCTTCACCGCCGACGCGGACGCCCAATCGGCCCCGAAAGTGAAGTTCTGACGCGCCGGGGAGGACCCGGATGCCCAGGAGCCTGCGCGGCGCGGCGGCGGCCTTCCTGCTCGTCGCGCTCTGGATCGGCGCCGCGCTCGCGGCGGCCAATTTCCCGGCGCTCTCCGGGCGGGTCGTCGACGCGGCGAAAATCCTGTCGCCGATCACCGTCGCCGATCTCCAGGGCAAGCTCGCCGAGCTCGAACAGAAGTCCGGCATCCAGCTCGTGGTGGCGACGGTGCCCTCGCTCGACGGCCAGGAGATCGAGCCTTACGCCAACGACCTCTTCCGTTTCTGGAAGCTCGGCGAGACCAAGAAGGACAACGGCGTCCTCCTGCTGATCGCGCCGAAGGAGCGGCGCGTGCGCATCGAGGTCGGCTACGGCCTCGAAGGCACGCTGACCGACGCGATCTCCGGGCTGATCATCGCCAACGCCATCGCGCCCCGGTTCAAGGCGGGCGACTTCAGCGGCGGCGTCAGCCGGGGCGTCGACGACATCATCACCACGCTCACCACCGATTCGGCGGAGTGGAAGCCCAAGCCGCGGGAGACCCGGAGCGAGGAGGACGCGACGCTGTTCGAAGCGATCGCCCCGTTCCTGATCTTCCTGTTCATCCTGTTCGTCCTGACGCGCGTCGGCCGCCGGGGCGGCGGCAACGTCGTGTTCATTCCGATGGGCGGCGGAGGATTCGGCGGAGGCGGTTTCGGGGGCGGCGGCTTCGGCGGAGGCGGCGGCTTCGGGGGCG
>CAMFKX010000196.1 GCA_945957375.1 uncultured Roseiarcus sp.
CGTTGTAGGCGCGGTCGCTGACCGCGCCCCGCCGCGCTCAGCGAGCGCGGCGACATCACGCCCTGAAGTTCGTCGCCGACAGGCCCGACGATACGCCGGCCAGATTGATCGCCATCAGGCTCGCGCTGCCGGTCGAGAGCGCGCTGGCGGTGGTGTTGACGTAAACCATGGCGGCGCCGCCGGAATAGAGCCAGGCGACCGAGTCCGCCGCGACCGTCGCCGTCCCGCCGCCCGATCGTCGCCCGCCGCCGCTCGCGCTGACGGCGCCCTGGATGGCGAGATTTGGATTGATCGCGGAGACGTCCAGCAGGTCACGGATCGAGCCGCTCGCGACAAAACCGGTGATCGTGTCTCGGCCGGCCGCGGTGTTCGTCGAGGCGCCGGTTGAGGAAAAGACGAAGCTGTCGGCGGCGGTATGCCCGGTCACGGCGACGCTGTCGCCCTGACCATTGAGGGCGATGGTGTTGCCGCCCTTCGACGCGGTGATCGTCTCCGCGCCGGTGCCGGTGAGGATCGACCCGACCCCGGTGACGGTGAGGCTGAGCGCGCCCGTTTCGCCGCGCGCGTCGACGTTGGCGGCGGCCGTGACCTGTTCGGCGGAGGAGCCGGCGAGCGTCAGGGTCTGCCCGGCCGCCATCGCCGACGCGTCGATCGTCAGCGATTGCCCGGAGGCCGTCACGCTGGTCGCGCCGGCCCCGGTGGTGACGGTCGCGACCCCGGCGTTGGCGGCGTTGGTCCCCAGGGTCACGCCGCTTGCGCCGGCGAGGCCGAGGACCTGGACCGCCGCGACATGAGCGAAGTCCGCGTCGGTCACGATGGCTGCGCCGGTCATTTGCAGCGTATTGGTCCCGGCGCCGCCGTCGATCAGCGCCGCGGACGACAAGGCGGCTTCCGATGCGAGACTGAACGTGTCGTCCCCGCTCGACCCCTCGTAGACATGCGCCGAGACCGCCCCGGCCGCGACCGCGGTGAAGTCGTGCGCCGCGGTCTTGCTCAGGGCGGTGGTGAAGCTCCACGTTCCCGCCGAGGTCGCGGTCGTGGTTCCGAGCGCGGTCGCGCCGTCGTTGACCGTGACCGTCGCGCCCGCGGTCGCGCCGCCGCCCAGAATCCAGTGGCCTTTCTTCTTGGTTCCGGAATAGCCCTCGGAGGCGATCGTCGGCGCCGGCCTCGTCGCGACCGAATAGACGACCGCGCTCGACGTCCCGACATTGCCGGCGAGATCGACGTCTTTGGCGACGATGCTGTGCGCGCCGGCGGCGAGCGTCGCCGTCGTCGACCAGGTCGGCGCTGCGCCACCGACGCCGGCCTGCACCACCGCGGTGGCGAAGGCCGTCGTCGAGCCATTGTCGAACAGCGAGACGGTCGATCCGACGACGTTGGACGCCACGCTCTCCGACACCGTTCCGGCGATCGTCTGGGTCGCGGAGCTGACCGCGCCGGCGGTCGAGCCGATCGCGACCGTCGGCGTTTGCGTGTCGAGGGTAAAGGTCACGCCGCTTGTTCCCGTCAGGCCGCCGGCGTCGGTGTCCGACGCGGTGATGAAGTTGGCGCCCTCGCTCAGGGTCACGCTGGTCGACCACGACCCGTTGCTGAGCGTCGCCGTGCCGATCAGGGCGCCATTGTCAGTGAGCGTCACGATCGAGCCGGCGGCGGCCCCGGACACGGTCACCGTGCCGGCGATCGTCTGCGTCGCCTTGTTGGTGATGATCCCGGCCGTCGCAATCGCGACCGTCGGTCCGGTCGCGGGGTTCAGCGTGAACGCCACCGCGCCGCTCGCGCCGGTGTTGCCGGCGGCGTCGGTGTCGGAGGCGACGATGCTGTTGGCGCCGGCCTTGAGGGTCACGGTCGTCGACCACGCGCCGTTGGCGAGCGTGGCTGTCCCGACCGCGGCGCCGTTGTCATAGACCGTCACCGTCCTGCCGGCCGCCGCGGCCCCGGTCGCCGTCACCGTACCGGCGATCGTCTGCGTCGCGTTGCTGGTCGCGCCGCCGGCGGTGGTGATCGCGACCGTCGGCGCGACGGTGTCCAGCGTGTAGACCACCGGCGCCGACGAGCCGGTCAGACGGCTGAGGTCGGTGTCGGACGCGACGATGCTGTGCGTCCCGTCGCCCGACAGCGTCACGGTGGCGCTCCAGGTCGGCAGCCCGCCGCTGACCCCCGCCTTGACCGTCGCGGTTCCGAGCGCGGTCGTCGAGCCGTTGTCGTAGAGCGACACCGTCGTTCCCACCACCTGGCTCGCCGTCGGCTCGGTCGCCGTGCCGGAGATCGTCACCGTCTTCTGGTTGGTCAGGCCGCCCGAGCCGGCGATCGCCACCGCGGGAGCGGCGAACACGAACGCCGCGCCGGCGACCGCGAACCCGCTCTCGGTGATGGTGACCGTGTGGGTTACCGGAACGCCCTGGGGCGACGCGGACGAGATCGATTCGAGGCCGTCGTTGAAGGTCAGTTGCAGGTCGTTGCCCGCGAGCCTGGCGACCGGCGCCGCCCAGCCCGCCCCCTCGGTCCCGGCGATCGAGGCCTGGACCGAAACCACGTTGGCGTTCGCCGCCGGCGTCTTGAGGTGGATGTCGACCAACCCGTCGCCGGCGAACACGAAGGTCAGATTGGTCCCGTCGCCGGTCGCCGACAGCAGGTCGGCGCGCATCGGCAGAACATCGACATGGGTGACGTCGTCCTGGGCCGCGCCGAGGGTGACGACGAACGTCTCCGCGGCGGCCTTGTTGGCGGCGTCGTTGGCGAGGAAGACGCTGTTGGCGTCGTAGGCGTACCACGAGCCGGCGTTGGCGATGACCTGGCCGGCGGCGCCGTTGACGACATTGAGCGCCATGCCGCCGAGGTCGGGATTGGCGGCGCTCGGCGTGACCGACGCGGTGACGACCGTGGCTCCGCCGGCGTTGACGGCGGTCGACTCGGCGAGCGTCGCCGCCTGCTGGGCGGCGACCCGCTGCGCGAGCTGCTCGGCGGTGACGAACTCGTAGCCCGCGGCGTAGGCGTACTGGACGAACCCGGAGAACAGGCCCTGGGTGTAGCCCGGATCCGACCCCGAGGTGGTCCAGTCGGTGATGCCGTAGTCGTGCCACGGCCACACGATGATCGGCGTCGCGGAATTGGCCGAGAGCTGGTTGAACAGCGACTCCCAGTCGGCGAGCGCCGCCGCGGCCGTCTTGCCGCCGTACTGGATCTCCGTGAAATCGAAGGTGATGTTCGGCGCGACATAAACCGAATTGGCGTTCGCCGGCGTGATGTAGCCGATCGCGTTCGGGGAGCCGGAGCCGACGCCGGTCCAGCCGCCGCTGACATAGCCGGTGAGGCCCGAGCCGCTCGGAAAATAGGACAGGATCTGCTGCGAGTCGGGCAGCAGATCGTTGGCCCCGGGAACCGCGGCGCCGGCGATCGTGATGCCGATGTTCTGCTGCTCGACCGTCTTCGACGCGCCGAACTCGTAAGAATAGGTGAAAGGCCCGGCGCCGGTTCCAAGGGCGTTGGTGTCCTCCGACGGAACGCCGGACGGCGGATTGAGCAGATGCGTGTACGAGTGGTCGCCGATCTCGTTGCCCATCTGCAGCAACTGGTTGTAGTAGGGCAGCGAGACCGACCAGTTGGTCGTTTGCCCTTTGGCGGTATTGTCGCCGATGTTGATGTAATAGCTGCCGACGAAATCGTATTGGCTCTTCAGCGACTGCAGGATCGGCATCATCTGGGCGTATATGCCCGACTTGCCGCTCGGGCTGACGTCCGAGGGAAACTGCGACTGATCCATGTCGTCGCGCGAATTCACCAGGCCGGCGAAGCGCGTGGCGTCGATCGCGAGGCTGGGCGTCGTCCCGAACACGGCGTTCTGGATGACGTGCTGCAAGAGGTTGCTGTCGCCGAACAGGCCCGTCGTGGCGAATACGGTCGCCCCGGTCGACGATTGCACCACGCCCGGCAGGGCCGCGCCGCCGGAAATCTGGATGTCGGCGATCGTCGTCGCCGGCGCGGTATTGCCGGAGAAGGTCGTATAGCCGCTGTTGGTGTAATAGCCCTGCGTCGTCCCGGCGAACAGGCCGCTCTCGCCGCCGATGCGTTGGCCGGCGGCGTAGCCGGAGAGGATCGGATTCCTGGCCGCCAGCGCCGCCGCATCGGGGATGACCGAATAGGTGGCGGTCCCCGACGCGGACGGGGTCAGGTTCAGCAGCGTCTGCATCGCCGCATAAGGGTTGCCCGCCAGCGCCGCGCCGGTCTGGTCGTTGGTCATGAAAGTGCCGGCGGTGATGATCGCGACGTGAGACTGGCCGACGACCTGATTGAGCGCGCTCTGGATCGCGGAGAGCTGGCTCGCCTGGACGTTCTGGAAGCTCGGGAAGATCAGCGCGCCGTACTGCGACAGCTTGGCGACGTTGGTGAGATCGGCTTCGGTCAGGAGGTCGTAGGAGACGCCGGCCGCCTCGGCCTGATGCTGGGCGGTCATGAAGAGGTCGGCGTAGGCCGTCTGCCCGGCGGCGGCGCCGCCGAAATAGAGCGCCGCGGTGGTCGCGGAATAGACGATGCCGACCTTCTTGACGCTCAGGTTCGGCGGCGGCGGCGGGGCGACCGTCGCCGCGGCCGGGATCGTGTATTCGGGGTTGTTGTTGAAATCGCCCGGCAGTCCGGTCGCGTTGTTGATCAGCGCGGCGAAATTGATCGACGGCGGGGCGGTCCCGCCGGCCGGGGCGAGCAGCGACTGCGGCGCGGCGACTTCGACGCTGCGGCCGTCGCTGGAGACGGCGAAGGCGAGCGGCTGCGCGCCGTTGAGCGCCGTAAGCGCGCCCGTCGACGTCACCGAATACAGGGTCGGCCGCAATACGCCCGCCGTCTTGGCGAACACGATCTCGTATTCGGCGCCGATCTTGCCCGCGGCGAACGACGGGCTGTAGCCGGTCGCGCCGTTCTGGTGGGCGTTGAGATAGATGACCGTGCCGGCGGCGATCACCGGATCGGAGGCGCTGGTCGCGTCGACGCCGATGACGAAGGTCTGGCCGAGCGTCGCGTCGGCGAGCGAAGCGCCGTAGATCTGATAGCCGGAAACCGCGTTTGCCGACGTCATGACCATCTCGGCCGCCAGCCAGTCCGTAAAGGCGCCGTCGAGAACGATCCGGTTTCCGATTGTCGTCGCCATCCGAGCGTTTCCCGAATTGAGTGGTGTTTCTGCAAAGACAGACGCGCGCGCAGACGAGGGAATCGTGAATTCCATCGCGGGCAAGATTTTGCAATACTATGACTGAATCTATATGAGACCGTTCGATGACCTGGCGTAAGAGACGGCAAACATCGTCGCCGGTCCAGAAAGAAGTCCTGTCGCGCGTCAGAATTCATTCCGGGCAGACGGCCCGGATGACGCAGGGTCGATGTTTACAGAATACGCCTTGTTCACGGGGTCAACTGCGCCTTCGTCTTGCCGTTCCTGGTGGTCAAAGCCTGACGCTTGGGTTCCGACGCGAAGGCGGTCAGACCCCGCGTCCGGCTCCGACGAACTGCGGACGGAGCAGGCTGGGCCCTGGACGCATCAATTGGGCGGATAAAGCCCGACTGCCGAACGAGCATGCAAGGTCGGGCCGGCGAGCGAAGCTGGACCTCGGCTACTGTCCCTCCTGCAGCCCCGCCTTCCGCAGCCCCTCCATGATCCTCTCCCGTTCACGGACAAACTGCGGGTCGGGGTAGTTCTGCATCCGCTCGTAATCCTTCACGCTCGCTTCCGGTCGGCGCTTCCGAAGCTCGGCGACGGCGTTTGCGGCGTCTGCGGTCCGCCCGAGCCATCCGTAGCTGGCGGCGAGCTCGTAGTACGGCCAGAACGTCGCCGCGTTGCTTGCGGCCGACCTCTGGCACCAGTCGATCGCCTGCTCCCACTCGGCGAGTTGCGCGTGCGCGTTGCAGACGAACAATTGACTGACGTACCGGGACGGATCCTGCGAATCGAGCCGCAACACCTTGTCGAGGAGATTGAAGGCTTCGGCCGCTCGCCCGTGCGCGATCATGTAATGGGCTTTCTGGCAGTAGGCCCCTGCGTAATTTTGGTCGAGCGCGATTGCCGTATTTGTCTCGGCAAGCCAAAGGTCATGGCGGTTGGTCGCCTTTCCGATCACGCCCTTCATGAGGTGAGCGCGGGCG
Organism: uncultured Roseiarcus sp.; assembly: GCA_945957375.1. Taxonomy (GTDB): domain Bacteria; phylum Pseudomonadota; class Alphaproteobacteria; order Rhizobiales; family Beijerinckiaceae; genus Roseiarcus. The sequence goes on from CAMFKX010000196.1 coordinate 6,127, forward strand.
TCGTCGGGCTGCAGGGCGATGGCGCGATCGAGTTCTGCTTCAATCTTCTTGATCAACTCGTCGAAATGCTCGCGTCCGATCCCCAGGTCGATGAGCCCGATGGTCTCCGCGGTCGCCTTTCTGGAAAGCGCCTGCTCGTTGTTCGGGTCGAGCTGCAACGCCTTGTCATAGTTGTCGATGGCCTTGGCGAGATTGTCCGGCGTGATTTCCAGGGACCACGCTGCGGAGCCGCGCATGACGTAGTCGACCGCGTCCGGTTTCGCCGGCCACTCGCGCATCGCGCGCAGCCCCTCGGCGTTGAACAGCTGGACGCCGAGCGTGTTGGCGATGCGCGCGACCGCCTCGACCTGCAACTCGCCGAGCTTGCTTCGCTCGCCCTCGAACCGGTCGGCCCAGACATGCGCGCCGGTCTCGGTCGAGATCAGCTGAGCGTTTACAGTAATCGTCTCGCCGACGCGGCGGACGCTGCCTTCGAGCGCGTAGCGAACGCCGAGATCGCGGCCGACCTGCTTGAGATCGATCGCCTTGCCCTTGAAGGTCGCGGCGGTGCGGCGGCCGATCACAAAACTGTCGGGCAGGTGCGATAGATCGGTCGTCAGATCGTCGGTGATGCCGTCGGCGAAATAGTCCTGCTCCTTGTCGCCGCTCAGATTCTCGAACGGCAGGACGACGATCGACAGGCGCGGGGCGGCCGCCAGATTGGCGGCCGCTGTGGCCAAGGCCGCCTCATGCTCCGGAGCCGGCGACAATCCGCGCCAGCCGAACCATCCGGCCGTCGCCGCCGCGACGACCAGCGCCGCCGCGACCGCCGACCACAGCAGGGTTTTGCCGCCCGGGTTCCTCGCGGGCCGCGGCGCGCCGACGAAGCCGCCCGGTTTCAGGGCGTAAGCCCGCACCGGACGGGCGATGTTCTTGAGGCTTTGCTCACCGAGATCGACAAACGTCGCTTGCAGCTTGTCGCGCACCTGCCGGTATGCGTCTTCCGAAAGGCAGACGCCGCCCGGCTTGCAGATCGCCTGGAGACGCGCCGCGACATTGACCCCATCGCCCATAAGGTCGCCATCCGTCTCCTCGACGATGTCGCCGAGATGGATTCCGACGCGGACCTCGATGCGCTGACCCGCGGGAACGCCGGCATTGCGGTCGGCGAGCCCCGTCTGCACCTCAATGGCCGAGCGCACGGCTTCGATCACGCTACGGAACTCGACCACCGCGCCGTCGCCGGTGCGCTTGACGATGCGTCCGTTGTGGATCGCGACCGTCGGGTCGATCAGGTCGCTGCGCAGCGTCCTCAGGCGCGCAAGTATCCGCTCCTCGTCGGCACCGGCGAGCCGGCCAAAGCCGACGATGTCGGCAACCAGAATCGCTGCGACCTTCCGTTCGGCCACGGGGCGCCCCACGAAGATCCGAAACAGGCGGAAGTTTACACGCGCGCTGCGACCGCCGCCCTGATGCAGATCAAGTTCGGATTGGATCGCCCTCCGACCGCTTTCTGACGTTCTTCGATCGTAACGTGCTGGTCGCGAAGGACCTGCAAAAGCAAGGATGCGACCCGTTCGCCATGCCGACCGCGAGCGCCCGCTCCGGGCGCATTGCCGGTCGGGTCGCAAGCGTTGGCCTTTGACCACGATGTCCCGAAACGGCAGATCGTGTTCGGGGCCACGCGATGGTCGCTGAAGCGGCGTCCGCCCCGTCTGGAATAGACGGCCGGCCCCGATCTCACGCCCCGGCCGAGCGCCGCAGCCATTCCTCTTCGTCGATCGTCTCCACCCCGAGGTCGCGCGCCTTGGTCAGCTTCGAGCCGGCGCCCGGTCCGGCGACCACGAGGTCGGTCCGGGCCGAGATCGAGCCCGACACTTTCGCCCCGAGCCGCTCGGCCATCGCCTTGGCTTCGTCCCGGCTCATCCGTTCGAGCGAGCCGGTGAAGACGATCGTCTTGCCGGCGAGCGGATGGTTGGCCGCGATCGCCTCCATCGGCTCGACCGTCACTTGCGCCAGCAGCGCGTCGAGCGCCGCCTCGTTGCGCGCCTCGGCGAAGAAGTCGGCGACACTCTCGGCGACCACCGGGCCGATGCCGTCGATCGCGCCGAGCTCCGCGGCCGCGTCCGGGGCGCGCGCGGCGGCGCGGAACGTCTCCCAGTCGCCGAAGTGGCGCGCGAACCGGCGGGCGTTGGTCTCGCCGATCCGGCGGATTCCGAGCGCGAACAGGAAGCGGTTGAAGGCGATCGCGCGGCGCGCGTCGATCGCGTCGAACAGGTTCTTGACCGACGTCTCGCCAAAGCCTTCCCAGTCGCGCAAAGGCGGCCGGCCCTGGCCGTCGCGGGCGCGCAAGGTGAAGATGTCGGCCGCGGTGCGGATCAGGCCTTCCTTGAAGAACAGTTCGATCTGCTTGTCGCCGAGGCCTTCGATGTCGAAGGCGTTGCGCGAACAGAAGTGCTTCAGCCCCTCGACCGCTTGCGCGGCGCACACGAGCTGGCCGGTGCAGCGGCGCACGACGTCGGCCTCGCCGGTCTTCTCGTCGATCTCGCGCAAGGCCGCCGAGCCGCACACCGGGCAGGTCTCGGGAAACCGGTAGGGCTCCGCGCCCGGCGGGCGCTTGTCGGGCACGACCTCGACCACTTGCGGGATGACGTCGCCCGCCCGCTGCACCACCACCGTGTCGCCGATGCGCACGTCCTTGCGGGCGATCTCGTCCTCGTTGTGCAAAGTGGCGTTGGCGACCACGACGCCGCCGACGGTGACCGGCCGGAGTCGGGCGACCGGGGTCAGCGCGCCGGTGCGCCCGACCTGGATCTCGATGCCTTCGAGCACCGTCGTCGCGCGCTCGGCCGGGAACTTGTGCGCGACCGCCCAGCGCGGCGAGCGCGACACGAAGCCGAGCCGCTGCTGCAGCGCAAGATCGTCGACCTTGTAGACGACGCCGTCGATGTCGTAGCCGAGGCTCGCCCGCTGCGCCTCGACCGCGCGATATTGCGCCAGCATCTCGGCGGCCGACCGGCACAGCCTTGTCAGCGGATTGGTCGGCAGGCCGAAGCGGCCCATCGCCGCGATCGCCTCGAACTGGGTGGCGGCGAAGGCCTCGCTCACCTCGCCCCAGGCGTAGGCGAAGAAGGCGAGCGGCCGGCCGGCGGTGATGCGCGGATCGAGCTGGCGCAGCGAGCCGGCGGCGGCGTTGCGCGGGTTGGCGAAGGTCGGCTTGCCGGCCTCGGCCTGGCGGGCGTTGAGCGCGCGGAAGTCGGCGTGGCGCATGTAGACCTCGCCGCGCGCCTCGAACACGCTTGGCGCGCCGGCGAGATGGTTGGGAATCGCGTCGATCGTGCGCACGTTGGCGGTGACGTCCTCGCCCTCGTAGCCGTCGCCGCGGGTCGCGGCGCGCACCAGTGCGCCGTCCTCATAGCGCAGCGTGCAGGAGAGGCCGTCGATCTTCGGCTCGGCGGTCATCGCGAGGGCCATGTCGTCGCTGAGGCCGAGGAAGCGCCGGACCCGGGCGCAGAACTCCTCGACATCCTCGTCGGCGAAGATGTTGCCGAGCGACAGCATCGGCACGGCGTGCCGGACTTTTGCGAATTTCTCCGACGGCGCGGCGCCGACCGTGTCGGACAGCGACCCGGCCGCCTTCAGCTCCGGGAACGCCTTCTCCAGCGCCTCGTAGCGGCGGCGCAGCGCGTCGTAATCCGCGTCGGACACGGTCGGCGCGTCGTCCTGATAGTAGCGTCGGTCGTGCGCGGCGATCTCGGCGCCGAGGCGGGCGTGTTCGGCGCGCGCGAGGGCGACGGACTGGGAGGGTCTCTTCGTCATGGGCGGAAACTATCGCAGCGCGAGGCGGGTCGGAAGACGGGCTTCGGGGCAGGATTTCACCACGAAGGTCACCAAGACCCACGAAGACCTTCGTGTCCCTTCGTGACCTTCGTGGTGAACCCTTCGCAATCCGATCCGGACACGCCTTGGACGCGTAGAGCAAGGCGATTGAAGCGATCGGATCAACCCATGCCCCGAATGCGCCGCAAGGCCGATCTGCCGACCAAGCCCTGCGCGGCCTGCGGAAAACCGTTCGCGTGGCGCCGCAAATGGGCGCGCGACTGGGACGCGGTCAGATATTGCTCCGAGCGCTGCCGCAGCGCCCCGCGCGGCTCCGTCCCCGGCGCCGGCGATCGCCGCGGCGATTGACCAGACCGTCATGCCGGGTCGTCGGTCGACGTTGACCGACCCGGCGACGCATGTCACCTTTTGGGCTCGGGAGGACACGACAATGCATTGCTTCCGGCATTGGCTCATGGCGGGAGCCTCGGCGATGGCGGTCGGGATCGCCGCCGACCCGGCAGTCGCTCACGACTATGTCTTTTCCTACACCGGCGCCTCGACCTTCATTTTCGCGCCGTCCGCCGGCACGTACGAAATCACCGCCTTCGGCGCGCAGGGCGGCGGCGGGAGCGGCGGGGCGGGTGGACTCGGCGCCAAGGCCGCCGGCGCTTTCGCCCTGACCGCCAATGAGCTGGTGTGGGTGTACGTCGGCGGCGCCGGGGCGTCGAAAGGGGGAAGCGGATACGCCGGCGGCGGCGGCGGCGGCAGCTTCGTGTTCGGCGGCTTGTTGCCGACGGCCGGCGACCTCCTGGTCGCGGCCGGCGGCGGCGGGGGCGCGGGCGGACGACCCAACACCGGCGGCGGCGTTGGCAACGCCGGGACCGGCGGCGG
>CAMFKX010000197.1 GCA_945957375.1 uncultured Roseiarcus sp.
GTTGTCGACCCTGGCGTCAGACTATCAGCAATATGTCGGGTCCTACTACGGTGTGAACCAGGAGTGCGTGTCTTTGACGCGCTCCTTCGATCCGTCTTTGCCGCCCTCGAGCCAATGGCAGCAGGGCGAGTTGGTGCAGGGAGCGGCGGATATTCCTGTGGGAACGCCGATCGCGACGTTCAACTTCAACGGCGCGTATGGTCCGCCTGACAGTCCCGGCGGCGACTATGGCGTGAGCCACACAGGGATCTACCTCGGCCAGGACGCGACCGGTGTTCAGATCCTCGACCAGTATAAGAATTCCGGCGGCGCTTCGATTCACACCATTCCGTGGAGCGCCTGGGGTACGAACACGGCCGAGGGCGGCAGTCGTTACTACACAATTCGGTGAGGCAGTCCGATGCGAAAGCGTTTATCCATTCTTGTGTTCGCGATGCTGGTCAGCCGAGCGGTCGCCGGCGACGGCGGGCCGATCGACACCGTGAAGGCGATTGCGGCTTTGGACGCAATCGAGGATCAGGTTCGGATCTTCGACACCACGCCGACGCCGCTCATGCGCAAGTATTTCTCGGCTTCGTTCAATCAGGTGTGGACGACGGCGATGAAACACAACAAGGACTTTCCTGTGTTCGACGCCGACCCGTTGACGGGGACGCAAGGCGGCGGCGGGATCAAGTCCCTCTCGGCGGAGATGGCAGGTCCGAACCGAGTGGTCGCGACAATGCAACTTCAGCATGGTCCCGATCAGACCATCGAGTTTCGGATGTTGCATACGCCGACCGGCGAGTGGCTCATCAACGACATCGTCTATGTCCGCCGCGGAGAATCGCTTCGCGAGGTGCTGGGCAGAGCGGATCGATAGGTCGCGACGAGACGGGTCGGTGGGCGTCTTTGTGTTGGCGTTCTGAAGGACATCGACGCGACCGGCGCTCAAGCCGGTCGATGCGCGACAAAGCCAAAGGCGGCGCGCGGCAACGCGCCCGCCCAAGGCCGCGCCCGGTCCGGTCCCGCGCGCCCGTAGGAGGGCCTTCGTCCGCCCCGTAGCCCGCGCACCGGACCCCGCCTTCCCCGCCGGGAAGGGTGCATTGGCCCGCATCCCGTCTGGATTCGGACATTGATCGAAGCCGTGACGATTTCGCGGGTTCCTGTTCGCGCAGGCGTCCTGAACCATCTGGCCTCTGCGTACCCGGCGCCCTCGACGACCGCCCTCGACCCGGCGCGGAGATTGAAGTCCGGTGCCGAGCGAGCAATGACCCTCTGAAAGCTGCCGCCGGCGGGACGGAGGCAGGGCGCCAGGAGCGGGCCTTCCGCGGAGAAGCGAGTGGTCTGTCGTGAACGGCGTTCGCACCGCATGTCTTCTCAGTCAACCGTGCCGCCGCATTTCCGGCGCGTTCGGCGAGAATGTTTTGCGCGAAGTCAACGGTTTGATATGAATCGGCATGAACGGCACGTCGTTGTTTGCGCAAGCTTCGGGTTTTCTTGCGCAAGAGCAGTCTGAAAGGGGGACGGGAGACCTGCTTGATCGCCTGCGCAGCCTGGTCGCGCGCCGGATCAGATATATCGAACCCGCATGCGCTCAACTGCGGGCTGCTCGCCGAACGCTATCCCGGCGCAAACATTCGTGGCCGTAAAGCTGGCGAGCGCCTGGCGAACCAATCAAGCTGAAACGGCGGACCCGTTTGATCTCATTGCGCGTTTGCCGAACCTCGTTACGCCGCGCCGTCCGCCATCCGAATCCAGCTGCTTGCCTCGTCAAGCTCACTCACGCTGAAAATGCGGAAGGCGTGATGAAAGAACGGCGCGAACAGCCGGGCGGCGTCTCTGATCCACCCGACGTCCGTGACCAACGCTATCCGGCCGAACTTGGACCAGCGGCTGACGCCGAACTTGAGGTCGGACCATGCGGCCGCCGGATCGAAGCCGGCATAATTCGGGCCGAGCAGATACAGGAGCCGCACCTCGCCATGGCGAGCAATCCGAGCATCGGCTTCGGGAATCAGGACGTCTCGATAGTCGCGCTCAGTGACATGACCCGTGGCGGAGACGGCGAGCACCTCATCTGGATATCCTTGCAGAATTTCGATCATCGCCGCCTCCCTTGCCCGAAGGACGTAGGACCAGGCGCACCGCGACACCATGCCGATCTTGCCGTCGTTCTCGGGCCATACCGCACGTGTAACGAGGCAAACAGACAGGAATATGTTTGGCGAACGGAGAGGCCATGCCGCGTCTGGAGCAAATCGACGAGGCGCTCTGGCTGGTTGACGGCGCAATCGTCAGTTTCTACGGGTTCCCATACCCCACCCGGAGCGTGGTTGCGCGTCTCGCCGATGGCGGGCTCTGGGTGTGGTCGCCGATCGCGCTCTCCGACGAACTCCGGGCCGAGGTCGACAGACGGGGTCCGGTCGCTCATCTGGTCAGCCCGAACAAGCTTCATCATCTGTTTCTCGCACAGTGGAAGGCCGCCTATCCGGCGGCGAAGCAGTGGGGACTGCAATCGACCATCGATCGCTTCCCGGCCCTGACGTTCGCAGGAGCGCTCGGCGACGAGCCGCCGGCCGAATGGGGCGCCGACTTCGATCAGGCCTGGTTCCGCGGCTCGTTCATGATGGACGAGGTCGTCTTCTTTCACCGCCCGTCGAGGACCGCGATCTTCGCCGACCTGATCGAGGCGTTCGACGAGGGGTTCCTACGACAAAATTGGTCGTGGTGGCGGCGGCCCCTCGCCCGGCTCGACGGGATCGTCGCCACCAATCCGGGCGCACCGCGCGAGTGGCGCCTTTCCTTTACGGATCGCAGGGCGGCGCGCGCGGCGCGAGCCAAAGTCCTCGGCTGGACCTGCGACCGGGCGATCGTCGCGCACGGGGACTGGCGACGATCGGGCGGTCAAGCCTTTGTGAGGCGCGCTTTGTCCTGGCTCGGAAAGGACGGCGCCGGATGAAATACCGGTTCAGCCGATAGATTTGGACCATTCTCCGTCCGAGGGACCCGTGAGCCGGTCGTGTCGTCGCGGCATGAACTCTCGAAGCCGCCAAGGTTCGGCCAAATTTTTCGGGTTTGCGGCGTGGACGTCGATCAGCCCGTCTCACGATTCTGGCTGGCATTCGAATGGGACAGAGGTTCTCCAGCCATGCCTGCTCCGGCCGCTCTCCCCGCCCGCGCAACCGGTCAAAGCTCAGCAGAACCGTCCGGGGTGATCGAAGGTGCCCGTCGCGCCTTCCGCGGTTTCCCGCAGACCCGCCTCCAGCGCGGGTTGACGTCGCTTGCAATCCTGATGTCGCTTGCGTTCCTCGTCGTCGCGTTGGGGAACGTCGCGCAGGACATCGACTACGCTGAGATGACGAAGGCCCTGCGTCGCATGCCGGCGTCGGCGATCGCCCTCTCGCTCTGCGCGACGGCGATCAGCTTCGCGGCGCTCGTTGGGCGCGACGCCTGCGCCCTGCGTTACGTGGACGCGCGCGTCTCCTCGCGGGCCCTGCTGATTGCGGGCTTCTGCGGCAGCGCGCTCGGGAACGCGGTCGGCTTCGGCGCCCTGACGGCGGCGGCGGTCCGCACCCGCATCTACGGCGCCGTCGGCGTCAGGGCCGACGACGTCGGACGGCTTCTGGCCTTCATCCTCGCCGGTTTCGCGATCGGGCTGGCCGGCGTGGGGGGACTGGCCGGTCTCGTCAAGGCCGAGCCCGCCGGCGCGCTGCTCGGCTGGCCTCCCTTGCTGATCCGGACGGCGTCGTTGCTGGCTTTGGCGGTTGTCGCGTGGCTGCTCGTCGTCGGGGCGCCGGCCCGAATTCGATTGGCGGGCATGACGCTCGAGCGCCCGAGCCGCGGCATGCTCGCCGCTCAACTCGCGCTGACGGCGATCCGCCTCGGCGGCGCAGCGATCGCCCTCTGGGTGTTCCTGCCGTCGTCGTCGGTTGACTTCGTGACCTTCGCCGCCGTTTTTTCGGCAGCGACCGCGCTCGCCGCCGTCACGCATATCCCCGCCGGGTTCGGCGTGTTCGAGATCGTGGTGCTCTGGGCATTCCGCGGCCGCGCGACCTCCGAGAGCCTCGCGGCAGCGCTGGTCGCGTATCGCTTCGTCTACTACCTGCTGCCGCTCGTTCTCTCGGCGATCGCCTTCGCCTATTTCGAAGTCGTCCACGCGATGGGCGCGCGTCAGGCGGCGGGAGACGAGAGGCTGGCCCGCGCCGCCGCCCGCCTCTCGCCGACGTTCATGAGCGTGCTGGCCTTCACGACCGGCGTGATGCTGCTCGTTTCCGGTGCGACCCCCACCTTCAGCCGCCGGCTCGCGGAACTGTCGCTCCACGTGCCGCTCTGGGCGCTCGAAGCATCTCACTTCCTCGGCAGTGTCATCGGGGTGGTGTTCCTGTTTGTCGCGCGCGGGCTCATCGACCGGCGCGACGGGGCCTGGAAGCTCGCCTTGGCGCTGAGCGTTTCGAGTTTCGTCTTCTCCCTGGTCAAGGGGCTCGCGTTCGGAGAGGCGGCCTTCCTGCTCCTGTTCACGATCCTGCTCCTTGCCACCCGCCAGCAATTCCATCGGCCGACGTCCATGTTCGATCAGCCCTTCACCTGGGGCTGGTTCGCGGCGGTCGCGGGAATCGTCGCGGCCGCGTTCGGGATCCTGTTTCTTGCCTTCCAGGGCCTCGATGCCGGCCCGCGCGACGTCTGGTGGCAGTTCGAGTTCGACGCCCAGGCGCCGCGCGCGCTCCGCGCGCTGCTCGGCGCCTCGCTTCTCACCGTCGCCATTGCGCTGCGCGAGCTCCTCGGTGCGCCGGTCGGTCTCGCGCCCAAGCCGACCGCCGCGGACCTCGAGAGGGCGCGATCCATCATCGAAACGCAGCCGCGAGGAGACGCCATGCTCGCGCTCATGGCCGACAAGAGCTTCCTGTTTTCCGACAGCGGCCGCTCGTTCGTGATGTATGGGAAACGCGGGCGGAGCTGGATCGCCCTGTTCGACCCGATCGGCCCGCGCGAGGAATGGCCGGAGCTGATCCGGCGCTTCATTGGCCTGTCGCGGGCCTACGGCGGGCGGACCGCCTTCTACCAAATCCGACCCGAGACCCTGCCGCTCTATCTCGACGCCGGCTTCACCGTCATGAAGCTCGGCGAGGACGCGGTCATTTCCCTGCCGGAGTTTAGCCTCAAGGGCGGCGCGGCGAGTCATCTCCGCTACGCGCTGAAGCGCGGCGAGCGCGATGGTCTCGAATTCGAGCTCCTGCCCCCGGAACGCGTAACCGCGCACTTGGACGACCTCGCGGAGATTTCGACGAAGTGGCTCGACGCGCGGCGGGGTGACGAGAAGGGCTTCTCCGTGGCCGCGTTCGACTCGAAATACCTCACGCGCCAGTCCATCGGCGTGCTTCGCGAGCACGGGCAACCGATTGCCTTCGTCACCGTCATGGCCACCAAATCGGGCGGCGAAGCGACCATCGGGCTCATGCGCAGCTCCGGATCTCGGTGCCCGGTCGCGATGGAATATCTGTTCACGAACCTCATTCTCGCGATGAAGGAGCACGGCTACGCCACGCTCTCGCTCGGGGCCGCGCCTCTTGCGGGCGTCAGACCGGCGCCGTTGCCGTCGCGCTGGCATCGCTTGGCCTCTCTGATCTGGAAGCACGGGGACCGGTTCTACAATTTCCAGGGTCTGCGGACGTTCAAGGGCAAGTTCAACCCGGCCTGGCAGCCCCGCTACTTCGCGGCCTCGGGCTCGGTCGGACCGTTCGTCGCCCTCGCCGACGCCGCTGTCCTGATTGGGGCGGGGTTCAGGGCCAGTTCGGAGCGTGGCGATGTTTAGACGTCTTGCCGTTGCCGTCGTCTTCGCCTGGGTCGGCTTCGCCGCGCCCGCCTTCGCAATCGACAGCGGGCGCTACGGCGACGTTCGACTGGCTCTTCCCGAAGGGCCGCCGCGCGGCTACGTCGTCCTCTTCTCCGACGCAGGCGGTTGGACGCCCGACGATCAGGCCCGGTTGGACGCCATATCGAAGATCGGCGCGATCGCCGTGGGGGTGGACACGGACGCTTATCTCGGCCGGGTCGCGGCGAGCGATCCCCGATGCGCCCAGCTCATCGGGGACACGGAGGCCTTCAGCCGGAAGGTGCAGCGCGAGCACGCCGGAGCGGAGTATTTCTATCCGCTCGTCGCGGGGGTGGGAAAGGGCGGGGCGGTCGCGGGAGCGATCGTCGCCCAGGCGCCGGACCGGACGGTCGGCGGCGCTGTCTCGGTCGACCCGTGGGGCGCCTTGAACGTCACGCATGGATGGTGCCCCCGCGTGACCGAAGGGGACGACGCACGGGCTCGCCGCACCTTTGGGGTTCCGCTCCTGAAGCAGTTCTGGACCGTCGCGCTGTCGCCGGCGGCGTCCTATCCGACGCGCGCCCATTTCGACACGCTCGCGACGCTCGTGCCGCAGCTCGACGTTCAGACGTTGGCGGCGGCCGCCGAGCCGCAGACGCTCGCGTCCCTAATCGCCCCGCATCTCACTGAGGACGATTTCTCCAGCCTCGCCGGGCTGCCCCTCGTCGAACTGCCCGCGTCGCAGCCGTCGCGTCTGATGGCGGTGTTCTTCTCCGGCGACGGCGGATGGCGCGACATCGACAGGACCATCGGCGAGAAGCTTCAGTCGCTCGGCGTGTCGGTGGTCGGCTGGGACAGCGTCCGGTACTTCTGGAGCCGGAAGACCCCGGAGCGGACCGCGTCGGACCTGTCGGCGGTCATCTCCGCTTACAGCGCCAGGTGGCGCGCTGACCGGGTCGCGCTGATCGGCTTCTCCTTCGGCGCCGACGTCATCCCCTCCGTTTACGACCGTCTGCGTCCGAGCCTCAAGGACCGGATTCCGATGATTGCGCTCCTGAGCCCGGAACCGGCGGCCGACTGGGAAATCCGGGTCGCCGGATGGCTCGGCGCGGCTCCGAGCGCGGAGGCGACGCCGCTCGCTCCGGAGGTCGAGAAGATTCCGGGCAAGATGCTCCAGTGCTTCTACGGGAACAAGGATCCTCTCTCCTATTGCCCGAAACTCATCGGGCGCGGCGCCGAGGTGTTCGAGAAACAGGGAATCCACCACTTCGACGGCGACTACCCGCTCATCGCGCATCAGATTCTCGAAGGCCTCGAGCGTCGGATCGCTAACAAATCCTGATCGCGCACGAGTAACCAGACGTCGCCGCCAAGGGCGTGAAGTGTGCTTGCGGCGGCCGACATGATTTTCGGGGAACGACACCATGGCCAGCGCAGCGTCGAACCCGGCGCACCTCGAAGACGAGCCTCGCTCCCTCGCCAATTCGCCGATCCGGCGCGAGGAGCGGCGGGTCGGCCTCCTGGCGCTCTGCCTCCTCGCCCTCGTGGTCGGGATCGTCACCGGCGTCGGCGCCGTGGCCCTGCGCGCCCTGATCGCCCTCATCCACAACGCCTCGTTTCTCGGCGTTTTCAGCGTCCGCTACGATGCGAACATCCTCGAGGGGCCGAGCCCCTTCGGCGACTTCGTGGTCTTCTCCCCGATCGTCGGCGGGCTGATCGTCGTCTGGCTGGTCCAGACATTCGCGCCCGAGGCCAAGGGCCACGGCGTGCCCGAGGTGATGGACTCGGTCTTCTACAAGGACGGCAACATCCGCTGGCAGGTGGCGGTGATCAAGTCGCTCGCCTCCGCGCTCTCGATCGGCACCGGCGCCGCCGTCGGTCGCGAGGGCCCCATCATCCAGATCGGCGCTGCGCTCGGCTCGGCCTTTTCGCAGGCGATCCGGCTCGCGACCTGGCAGAAGGTGACGCTCCTTTCGGCCGGCGCCGGCGCCGGGATCGCAGCGACCTTCAACACGCCGCTCGGCGGCGTGCTGTTCGCCCTCGAAATCCTGTTGCCCGAGGTGTCCAACCGGACCTTCCTGCCGGTGGTCGTCGCGACCGGCGCGGCGACGCAGATCGGCCGCATGCTGATCGGCCCGGACCCGGCGTTCGCCGTGCCGGAGATCCAGTTTCCGCTCGCCCAAACGTTCAATCTGCAGGAGGCGCTCGCCTTCGTGCTCCTCGGCGCGCTCTGCGGCTTCGCCTCGTGGGCGTTCATCCGCATGCTGGTCGTGATGGAGGACGGCTTCCCGAAGCTGCCCGGCGGTCCCTACGTGCAGAACGTGATCGGCATGTCCGTCATCGGGCTCATGATGGTCGGCCTCACCCGCGCCTTTGGCCATTCCTACATCGATGGCGTCGGCTACGGCGTGATCCAGGCGGTGCTGAACGACCGGATGACCGCCGCCGGCCTGCTCGCGCTGCTGTTCGCCCTGAAGCTCGTCGCGACGACGGTCAGCCTCGGCTGCGGCGCGTCGGGAGGCATCTTCTCGCCATCGCTCTACCTCGGCGCGACGCTCGGCGCGGCCTTCGCCGCGGCGGTCGGCTTCGCCCTGCCGCACGCCGGCCTGACCCTCCCTTCGGCCGCCATCGTCGGCATGGCGGCGATGGTGGGCGCGGGAACCGGCGGGGTCATGACCGCCATCGTCATGATCTTCGAGATGACGCGCGACTACGCGGTCATCGTGCCCGTCATCGTCGCGGTCGCGGTGGCGGCCGGGGTGCGGCGGGCGCTCATCGGCGAGACGATCTACACCATCAAATTGCGCCACCGCGGCCACCGGATTCCGAAAGAGCGCCACATCAACCTTTATCTCGTGCTCCAGGCGCAGGACGTCATGGAGCGCCGGTTTCACATGGTCGAGGCCGGCACGCCGCTTAAGGACGCGCTGAGCGAAGAGGTCGAGGACGACCTGCGCGCCATCGTCGTTGCGCGTGAGGGCCGCATCGTCGGCCTCGTTCCGCCGCGCTCGGGCCTTTGGCGCGAGGCGCGGGTCCGCCCCGAGGTCTTGATAGATCGCTTCGTCGAGACTCCGCCGTCGCTCTGCCGGGACACCGACCTCCTGAGCCTCGTCCTCGCCCGTCTGAAGCGCCATAACGCGGGCGCGGCGGTCGTCTTTCATGGGCCAGGACGGCCGCGGGCGAGCGACGTCGTCGGCGTGGTCACCAAGCGGGCGATCGCCGACGCCGTGATCGACAACTTCGAGGACTGAGACGACGACTCGAGTCCGCGCTCTCTGGACGCCCGTCTTCAAGGAAAGCGCGAACCCCCTTTTCGATCCACGAGAGGAATGGATGAGTTCACATGTCTTCGCATTGCTCGTCGCCGGCGCCATCTTCGGCGGCGGCGTCATCGGGCTCGTTCTGCAACGCGCGCTGCCCGAGAAGCACACCACGGGGCCGGCGCGCGACATGATCGGAGCGGTCGCCGGGCTTCTGACCCTACTTTGCGCGCTGGTGACGGGCCTCCTCGTCTGGACCGCCTACGGCGTCTACGCCGGCCAGAACACGGCGATCCAGACCCTTGCGGTGAAGGTGCTTCAACTCGATCAGGCGCTCGCCGACTACGGCCCGGGGGCAAACGCGGAACGGGCGGCGTTGCGCGATCGTCTGGGCAAGACCATCGATCAGGTCTGGGGAACGAACGAAAGCGACGCCAATTTCGCAGCGAACAGCTTCGCTGCGGCCATCCGTGTCATGCGAGACCCCGAAAAGGCGATCGGAAATCTTCAGGCCTCGACGGACGACCAGAGGCAGGCGCTCGCGACGGCGAAGGCGGACATCGAATCCATCGGCCAGTCGAGGTTGCAGATGGCCTTCGCCCTGACCGCTCCCGTTTCGTATCCGCTTCTCCTGACGGTGGTCGGCTGGGTGTTCTTCCTGTTCTGCGGCTTCGGTCTGATGTCGCGCGCCGGTCCGACGTCCGTCACGGCTCTCGCGGTCGCCGCAATCGCGGTCGCGAGCGCCGTCTTGCTGATCCTCGACCTCTCCAATCCCTATTCGGGCCTCTTCCGCGTTTCCGCCGCGCCGCTTGAACAGGTGCTGGCCGTGATGGGCAAGGAGTGAGTTCTCATTCGCCTCGCGCACCTTGACGCATGAAAATGCCGCTCTCGGAGCGCGTCGCGGCTTGTTTTCAGGAGAGCGGCGCCAATCGGTCACGCTGCGAAGGTCCGGATTGGGCGGTCTTGTCGCGGCGGGCTGGCGCGACGAACGAAACCGACGCTCTCGGAAGCCGCCGTCCGCCCTTCGCCCGCTGCCCATCCAAACATTCCGCCTCGGCCCGGCTGTCGTGCACGGGGTCGGCGCGACCGTTGGGCGCGAGCGCCGGCATGTCCGCGCTCGCGCGAGAAGGATCGTGGCTCCCCGGGATCAGGTCGCCGCGGTCTCGCGTCGCCGACGGCCACGATTGCCCGTCTCTGCGACCGCTTCCCCGTCGTTTCGACGCTCGTCGTCGTCCGCCCCCTCGCCCGCTTCGCCGTCGTGCTCCGGATCGTCCTGAAGCGCCTCCTGCGGCTCGTGGGCGGTTTCCCCGTCTTCGGCGCCCGTCGCACCGTCCCCGAGTTCCTCCTCGGCCATTTCCGGATCGGCGTTTTCCCACGAGGATTGGCGCGGCGCCTCGGCGTGCCCTGCGATCTCTGCTTCGGTCAGCGCAAACAGGGCGGCCGGATGAACGTAGGTTGCGCCGGCCGCCTGCTTGATGACTTCGGCGCGGGTGTCCTTGACGCGCGGGCGCGGCAGAACTCCGAGGCTCGATCCGACCTTTTCGATGCCCGCCCTCGACAGGCACGACAGAAAGTCCTCCGTCGCCATGTTCGCGATGTGCGT
>CAMFKX010000198.1 GCA_945957375.1 uncultured Roseiarcus sp.
GGCGTCGTCGGCGTCGCCTTCACGATCGGCGCCTCCGGCGGCGTGACCGGGTTCTCGCTCACCCGCTCGTCGGGCGATCCGGATCTCGACGGCGCGGCGCGCGCGCTGGTCCTGTCGACGCATTTCCCGCCGCCGCCCGGCGGCTCGGCCCATGTCTCCACGAGCTTCAACTATGTCCCCCACTGACACGCCCGCCCTGAGATCGCTCGTCCTCGGCTCCGGCGGCGGCGGCGGCGTGCCGCAATGGAACTGCAATTGCCGCGTCTGCCGCCTCGCCTGGGACGGCGACCCGCGCGTCAAGCGCCGCACCCAGTCGAGCCTCGCGGTCAGCGCCGACGGTGAAAGCTGGCTGCTGCTCAACGCCTCGATCGACCTGCGCGAGCAGATCCTCGCCCGGCCGGCGATGCAGCCGAAAGGGCAGGGGCGCCATTCGCCGATCGCCGCGGCGCTCTTGACCAACACCGACGTCGATCACGCGGCCGGCCTGCTCGCGCTGCGCGAGCGCCAGCCGTTCACGATCTGGGGCACGCGCGCGACGCTCGACACGATCGGGGCGAACCGGATCTTCGACGTCGTCGGGCGCGACATCGTCCCGCGCCGGGCGGTGCGGCTCGGCGAGCGGTTCGAGCCCTTGCCGGGGCTGACGCTGGAGCTGTTCGCCGTCCCCGGCAAGGTGCCGCTCTGGCTCGAGGAGGGCGAGGTCAAGACCGACGAGATCGGCGAGGGCACGGTCGGAGTCGCGGTCGAGGCCGGCGGGCGCCGGCTCGTCTACGCGCCGGGCTGCGCGCATGTCACCGACGACCTGCACGCCCGCATCGCCGGCGCCCATGCGCTGTTCTTCGACGGCACCCTGTTCACCGACGACGAGATGAAGCGGGCCGGCCTCGGCGACAAGACCAGCCGGCGCATGGGCCACCAGCCGGTGTCCGGGCCGGGCGGGACGCTGGAGACGCTCTCGGGCCACGCTGGGGTGCGCCGCATCCTGATCCACATCAACAATTCCAACCCGATCCTGATCGAGGGATCTCCCGAAGAACAACAAGTCAAGGCGGCGGGCTGGGAAGTCGCCTACGACGGAATGGAGGTGCGCCCATGAACAAACACTTTGTCTCCGCCCCCCTGGGCCCCGACGCGCTTGAAGCCGCGCTGCGCGCGGTCGGCCCGGAGCGCTATCACGACCTGCACCCGTTCCACGACCTCCTGCACGGCGGCAAGCTGAACAAGGGCCAGGTGCAGGCCTGGGCGCTGAACCGCTACGTCTATCAGTCGGCGATCCCGCGCAAGGACGCCTCGTTCATGGGCCGCTGCGACGACCGGGAGCTGCGCCGCGAGTGGATCCATCGCATCACCGATCACGACGGCGAGGGCGAGGACAAGGGCGGCATCGAACGCTGGCTCCTGCTCACCGACGGCCTCGGGCTCGATCGCGACTACGTGATCAGCCAGGAAGGCGCGCTGCCGGCGACCAAATTCGCGGTCGAGGCCTACGTCCATTTCGTGCGCGAGAAGCCGCTGCTCGAGGCGGTGGCGTCGAGCCTCACCGAGCTCTTCGCCCCCTCGATCCATCGCGCCCGCATCTCCGGGATGCTGGCCAACTACGACTTCATCGACGAGAAAGTCGTGGCCTATTTCCGCCGACGCCTCGACCAGGCCCCGAAGGACGCCGACTTCGCCCTCGATTACGTCAAGAAGCATGCGCGCACGGTCGAGCAGCAGAATGGCGTGATCGCCGCGCTGACGTTCAAGACCGACGTGCTTTGGGCGCAGCTCGACGCACTCCACCACGCCTATGTCTGCGGGGCGATCCCGCCCGGCGCCTTCCGGCCGGAATGATGTGATGGAAAGCTCCGACAAGCCGCGCCTGCCGCGCGGGGTGAGGCTCCGTTACGACGAGGTGCGCCAGCGCTGGACGCTGCTCGCGCCCGAGCGGATCTTCGAGGTCGACGGCACCGCCGCCGCGGTGCTGCAGCTGTGCGACGGCGAGCGCGACCTCGGCGCCATCGTCGCCGAACTCGCCTCGCGTTTCCAGGCTCCGCCGGACGTGATCGAAAAGGACGTGATCGCGATGCTCGCCGGACTTCAAGCCAAGAGGGTGCTCGAAACATGACTGCGCATCAGGCGCCCCCGCCCGGACCGCCGATCGGCATCCTGGTCGAACTCACCCATCGCTGCCCGCTCGGCTGCCCGCATTGCTCAAACCCGATCGGGCTGGAAAAACCCGCCGCCGAACTCGACACCGAGACCTGGAAGCGCGTCTTCAGCGAGGCGGCGGCGCTCGGCGCGCTGCATGTCCACCTGTCCGGCGGCGAGCCGACGTCGCGGCGCGACATCGTCGAACTCATCCGCCACGCGGCGCAATGCGGGCTCTACACCAACCTGATCACCTCGGGCGTCGGGGTCAGCGCAAAGCTGTGGGCGGCGATGGTCGAGGCCGGCCTCGACCACGCGCAACTCTCGTTCCAGGGCGCGGACGAGGCGACCAACGACCGGCTCGGCCATTATCAAGGCGCGTGGGCGAAGAAGCGCGCCTTCGCCGCGATGGTGACGGGGGCCGGCCTGCCGCTCACCGTCAACGCGGTGGTCAGCCGGCCGAACCTGCATCAGGTCGGGGCGTTCATCGAGTTGGCGCTCGAACTCGGCGCGCGCCGGCTCGAGGTGGCGCACACCCAATATTATGGCTGGGCGCTCGCCAATCGCGCCGCGCTGATTCCGCCGCTCGCCGAGACGCAGGCGGCGATTCGGATCGTCGAGGAGGCGCGGGCGAAGCTCGCCGGCAAGCTGGTCATCGACATGGTCGTGCCGGACTATTACGCGCGCTACCCGAAACCCTGTGCGGGCGGGTGGGGGCGGCTCGCGATCAACGTCTCGCCCTCCGGCAAGGCGATGCCCTGCCATGCCGCCGAGACGATTCCCGGGCTCGAATTCTGGAACGTGCGCGATCGGTCGGTGGGCGACATCTGGCGCGACAGCCCGGCTTTCAACGCCTTCCGCGGCACGGACTGGATGCGCGAGCCGTGCCGGTCGTGCGAACGCAAGGAGATCGACTGGGGCGGCTGCCGCTGCCAGGCGCTGGCGCTCGCGGGCGACGCCGCCGCGACCGACCCCGCCTGTTCCAAGTCGCCCCATCACGCGATCATCGCGGCGACGGCGGAGGCGGAGGCGGAGGCCGGCTCCGGCGACATCCGCTGGCGCTCCTACAAGGAGACGGTCGACGTCTGAGCGGGGCCGGGCAGGAATTTTTCCCGCCGCCCTCATTATGTACCTTAGAACAGGTGACGGTCGCCACGGCTGTTGCTAATGTCGACGTGTGAAGGGGATGAACGCCCTTTTGTCGGAAACGCCTCGCTAGGAGAGCCCCAATGAGCTGGACCGCCCCGGTTGTCGTCGAAGTCTGCGCTGGCATGGAAGTCACCGCCTATATTTCCGCCGAGATGTGATCATTCAGCGGTCGCGGATTCCGCGAGCCGTTGAATTGCGCGGCGCCGGCCTCATGGGGCTCGGCGCCGTTCTCGTCTTTGGGCCCCTGCTTACGAGAAGACGCATGCGTTTGAGGGTCGGTGTCGTGGCCGCCGCCGCCGTCGTCGCGCTGGCCTGTCCCGCGATGGCGAAGGACACCCGGTTCTGGAACCTGACGTCCTCGACCGTGACGTCGCTCGAACTCGCGCCGGAGCCGACCCGCGCCTTCGGCCCGAACCAATGCCTCAACGACCCGGACGGCGCGGTGGACCACGACGAGCGGATCAAGGTGGTCGGCGTCTCCCCCGGCGTGTATGTGGCGCGGCTGAAGCTCAAAGACGGCCGGACCTGCCTGGCCCGCAACGTGACCGTCGAGGCCGGCAAGGCGTTCGCCGTCGAGGACAAGGATCTCACGGATTGCGCGAGATGAGCCGTCCCGAGCCGCGGCGCGGATGGCGCGCGGCGCTTGCGGCGGTCCTGCTCCTCGGGACGGTCGGCGCCGCGTCCGCCGATCCGCTCACGATCAAGGTCGGCGTGCTGCGCCAGACCCATTCGCGCGACACCATCTCGCTCCTCGACATCCCCGCGCCCGACGATTTCGTCGCCGGGGCGAAGCTCGCCATGAGCGACAACAACACCACCGGGCAGTTCCTCGACCAGTCGTTTGCGCTCGAGGACGTCAAGCTCGCCCCGGGCGGCGACGCGGTCGCGGCGGCGAAGGGGCTGCTCGACTCGGGGATCGGCTTCCTGATCGTCGATCTGCCCGCCGACGCGCTGCTCAAGGTCGCCGATCTCGCCAAGGACAAGGGCGCGCTGGTGTTCAACGCCGGCGCGACCGACGAGCGGCTGCGCGAGGAGGATTGCCGCGCCAACGTGATCCACACCGCGCCGTCGCGCGCGATGCTCGCCGACGCGCTCGCCGAATACCTGATCTGGAAGCAGTGGCCGAAATGGCTGCTGGTCGTCGGCTCGCATCCCGAGGACGTCGCGCTCGGCGCGGCCTATGAGCGGGCGGCGAAGAAGTTCGGCGCCAAGATCGTCGAGAAGCGCACGTTCGAGGACGCCGGCGGCGGGCGCCGCTCCGATTCGGGCGTGGTGCAGACCCAGCGGCAGATGCCGGTCTTCACCCAGAAGGCGCCGGCCTATGACGTGCTGGTCGCGGCCGACGAGAACGAGGCGTTCGCCGGCTATCTGCCGTACCGGACCTGGGACCCGCGTCCGGTGATGGGATCGGCGGGCCTGATGCCGACGAGCTGGGACCCCTCGCACGAACTCTGGGGCGCCCAGCAATTGCAGAACCGCTTCCAGCGCATGGCCCATCGCGGCATGACTGCGCGCGACAACCAGGCCTGGGTCGCGATGCGGATGATCGGCGACGCGGTCAACCGCACCAAATCCGCCGACCCTAAGGCGGCGCGCGCCCTGATGCTGTCGCCCGACTTCGACGTTGCCGACTTCAAGGGCGTCAAGCTGACGCTGCGGCCGTGGAACCTCCAGCTTCGTCAGCCGGTGCTGCTGACCGACGGCCGCGGCACAGTGAGCGTCTCGCCGCAGGAGGGCTTTCTGCATCGGGTGTCGGAACTTGACACGCTCGGCCTCGACCAGCCGGAGACCAAATGCAAGCTGGATTGAGGGATGCGCGCCTGGCTCCAGCGCCGATCGTCGGGCGAACCCCCGCCCCCCTTGCGGGGGCGGGCCGTGATGGGGGGTCGCGCCGGCCTTTCCATCGGACGGCGGAAATACGCCAAGCCCCCACGTGGGGCGCGACCCCCCTCCTTTCTCCTCCCCCACAAGGGGGGAGGAAAGCGCCTCGATGACCACCAGCGCGCCTTCGGTATCTGCGGTTTCTCCCTCCGCCCTCGCCGTCGAGCACGTCTCGCACGCCTATGGCGCGCGCAAGGCGCTCGATGACGTGAGCTTCGCGGTGGAGCCGGGCATCTTCGCGGTGCTGCTCGGCCTCAACGGCGCCGGCAAGAGCACGCTGTTCTCGATCGTCACCCACCTCTACGCCAGCCGGGGCGGAAAGGTGCGCATCTTCGGCCACGACGTCGCACGCGAGAGCGGCGCGGCGCTGGCCGAGCTCGGCGTGGTGTTCCAGAGCCGCACGCTCGATCCCGACCTCACCGTCGAACAGAACATGCTCTATCAGGGCGCGCTGCACGGCATGAGCGGCGCGCAAGCGCGCCAGCGCGGACGCGACCTCGTCGCCCGCGTCGGGCTCGCCGACCGGCTCAAGGACCGGGTCCGCCAGCTCTCGGGCGGACAGCAGCGCCGGATCGAGATCGCCCGCGCGCTCCTCCACGGACCCCGTCTCGTGCTGCTCGACGAGCCGACCGCGGGCCTCGACATCAAGGCGCGCGCCGACATCCTGACGCTCACCCGCCGTCTGGTGGACGAGGACCGGGTTGGCATCCTGTGGACGACCCATCTCGTCGACGAGATCCGCCCCGAGGACAAGGTGATCGTGCTGCACAAGGGCCGCGTCCTCGCCGCCGACAGCGCACGCGCGGTGATCGCGGCCGCGGGCGCCGATTCGATCGGGGAAGCCTTCACCAAGCTGACGCGCGGCGGTGGAGACGACGCATGACAGGGTCAGTCGCCGAGGTCGAGCGCTCCCCTTCTCCCCTTGCGGGAGAAGGGGGCCGCGCGAAGCGCGGTCGGATGAGGGGTCTGCTCCGACGGTCGCGGCGCTTGCGCGCCGACCCCTCGCCCCCGACCCCTCTCCCGCAAGGGGAGAGGGGCGCATGAGCGCCGCCGCCTCGCCCGCCCGCCGTCCCTTCGGCCTCGCCGCCTACGGCCACGTGCTCGCCGGCGTCGTCTGGCGCGAGAGCCTGCGCTTCCTGCATCAGCGCGAGCGCTTCGTCTCGGCGCTGGTCCGGCCGCTGGTGTGGCTGTTCATCTTCGCCGCCGGCTTCCGCCAGACGCTCGGGATCTCGATCATCCCGCCCTACGAAACCTATGTCCTCTATGACGTCTACATCACGCCGGGGCTGATCGCGATGATCCAGCTGTTCAACGGCATGCAGTCGTCGCTGTCGATGGTCTACGACCGCGAAATGGGCTCGATGCGGATGCTGCTGGTGAGCCCCGCGCCGCGCTGGTTCCTGCTGACCTCGAAGCTGCTCGCCGGCGTCGCCGTGTCGATCCTGCAGGTCTACGCCTATCTCGTCATCGCCTGGTTCTGGGACATCGAGCCGCCGACCTGGTGGGGCTATCTCACCATCCTGCCGGCGCTCATTCTCTCGGGGCTGATGCTCGGGGCGCTCGGCATGGTGCTGTCGTCGCTGATCAAGCAGCTCGAGAATTTCGCCGGGGTGATGAACTTCGTCATCTTCCCGATGTTCTTCGCCTCCTCCGCGCTCTACCCGCTGTGGCGGGTGCAGGAGGGCAGCCCGTGGCTCGCGACGGTGTGCTGGCTCAATCCGTTCACCTACGCCGTCGAACTCATCCGCTTCGCCTTCTGGGGCAAGCTCGACCTCTTTTCGCTCGCCGTCGTGCTCGGCTGCACGATCGTTTTCCTGGCCGCGGCCGTGATCGCCTACGATCCGTCGCGCGGCATGCTGATGCGGCGGGGCGGATGACGCGGGAGGGGTTTCACGTGAGAGTCGCTGCCTGGATCGCCGGAGCGATCGCCCTGTTCGCCGCCAGCGGCGTCGAGGCCGCGGACACCATCCGTCTCGCGGTGCAGAAAACCGGCACGGTGTCCTGGGAGCTCGCCGCGATGAAGGCGCTCGGCCTCGACAAGGAGGCCGGGCTCGACATCCAGATTTCCGAGCTCGCCACCACCGACGCCGGCAAGGTCGCGATCCAGGGCGGCGCGGCCGACCTGATCGTTTCGGACTGGCTCTGGGTGGCGCGCGAGCGGGCGCTCGGCGACAAGCTGCTGTTCACCCCCTATTCGACCGCGCTCGGCTGCATCGCGACGCCGAAGGACTCGCCGGTGAAGTCGCTCGCCGATCTCGCCGGCCGCTCGCTCGGCGTCGCCGGCGGCCCGCTCGACAAGAGCTGGCTCCTGGTTCAGGCGGCGGCGCGCAAGGACGGGCTCGACCTCGCGAAAGCCGCGCGTCCGGCCTATGGCGCGCCGCCGCTGCTGGCGGAAAAGCTCGCCCAGGGCGAACTCGACGCCGCGCTCGAATTCTGGACCTTCTGCGTCGATCTCGAGACCCGCGGCTTCCGGCGCGCGGTCGAGATGGCCGACGTCGAGAAGGCGCTCGGCGCGTCGGGGCCGGTCGCGATGACCGGCTACGTCTTCACCGAGTCCTTCGCCAGGGACCGGGCCGACGTGCTGCGGCGCTTCCTCGCCGCCGGCGCCAGGGCGCGCGTGGCGCTCGCCAAGGATCCGGATCTCTGGGCGCCGATCAAGGCCCGGCTGCATCTTGCCGACGACGCCGCCCTCGACGTGTACCGCAAGCGCTACCTCGAAGGCGTGCCCAGGCGCTCCGTGGCCGAGGAGGCCGCGGACGCGAAGGCGCTCTACGGCGCGATCGTTTCGGTCGGCGGCCTCGACCTCGTCGGCGGCGCGGCCGAGCTCGACCCTGCGCTGTTCTTCGACCCGGCCGCGGCGCGGTGACGGGTGGCCGCGCGCCTCGCCTCGTTGCTCGCGCTTCTCGCGATCTGGGTCGCCGCCGCTCATTTCGGCGACCCCCGCCACCTTCCGGGTCCGGCGGCGGTGTTCACCGCGATGGGCAAGGCGGCGGCGTCGGGCGAATTGTTCGCCGCGATGGGCGTCACCATGGCGCGGGTGGCCGCGGCCTTCGTCGTCGCCATGGCGCTCGGCTCGGCGCTCGGCTACGCCATGGGCCGGCGCGCGCTGTTCGACCAGATCGCCGATCCCTGGATCGTGGCGCTCCTGAACCTGCCGGCGCTGGTGATCATCGTGCTGCTCTATATCTGGGTCGGCCTCAACGAGGTCGCGGCGGTGGCGGCGGTGGCGCTGAACAAGCTGCCGAACGCGACGGTGACGATCCGCGAGGGGGCGCGCGCGCTCGATCCGGCGCTCGACGAAATGGCGCGCGTGTTCGCCTTCTCGCCGATGAAGCGCCTGCGCCACGTCGTGCTGCCGCAGCTCGCGCCCTATATCGCGGCGGCGACCCGCTCCGGCCTCTCGCTCGTCTGGAAGATCGTGCTGGTGGTCGAACTGCTCGGCCGGCCCAACGGCGTCGGCTTCGAGATCAACGAGGCCTTCCAGCTTTTCGACGTCTCCCTCCTGCTCGCCTACGCGCTGCCGTTCACCGCGGCGATGCTCGTGGTCGAAGCGCTCGTGGTCCAACCCTTTGAACGTCATGTCTCCCGCTGGCGACCTCGGCCCGCTTGAGGTGCGGATCGCGCGCAAGAGCGTGACCAACGCCGCAGGCCAACCCGTCGAAGTCCTCGCCCATCTCGCCTTCCGCCTCGCGGCCGGCGAGGTCGGCGCGCTGATCGGCCCGTCGGGCTGCGGCAAGTCGACCTGCATGCGCATCGTCGCCGGGCTCGATGCGCGCTTCGAGGGCGCAGTCGCGCGGCCGCCCGGCCCGCTCGCCATGGTGTTCCAGGAGCCGCGGCTGCTGCCTTGGCGCAGCGTCGAGGACAATATCCGCCTCGCGGCGCCCGCCGTCGACGAGGCGGAGCTGGCGTCGCTGCTGAAGCCGCTCGGCCTCGCCGAGCATCGCGCCCATTTCCCCGGAGAGCTGTCGCTCGGGCTCGCCCGGCGCGTCGCGCTCGCCCGCGCCTTCGCCGTCCGCCCCGCGTTGCTGCTGCTCGACGAGCCGTTCGTGTCGCTCGACGGCCCGCTCGCGCGCGCGCTCGAGCGCGAACTGGTCGCGCTGATCGGGCGCCGCCCGGTGATCACGCTGCTCGTCACCCATGACGTCGGCGAGGCGACCCGCCTCGCCGACCGGATCTTCGTGCTGTCGCCACGTCCGGCGACGGTGCTCGGCGAAATCCGCGTCGAGCGGCCGAGGGAAACCATCAGCCCGGCCGAAGCGCGCTCGATCGAGGACCAGGTCGAGGCGTTGAGGGGAGCGGCGTAGCCCTCTCCCCGCTGCGGGCAGAGGGCTGGGGTGAGGGGCTGCGCGGTCCTCTCCGGAGAGAGCTGCGCTTCCCCTCATCCGGCCGCTTCGCGGCCGCCTTCTTCCGGTACGCGGGGAGAAGGGGCGGCTCTCGCCGCGCAGGCGGCGATGTCCTTGCCCATCAAACGGCGCGCCTCGTCCGCGTCGCCGATGCGGGCGAAGCGGGGCAGGGCGCCGACCTTGCGGAACCGCTCCCACAGATAGGAGCCAACCGGCGGGCCGACGGAAAAATCCCAGCCGCTCCAGCGGATCGCCTCGCTCCAGAGGTGAACCAGCGTCGCGCCGTCGACGATCCGCGCGACCTCGTCGCGGTGAGCGGGCAGGAACAGCTTCCAGTATTGTTCGGGCTCCACGGGATAGCAGACGCGCGGCTCGAACGCCTGCGCGTAGAGCCCGTGCTTCTCGAGCACCGGCGTCAGCAGGAACGGCCCGAGCGCGCCCCAGCGTCCGTCGACGTCGACGGCGGCCTCGGCGGTCGCGATCAGCTCGGCGAGCGCCGGGCTCTCCGCCGGCAGGCGCAAGACCGCGTTGTTGACCAGAAGCTGGCTCACCGCGTCCGCCTGGCGGCAGAAGATGATCGGGTCCTTGGCGAAGGCCGGCGCCGTCAGGCAGACGAGGTCGGTGTCGACCCAGCACTGCCCGGCGTCGCGGATCATGCGGTAGCGGAACATGTCGGCGAAGGTGGCGATCGACGGCTTGCCGTTGGCGAGGTAGCGCGAGACCAGCGTCTCGTCCGGGACGATGCGCCGCGCGTCGAGGCGTTGCACGCCGGGCGGCGTCTCGAGCGTCGGGTCGTAGCTGTAGAGCCCGAGCGTCGCGCCCGCGTCCGGGAACGAGGCGAGGCACGCCCAGGCGAAGGGCGTCAGCGCTCCGCCGTGCCAGAAGGAAGCGAAGTCTGTGTCGGCTTCAAGCCGCGCGCCTGTCATGGCGAGGCTTTCCTCCGACCTCCTCCCCCCTTGTGGGGGAGGAGTGAGGAGGGGGGTCGCGCCGAACTTGGAAAGCTCGCTATCCTTCCGCCCCCATGACAGAGGCCGGCGCGACCCCCCACCCTGTCCCGCGGGGACGCCAACCGCCGGCGAGCGTTCATCGCCGCCCCCTCACTCGATCCGCGCC
>CAMFKX010000199.1 GCA_945957375.1 uncultured Roseiarcus sp.
TCTTTCGCGAGCTCGCCGTCTCGTATCTCGGCCGCGACGACCTCGCGACGGATCAACCCGACGAAGCCGGTCTCGAATGAGCGAAAGATCTGGAATGCATCGGCGTTTTCGCAGACCTCTTCGAGGCGCCTACAGGGCTTGCCCTGGCAACGTCGGGAAGGGGCCCAAGGGGGGAGCCGGAGCGGCAGGTGCACGTTGTTCAGCCCGGTTTGCCGCTACGGAAGAAGGGCGCCAGGAGCGGGCGTCCAGGCCTTGAAGCGGGAAACAGGCAACTCTTGGAGTGTCGCTGGATACGCGGCCGCGTGCACCCCTGCCGACCCCCGCCGCGAGCCTTTTGAACTGGACCCTCGAACCACCGGAGCCTATAAGAGCTCCATCTGGGGGCTGGCATGTTAGCTGTCGGGAATCGAAGTCGGAACCGCCCCTCGAAGGCGAACCGGGATGGGGAGGCGACGGGCTGCCGCGCTGACGCGCCGGTGCGAAACGAGCCGCTGCCGGATGGCTTCTCCATCGCTGTCGGAGAGCCCGCTGCGGCGCTTTCGGTTTGGGGTGAGACGGCTCCGGGAGCCCAGCAATGCCCGACAAGGGTCAACTAGATTGGCCCGAAACCGGGCCTCTCGCGGTGTTGCGGCTCGAGGGAATCTGTAAGGCGTTCGGGCCGGTGCACGCCCTGGAGGACGTCACCTTCGACGTTCTGCCCGGCCGGGTGCATGGCCTCGTGGGCGAGAACGGGGCGGGCAAATCGACGCTGGTGCAGATCGTCACCGGCCTCGCGCAGCCGGATTCGGGGCGCGTGCTGCTGGCCGGCCAGCCGGTCCGGTTCCGAACCCCGATCGAGGCGCGAGCAGCGGGCGTGGCCGCCGTCTATCAGGACCCGAAACTGTTCCCTCACATGTCGGTTGCCGAGAACATCGCGCTCGGCGCTTATCCGACGCTGCCGATCGGCGTGATCAACCGCAAGGCGATGCACACCACGGCGGCCGAGCTGCTTCGGCGCCTCGGCTCCGACATCGATCCGCGCGCCCTGGTGGCGGGGTTGTCCTACGCCGAACACCAGTTCGTCGAGATCGCCCGCGCGCTCTCGGCGGACGTGCGCGTCCTGATCCTCGACGAGCCGACCTCGGCGCTCACGCCGGCGGAAGCCGAGCGGCTGTTCGGGGTCGTGAGAACGCTGCGGGATCGCGGAACCGCGATCATCCTCATTTCCCATCGGCTCGAGGAGATCACGGCCGTCTGCGACGACATCACGGTGTTGCGGGATCGCCGACACGTGGCGACCATGCCGGCTGCGGAGGTGGACCGCGCCAGTCTCGTGCAGATGATGGTCGGCCGGCCGCTGGAGACGCTGTTCACCAGGCGCGCGACGCCCGCGCTCGGCGAGGAAACCTTGCGCGTCGAGACGCTGTCGCTCGCCGGCGTCTTCGCGGACGTCTCCTTTTCGGTGCGCGCGGGCGAGATCGTCGGCATGGGCGGGCTGGTCGGGGCCGGACGATCCGAGATCGCGCAGACCCTTTTCGGCGTGACGCCGCCGAGTTCGGGCCGGGTGTTTCTGCGCGGCCGCGAGGTCCATCCGCGCAGTCCCGGGCAAATGCTGGCGCAGGGCCTCGCCTACCTGCCGGAGGACCGCGACCGCGACGGGCTGATCATGCCCGAAACCATCACCCACAACATCACCCTGCCGATCGTTCGGACGCTGGCGCGCTGGAGTTTCGTCGATTCTGCCCGCGAGCGGCGTCTGGCCGAGGACGCCTCGGCGACCTACCGGGTCCTGACGCCGTCGGTGGAGCAGATCGTATCGTCCCTCTCCGGCGGAAACCGGCAGAAAGTGGCGTTCGCCAAGTGGCTGACCAACGACCCGGCGGCGCTCATTCTCGACGAACCCACGCACGGCATCGACATCGGCAGCAAGGCGCAGGTGCACGAAATGATCGCTCAACTCGCCGGCGAGGGGTTGGCGGTGTTGCTGATCTCCTCGGATCTGCCGGAATTGATCGCGATGAGCGACCGCATCCTGGTGATCGCCGAAGGCGCACTGGTCGGCGAGTTCAGCCACGCCGAAGCGACCCAGGAAAAGGTGATGATGGCCGCGGCGCAACAAGGCGCGAGGGCGCGGCCGTGAGCGCGTCGGACGAAGCCGCGGTCGCGGACCGGAAGGGCTCGCGTCCACTGATCGCGTTCGTCCTGCGGCTGCGGGAAGCCGGCGTCCTGGTGTTCCTGGCGGCGCTGGGAACGCTGTTCGCCGTGTTGACGCATACATTCCTGACCACCCAGAATCTCACCACCGTCGCCTCCTCGGCGGCGATCCTGGCGATCGCGGCGTGTGCGCAGGCGGTCGTGCTGCTGACGCGAAATCTCGACGTTTCGGTCGGCTCGATGATGGGCTTCGCGGCGTACCTGACCGCCGATTTCGCCGCCAACCACCCCGCCGTCGCGCCGTGGCAGCTTGTGCTGATCCCGCTCGCGATCGGCGCGGCGCTCGGCGCGATCAACGGCCTCCTGGTGGCTTATGGCAAGGTCCCGGCTCTGATCGCGACGCTCGGCACCATGTCGCTCTATCGGGGTCTGACCTACGTCTACGCGCATGGGCGGGAAGTCACGTCGAGTCGCTTGCCGCCCTGGATGCTGACCAGCGTCGATGCGCGGATCGCCGGCGTGCCGCTGCTGGTGGCGGCGGCGATCGCGATCGTCCTCGCCGTCTGGGTGTTCCTGCAATACTTTCCCTGGGGACGGCGCATCTACGCGGTCGGATCCAATCCGCTCGCCGCCTTCTATTTCGGGCTTCGCGCAGAGCGGGTCGTGCTGTTGGCCTACGTCCTGTGCGGCGTCCTGTGTGGCGCGGCGGGGCTGCTCTATGCGGCGCGGGTCGGCACGGTCACGGTGGTGCTGGCCTCCGGCTGGGAGATGAGTTCGCTGGCCGCCGCCGTGATCGGCGGCGTGAGCGTGTCGGGCGGCGCGGGCTCGGTGATCGGCGCCGCGCTCGGCGCGGTGGTGCTCGCGACCATCGACAACGGCCTGGTGCTTCTCGCCGTGCCGGAGTTCTGGCGGATGTTCATTCAGGGGGTGGCGATCGTGGCGGCGGTGGCGGCCGACGCCGTGATCGCCTCGGGCATCCGCGCTTCGCTTCGCACACGGGGCGCGAGGTGAAGGACGACAGAACCAAAAGACCGGTACGCGCGCCCTGGCCCGCCTGGGAGATGACGCTCGCCGCGCTGGTCGTGGCGGCCGGCTTCTGGTCGACGACGCTGTCGCCGTACTACCTCAGCCTTGACCAGATCTTCGGCTCGACCCGGTTCTTCATCATCCCCGGCCTGCTGGCGCTCGGGTTGGCGATGGTGGTGTCGCTCGGCGAGATCGACATCTCGCTCGCCTCCACCGTCGCGGTCGGCACGGTCGCGCTGTCGAAGCTTTCCATGCTCGGCGTTCCCATCGGCTTCGCCGCGGCCGCCGCCGTCGCGATCGGGGCGCTGCTCGGAACGCTGAACGGCGTTCTGGTGGCGCGGTTTGGTCTGCCCTCGCTCGCCGTCACGCTCGGCGCCATGGGCGCTTACCGCGGACTCGCCTTCATCATCGGCAGCGAAGTCGGCTACACGGGTTTTGACGCCTCGTATCGCTGGCTCGGCAAGACGCGGCTGTTCGACGGCATCGTTCCCGTGTCTCTGCTGGCTTTCGCGGTCATGGCGGTCGCCGTGTGGCTCTTGATGCATCGCACGGTGTTCGGTCGGTATTGTTTCTCGATCGGGCTCAACCGCGACGCGTCGTGGTTCGCCGGCGTGAACGTGGTGAAGATCAAGATCTGCGCCTATGCGCTGGCGAGCGCGCTGGCCGGGCTGGCGGCCGTGGTGTGGGTGGGGCAGTACGGCTCGGCGCGCGGCGACAACGCGGACGGCTCCATTCTCTTCGTCGTCACCGCCGTGGTGCTCGGCGGCATGGACATCAACGGCGGACGCGGCACGATCAGCGGCGTGGTTCTCGCGTTGCTGCTGCTCGGCACCATCCGCAACGGCATGGGGCTCGCCAACATCGGCGGCCCGACACAGACAGTCGTGCTCGGTTTCCTGCTCGTCGGCGGCGTGCTCCGTCCGGCGTTCGCAGCGGCGCTGGCGCGTCTGCGGCGTCCCGAAAACGCGGACGTCTGAAGCGATACAAAGACAACCGAAGGAGGAAGACGATGTTGAACCGTAGAGAATTGGGAATGCTGGGGGCGGGTCTGCTCATGGCCGGCCTGGCGCCGGGCCTCGCGACGGCCAAGGACTCCG
The DNA here is from genome assembly GCA_945957375.1 of uncultured Roseiarcus sp. Taxonomy (GTDB): domain Bacteria; phylum Pseudomonadota; class Alphaproteobacteria; order Rhizobiales; family Beijerinckiaceae; genus Roseiarcus. The sequence goes on from CAMFKX010000199.1 coordinate 4,257, forward strand.
GCTTCAAGATCATGATGACGCCGAAATGGACCGGCTTTCCGTATTTCGAGCTCACCGGCGACGGCGCTAAAGCCGCAGCCAAGGAGCTCGGCGATACGCTGATCTACGCCGGCGCCGATCATGCGGACGTGTCGCTGCAGGTCGAGACGCTGCAGAACTTCGTCAACCAGAAGCCGGACGCCATCATCCTCGCGGCGATTGACCTCAACGCCGTCGCGCCGGTGCTGGAGGAGGCGCGCAAGAATGGCATCGTGGTCACGACCTACGACGCCGACGCCGCCGTGCCGGCGCGCGACATGTTCGTCAACCAGCTCTCCTACGAACAGGCCGCCAAGGTCATGCTGGACGCCGCGCTGATCGACGCGCCCGAGGGCGGCGAGATCGCCTTCGTCGCCGCGTCCCCGACCTCGCCCAATCACATGGCGCACATCAAGATCATGACCGAGCTGACCAAGACCGATCCGAAGTACAAGGTCTTCAAGGTCGTCGACACGCAGTTCGCCGGGGACGACGACGCCAAGAGCTACGACGTGGCGGTGAACCTGATGCAGGCGCACCCGAACCTGAAGGTAATCATCTCCTCGTCGGCGGTCAGCGCTCCTGCGGCGGCGCGCGCGATCGAGGCGAGCGGGCGCGCCGGCAATGTGTACGCCACCGGCTTCGCGCTCCCGAGCGCCATCAAGCGCTACCTGGAAAACGGCTCGCAGAAGGCGTTCGCGTTCTGGGATCCGTTCGAACTCGGCTACGTCGCCGCCTATGAAACGCACATGAAACTCGCGGGCAAGTTCGACCCGTCGAAGGTCGGCGCGACGATCGAGGTGCCGAAGGCCAACGCGACCTTCACGGCCGGCAAGGACGGCGAGGTGGTCTACGGCAAGCCGTTGATCTTCACCAAGGAAACCGTCGGCAAGTACGACTTCTGACGACAGCGGCGGCGTCCTGTCGTTCCTTGCGCCAGGACGTCGCGACCGCTTCAGGTTCTCGAGCCATCGCCAGTTTTGGCGGAGTCGCGAAACGGAGCGGAGGCTTGGTCCGAGTGTCATCGCCCAGTTCCTGCTGATCAACCCGAACATGCAGAGTTTGTCGCATCCGGCTCCCGACTCGATGGTGGATGCCCTGACCCGGTCAGGGTTTGTGCGAGCACTCATCCGAGGGCCATTGAACCCTTTGCCTGGTCTGTTGGGCGCTAGTCTCTGAAGTTCTCCTTCGGGCGGCTTGTTCGCATTGAGGCGAACGCCGGGTCGGCAGGTAAACGTCGCTCAGCGGAGATAAAGAGGGGTTGCCCAGGCGAAGTCGGGGTGCCGCGCGTCCGCGCCCAGACGCTCGGCCTGCAGCATTTGGCGTGCCGCTCGAGAAATTCGTGGATGCCTTCACGGCGACCCGCTTCGAACCCGCCGGCCTCGTCGAAGGCAACGAGAGAATCGCACGCGCGAGCTCGGTCCTCGACTACATCTTTCGCGAGCTCGCCGTCTCGTATCTCGGCCGCGACGACCTCGCGACGGATCAGCCCGAGGAAGCCGGTCTCGAATGACCGAAAGATCTGACCGCCGGCGTCAACGATCCATCGCGATCGGGAATCGACCCCGCTCGTTCGATTCCCATTATTCATTTGACGCAACGGTCATATTCGCTGTTTGTTCTCACGATGCACCACGACGCCGTCGACGCCATGCTGCTCGAGAAGGTTGACCACGCCAAGGGAATGGCGCGGTTCTATGTGATCTCGGTCGAGCCGACGCTCTTTCTTGAGACCGCTCTCGTGCGTCGATGGGGCCGGATCGGAACCGCAGGACGACAGCGCGTCGAACTCCATCCATCGCCTCGCTCGGCCGGCGACGCTCTTCGCAAGTGGCTTCGCCGCAAGATCCGCCGCGGCTACATCCCGAGAGACTGATCTTCCTCTCAATCCCTTCCACGGCGCGGTTTGGTCGCTCGCGTGCGATCTCGCCTGTGCTGAAAGTCAGGCGGGTTCGGGACCGCCGTACGGTTCGCCGGATCGCTCGGGCTCCTCGCCGGCCAGCATGAACAAACTCGTCCACGACGACCAAAAAGCCATTCTCGTTCGCGCAGACGCCGGAGACGCTTCGGTAGAGACGGAGAGCGAATGGAATGGCTACCGCTAGCGCCGATCGCGCAGCAAGGGTTCGTCGCGAGGCTCCCACGCGTTCCGCGCGCCCTTGCTACGCGACCGCCTCGCGGTCGCTGGGGTCGACGGCAGGAAGCTCCCAAGAGCTTGAAGGTCGAACCTGCCAGAACCCGAGACGAGACCAATGACCCTCTATCCCAACGAACCCCAAAGCGCGGCCGAGATGGTCGCGCGATACCGCGACGTGAAGCGCCGTCTCAATACCGCTGCCCCCACACCCAGGTCAGAAGAGAACGCTCCGAAGGATCTTGAAACCATCGTGGCCTTCGTTCTCGCCGTCGCGGCCGTGGCGCGCGATCGCGCTCGCGACGCCGCCAGGCGCGCGGATCTCCTTTCGCGACCCCACGCGCCGGGCAGGACGCCGGGCAACGCGGCGAAAGCGGAGCTCCGCGCCGTCTCAAAGAAAACGGGCGTTCCCGTAGAGGCCATTCTCGGACGAGAGCGGATCGCCAACATCGCGGCCGCCCGTCACGAAGCGGTCTGGCGAGTTCATCAGGTCACCCGATGGTCGTTGCCCCGAGTCGGCCGGTTCTTCGGGGACCGAGACCACACCACCGTCCTGAACTCGCTCCGGCGCATGGAAAAAAGAGCCGCCGAAGACCCGGAGCTCCGCGCCTACATGACGAGCGTCCGGCGGAACCGGGCATGGGAACGGCTCTCGTCCCCCTGCATGGACAAATCAGCGAGCGGCTTTGGCTTGACGCCGTCCGAGCCCTCTTCGCTCAATGCCGCACCCGCCGAAGGAGCCGTTCGCCATGGTTGAATTGCGTCACTTTTTCAGAAGCGTCTTAAGCCTCTCGGCCTCAGCGGCCGCGCTCCTTTCCGCCGTTCCGTCGCTCGGCGCCGACCTCGCCCTCAAACGCGTCCTGCTCGGGACGGGCGGCGTCGGTTACTTCGAATACGCAGCTGAGGTCGACGCGGGCGACTCTTCCCTCAACCTGAGGGCGCGCCTCGATCAGGTCGACGACATCCTCAAGAGCCTGATCGTGATCGACCCTGCCGGGCCGGCGACGGCGACCCTGCCGGGAAAGGCGGGCGCGGCGCAAGCCTTCGCCTCGCTGCCGTTCGCCGAGGACGACCTGAACAGCCTGCCGGCCCTGATCGGCGCCCTGAAGGGCGCGACGGTGAGCGTCGAGGCGCCACGGAAGCTCGCGGGGCGCATCGTCAGCGTCGTCACGGAGACCGTGAAGACCAAGGACGGCGACGAGCGCCAGATCACCCGGGTGTCGCTCCTGAACGGCGCCGGGATCGAGCAGTTCGTGCTGGAGGATGCCGAGGGGCTCAAGTTCGACGACGCGCGCATCGGCGATGAGGTGGACGCGGCGCTGAAGGCGCTCCGCGCGGCGCACGACCGGTCGGGCCGCGACATCGCGATCCGCCTCGCGACGGGCGGCAAGCGGACGGTGAGGCTCGGCTACGTCGCCGAAGCCCCGGTCTGGAAGGCGGCCTATCGTCTCTCGCTGCCCGAGGCCGGGGACAAGGCGCGCCTGCAGGGCTGGGCGGTGCTCGAGAACATGACCGGGACGGCGTGGAGCGACGTGGCGCTGACGCTGACCTCCGGCTCGCCCGTCACCTTCCGGCAGGCGCTCTACGAGCCCTACTACGTGTCGCGCCCGACGGTCGCGCCGCCGGTCAGCCGGCTGGCGTTGCCCCTGACCGACCAGGGCCAGATCGCCACCGCCGATGAAGCGCCGGCCGACGGAGCCGCGGGGGCGGCGCCCGCGGCGAAGGCTGGTCCGAGGCTCGCGGAGGCCTCGACACAGCGATTGTCTGCGGCAAACGGGTCGGGCGCCCCGCCGGCCCCCGCTCCCGCCCCCACGCTCGGCGCGGCGGCGCCGTCGGCGGAAAGCGCGGAAAACCTGTCGGGCGCGAGCTTCGCCATCGCCGCGGCAGTCAACGTCGCGGCGGGCGAGAGCGTGACGCTGCCGTTCATCGACACGCCGATCGAGGCCGACGAGACCGACTGGATCCAGCCCTTCTCCGCCGCGCGCCACCCGTGGCGCGCCGTCAGCCTCGTCAACTCCGGCGGCTCGACCCTCCCGGCGGGGTCGGTGACCCTCTACGAGACGCCGCCGGCGGGTCCCCTGTTCGCGGGGGAGGCGCAACTGACGGTCGTGACGCCGGGGCAGAAGCGGCTCGTCGCCTTCGGCGAGGACCAGAAGGTGCGAGTCGATCGGGAGCTCGCGTCGAAGGACATGATCGCGGAGATCGTCGTCGCCAAGGCGATGGTCACAGTGAAGCGCCTCGTCCGCGACACCACGCTCTATCGGTTAGTTAACGACGACTCGAAGCCGCGCGGGGTCGTGATCGAGCATCCCCGCCTCGAGGGAACGAAGCTCGCCAGCCCTCCACCTTCCGAGGCGAGCGTGGCGCGCGACGCGTGGCGGTTCTCCACCAACGTCGCGCCCGGCGCGACAAAGGTCCTCGAGGTCTCGGTCGACCGTCCGATCGGACAGAGCGTCGCGATCGGCTCCCTCTCGCGCGCCGAGCTGGCGCAGCTGCTTGCAGTCGACGATCGTGAGATCGGTTCGGGCCGCGCCGGGTTCGCCGCTCTCATGTCGAAGATCGGCGTCGATCAGGCGATGAAGGATCGGCTGGAACAGCTCGCGGATGCAGCCGACTCGCTCGAGGACGCCAACCGCAAGGTCGCCAGGGCCCAGGAGGAGCGAAAGGCGATCGTCACCGATCAGGCGCGCCTGCGCGAAAATCTGCGCGTGGCGGGGAGTGGGAGCGACCTCGCCAAGGTCGCGACGCGCAAGCTGCTCGACCAGGAGGCCCAGCTCGAGCGCATCGACGCCGAGATCAGAACCGCCTCGGACGCCCAAGTGGCGGCCCGCGCCCGGCTCGAGGAGCTTGCGGGAAAAGCCGCGGCGCAGGAGTTGCGTTTCAAGAGCGCCGCGACGTTCTGAAGCGGCGTCGAGTTCGTCAACCACGAGCGTCAGGCGGGACCGGGCAAGGGAACGGCTCCTGCTCCAACCGACGCCCCAGCGAGGCCGGAACATCGGCGAGAGCCGGAGGCCGGATCACGAGGCAAGAGCAACCGCGCCGGCTATCGCATCCCGGCCCCCGCGACAAGGGTCTGGCCGGGCGCTTCGCGCCCTTGCCGCGGGGGCCGGTGATGCGAGGCGCAGAGGGCTGTTTCGTCAAGGAGAACGACAGCCCAATGCGAACCTCAAGAAGCGATTGCGCCCGGCGCGTCCCGCGCGCAACGACGGCCACGCTCGACCTCTTCCGCCACGACATGCGAAAGCTCACCGTTTACGGGCTTCCGCTCAATCCGCTCTCGGCGCTCGAGCAACTCGCCGGCGCGTCCTTCTGCGTCTCCTACGGGACGCGCGAGAAGCTGAACGGGCAGCTCGAGGACGCGATCCGTCTCGTCGGAGAGGACCAGATCCTGCTCGTCGACAACGGCGCCTTCGGCATGCACAAGCAGGGCGTCGACGCCCGCGACGAGGCCTACCTCGAAGACTACGAGCGCTGGGCGCAGGCCAATGTCGACAGCTGCCCGCAGGCGATCGCGGTCATCCCGGACGTTATCGAAGGCGCCGAATCCGATAACGCTGAGCTCATCCGCACGACGATGCTCGACTACGAGCGCGCGATGCCGATCTGGCGCCTGCACGAAAGCATCGACTACCTGCTTTACCTCTGCGAAAGCCCGTTCAACATCGTCGGCTTCGGATCGAGCGGCGAGTTCTGGAAGGTCGGAACCCGGAAGTGGGCGCGCCGGGTCGACGAGGCCTTCGCCGCAATCGACCGCTGGGAGCGGGAGAGCGAAGGCGCCTACATCCGGCCCGGATCCACATGATGCGCGCTCAGTCGATGGCGCATCTCTTTCCGTTCGACTCGAGCGACAGCTGCAACGTCGCCATGAACCTGCACCGCTACCGCGACGAGGGCGCTGGCCACCTCGCCCGCTTCGCCGGCCGCGTCGACGCCCGCATCCTGGCGAGCGCTGGCCCCGAGGCCGAGCACCAGATCAAGCGGCCGCTGCTCGAGCATCTGGAGACGGCGCGCTGGCGCGCCTCGCTGACGACGGAGTTGGGGTAAGGCGCGAAATAGAAGGGACTCGAAGGACGAAGAAGGCGCGCCGGCTATCGCATCCCGTCCGCCGCGGCAAGGGTCTGGCCGGGCGCTTCGCG
>CAMFKX010000200.1 GCA_945957375.1 uncultured Roseiarcus sp.
AGCGCCAGGGCGCGCACGACGAGGGCGACGCCCCCGGCGCCGTCAGGGAAGAGCAAGCGGATCGTCGTCACGGCCCCGCCCTAAGCCCTGCCGCCCGGCGCGGCAAGGCCGGAGCGCATCGGCGACCGGCCGGCGGGTCTTTGCAGCGGGGACGGACGCCGCGATTGCATTGCCGAGCCAAGAGATATCGAGAAGCGCAGATTTCAGCTCGGGCGGCGCCGAGCATTCCTCCCCGCCCGGGGGCGCGCAAGCGCAGCCCGGGCGGGAGAGGAGACGGCCATCCGCTTCCGCTTAGTTGCTCAGCAGGAAGCGTCGGTTCATCGGCTGCAGCGGCCGCGCGTTCATCGGGAAGATCGCCTTGAACGCGTCGATGTCGGCTTGGGCGACCGCGACCGGGGCCGCGAGCACGTTCCATTCGACCACTTCCGCGCAGGGCGGCGTGGTCAGCGAACCCTCGTATCGGTAGAACTGCCGGTCCTTCGGCAGGAGGGCCGCCGGGTCGATCGAAGTGCCGAGCTTCGCCTTGCCTTCGGCCTTGGGCGCGGCGGCCATCACGGTGGAAAACACGGAATTCACGCCGCCCGCCTCGAGGAAGGCGCCGATCACCGCCGCGCTGCCCTTGTCGTTCAGGTGGACGAAATGGACCTCCATCGCGGTGCGCTTGCCGTCGCGCGCGTGCTCGCTCGGAGTATGGAAGTGGAACTGCTTCAGGTCGTAGGTCTTGCCCTGGGAGGTCACCGTGCCGCCGGGCGGGAGGTTGACCTGAATCGTGTGTCCGTTGTTGACGATCTCGAAGTCGCCGCTCGGCCAGGCAATGGTCGGCGCGTCGATCTGCGCGTGGACCGCTCCGACAAGGTCGACGGGCGACTGCTGGTCGCCGATCCCGCAGACCTTGAACGCGCTCTCCTCGCCCCAGTGATCCGCGTGTTCGTAGCTCCAGTGCGGACCCTCGGCGCGGGCGCCGCCCACGGCCGCCACGCAAACCGGACAGGCCGCCACTGCGCTCATGAATTGTCTGCGGTTCATACCCATCGTTGCCTCCCGGGCGCGCGTTGTCGCGCCATCGACACGGGGGATTTTACATGCCCGCTCATCCGGCGACAACGACGGCGGCGGACGCGTGACGCTCGGGGGCGACGTCGCCGCCGCCGTGGCCGGGTCGGCGACTCGACCCGAAGACGCCCCTGCGCGAAAGGCGGCGCGACCATGGACGAAGTTTCACTCGCATTTCACCCCGCGGCGACCGGAGCGCCCCGTTTTCGCCGTGGTCGCTGGCCATCTGCCCTTCGCCGCGCATAGTGTCGGCGGCGGCGGAGGCGAATCATGACGGGGATCATTTCGCGCAGGGGAGCGCTGAAGGTTGCAGGCGCCGGCGTGCTGGCGACGTTGTTGCCTCGCCCCCTCCTGGCGCTCGCCGACGATTCGGTCGAGACCCACGGCCTGTCGTCGTTCGGCGACCTCGCCCTGCCGCCCGACTTCCCGCATTTTGCCTACGTCAACCCGGCTGCGCCGACCGGCGGCCTGCTGTCGCTCCAGATCACCGGCACCAGCGGCAACCAGAACTTCGACACGTTCGACACGCTCAACATCTACAGCTGGAAGGGCAACGGCGCGGCCGGCATGGGCGCGACCTTCGACACGCTGATGACCGCCAACGGCGACGAACCCGATTCGGTCTACGGGCTGCTCGCCAGCTCGGTGCGCGTCTCGGGCGACAAGCTCGACTATCGCTTCAAACTGAGGCCGGAAGCAAAATTCCTCGACGGGTCGCGCGTCACCGCGGCCGACGTCGCCTTTTCGCTGACCATCCTCAAGGACAAGGGCCACCCGATCTACGCGCAGTTGCTGCGCGAAGTGGACTCGGCGACAGCCGAGAGCGACGACGTCGTCCATGTTCGCTTCGTCAAGGACCGCAGCCGCGACGCGCATCTGATCGTCGTCGGCATGCCGGTGTTCTCGGCGGCGTGGTGGAAGGGGCGCGACTTCACCGCCGCCACCCTCGACGCCCCGCTGGGCTCCGGCCCTTACAAGGTCAAGACCTTCGAGCAGGGGCGGTTCATCGAATATGAGCGCCGGCCCGACTATTGGGGCGCGAAGCTGCCGGTGAACCTCGGCCAGAACAATTTCGACCGGCTGCGCTTCGAATATTACCGCGAGCGTCAGGTCGCATTCGAGGCGTTCAAGGCCGGCGCGATCAACTACCACGAGGAGTTCACCTCGCGCTTCTGGGCGACGTCCTACGATTTCCCCGCCGCCAAGGACGGGCGGGTGAAGAAGGAGACGCTGCACGACGGCGCGCCCTCGCGCACGCAGGGCTGGTATCTCAACACAAGGCGCGAGCAGTTCAAGGACCCGCGGGTGCGCGAGGCGATCGGCCTCGCCTTCGACTTTGCCTGGACCAACAAGAACATCATGTATTCCGCCTACAAGCGGGTCGTGTCGTATTTCCCCAATAGCCCGATGGAGGCCAAGGGCCTGCCCGGCCCGGACGAGCTGAAGCTGCTCGAGCCCTTGCGCGACAAGCTGCCGGCATCCGTGTTCGGCGAGCCCTACACGCCGCCCGAGAGCGACGGCTCGGGCTTCGACCGCGTCCTGCTCAAGCGCGCCTACGATCTCCTGATCGCGGCCGGCTGCCAGCGCGACGGCAATGCGATGAAGCTGCCGAACGGCAAGCCTCTGACCATCGAGTTTCTCGACTTCTCCTCGGCGCTGCAGCCGCACACCATGCCGTTCATCCAGAACCTGCAGAAGCTCGGGATCCAGGCCAACATCCGCGTCGTCGACGCCACCCAGTACAAAGCGCGCACCGACGCCTTCGACTTCGACGTGGTGACCGCGGCGAACGGCGGCTCGTCGACGCCGGGGGCGGAGCTGAAAGTGTCGATGACCTCGGAGGCGGCGGCGCGGCAGGGTTCGCGCAACCTCGCCGGCGTCGCCGATCCGGTCGTCGATCTGCTCGTCGAAACCGTGTCGAACGCGAAGTCGCGCGAGCAATTGAACACCGCCTGCCGCGCGCTCGACCGCGTGCTGCGCGCGGGACACTATTGGGTGCCGATGTGGTACCGCGACACCGCCTGGGTGGCCTACTGGGACGCCTTCTCGCGCCCCGAGGTTCAGCCCAAGCTCGGCGTGGGCGCGCCCGGGACGTGGTGGTGGGACGCGGACAAGGCCAAGGCGATCGGGCTCTAGGGAGACGCGACATGGACCGATTGACGGGAGGCTGCCTTTGCGGCGACGTTCGGTTCGCGGCGTCCGGCGCTCCGTACCGGGTCGGCCTCTGTCACTGCCTGGATTGCCGCAAGCATCACGGGGCTCTGTTTCAGGCGACCGCGATTTTCCCCAAGGACGCCGTGACGATCGAGGGCGAGCTTCGTGATTATAAGGGGCGCTTCTTTTGCCCCCGCTGCGGCTCGTCGGTTCTCGCCCGCAGCGGCGATGAGATCGAAGTCAGCCTCGGCGCTCTGGACGCGCCGGACCGGCTGAGGCCGACCTACGAAAGCTGGATTGTCCGGCGAGAGCGCTGGCTGCCGCCGTTTCCCCTCGCGCGGCGATACGATCGCAACCGCGACACGGCCGGCCGCTACGAGCCTCCCGCGTCGTGACGGGCGTGACGGGCCTCGCGTGGAGCGACCACAGGCGCTTGACCCCCGCCGCGGCGCAGGCAAGTTGACGCACCCATGCTCGCTTATCTCCTCCGTCGCCTCCTCCTGATGATCCCGACGATCCTCGGCATCATGGCCGTGTCCTTCGCCATCGTGCAGTTCGTGCCGGGCGGGCCGGTCGAGCGGACGATCGCGCAACTGCAGGGCGCGAACCAGAGTTCGACCGCGGGCTTCGGCGGCGGCGGCGGGCAGATCGGCGCCGGCGGCTCGCAGGGGGTCGGCGACATCGCCTCGCGCTATCGCGGCTCGCAGGGGCTCGACCCGAAGTTCATCAAGGAGCTGGAGAAGCAGTACGGCTTCGACAAGCCGGCGCTCGAACGCTTCTGGATCCTGGTGCGCGACTACGCCACCTTCAATTTCGGCAAGAGCTATTATCGCGACACGCCGGTGCTGACGCTGATCGGCGAGAAGCTGCCGGTGTCGATCTCGCTCGGCATGTGGATGACCGTTCTGTCCTACGCGATCTCGATTCCGCTCGGCATCCGCAAGGCGGTCAAGGACGGCACGCGCTTCGACACCGCGACCTCGGCGATCGTCATTTTCGGCTACGCGATCCCGAACTTCCTGTTCGCGGTGCTGCTGATCGTGCTGTTCTGCGGCGGCTCGTTCTGGCAGATCTTTCCGCTGCGCGGCCTGACGTCGGACAATTTCGCTGAGCTCGACTGGCCGCACAAGATTCTCGACTACCTCTGGCACGTCACCCTGCCGGTGACGGCCCTGGTGCTCGGCTCGTTCGCCACCACCACCCTGCTCACCAAGAATTCGTTCCTCGACGAGATCAAGAAGAACTACGTCCAGACCGCGCGGATGAAGGGGCTAACCGAGCGCGGCGTGCTCTACGGGCACGTGTTCCGTAACGCCATGCTGATCGTGATCGCCGGCTTCCCCGGCGCCTTCCTCGCCGCCTTTTTCACCGGCTCGCTGCTGATCGAGCAGGTGTTCTCGCTCGACGGGCTCGGCTACCTGTCTTACGATTCGCTGATCCAGCGCGATTATCCGGTGGTGCTCGCCAACCTCTACATCTTCGCCCTGCTCGGCCTGGTGGTGAACCTGATCTCCGACCTCACCTACACTTGGATCGATCCGCGCATCGACTTCGAGACGCGAGAGGTGTGAGGAGTGGTTGCGAGAGCGCGGCGCGCGCCCCCACCACCGTCCTGCGGACGGTCCCCCTCCCCCGCCGTGCGCGGAAGGGGGAGGCGCTCTCCTCAACCGCGCAGCGGGGGAAGGGGAACACGCGAAGCGTGGTGGAGGGGGCGTCCATTGCGACGGTCGGCGCCATGACCCGCCTCGCGCTCTCGCCGATGAACCGCCGGCGGCTCGACAATTTCCGCCGCAACCGGCGCGGATTCTGGTCGCTGATCATCTTTCTCGTCCTGTTCGCGGCGGCGCTCAACGCGGAGTTCCTCGCCAACGACCGGCCGCTGGTCGCCTCCTACAAGGGCCACCTGCTGTTCCCGGTGTTCGTCAACTATCCCGAAGAGATGTTCGGCGGCTTTCAGGCTCAGACCGACTATCGCGACCCGTTCGTCGCCGACGAGATCAAGGCGCACGGCTGGATGATCTGGCCGCCGGTCCGGTTCGCCAATTCGACCACTATCCTCAATGCGCCGACGCCGCTGCCGACGCCGCCCACCTGGCTGCTCACCGACGCCCAATGCCGCACGGCGCTCGAAAAGCAGAACGTCGCCGACGCGGCAACGGTCGCGCGCCCGTGCGGCAAACTCGAGCCGCTGTGGCTCGGCTCAGACCAGGACGGCCACGACATCGTCGCGCGCCTGCTCTACGGGTTCCGCATCTCGGTGCTGTTCGGCCTGATCCTGGCCGGCGTGTCGTCGGTGATCGGCGTGTTCGCAGGGGCGGTGCAGGGGTATTTCGGCGGGCTGCTCGATCTCGTCATGCAACGGGTGATCGAGATCTGGTCGTCGCTGCCGCACCTCTACATTCTGATCATCCTGTCGGCGATCCTGGCCCCGAGCTTCGTCGTGCTCCTGGTGATCCTGCTCTTGTTCTCTTGGGTGAGCCTCGTCCACGTCGTGCGCGCGGAGTTCCTGCGCGCGCGCAATTTCGAATATGTCAACGCCGCGCGTGCGCTCGGGCTGACCAACGCCAAGATCATCGTCAAGCACGTCCTGCCGAACGCGATGGTGGCGACGCTGACCTTCCTGCCGTTCATCATCAATTCCTCGATCTCGACGCTGACCTCGCTCGACTTCCTCGGCCTCGGCATGCCGCCCGGCGCGCCGTCGCTCGGCGAGCTGCTGCTGCAGGGCAAGTCGAACCTCTCGGCGCCCTGGATCGGCGTCTCGGCCTTCGTCGTCATCGCGCTCCTGCTGTCGCTGCTGATCTTTATCGGCGAAGCAGTGCGCGACGCCTTCGATCCACGAAAGACGTTTTCGTGACCGGACCCTTCCACGACCTCGTCCTGAGGAGCCCGCAATGCGGGCGTCTTGAAGGACGATCGCAAGGGCGGCTCACGAGCGTCCTTCGAGGCCCTTCGCTTTTGGCGTGGGGCGCCTCAGGACGAGGGGCGGCGTCATGAAGGCCGACCCGCCGCTCGTCGAGGTGCGCGACCTCTCGGTCGCCTTCGCCCAGGGCGAGGGCCGCAAGACCGTAGTCGATCGGGTGTCGTTCCGGCTGACCAAGGGTAAGGCGCTGGCGCTGGTCGGCGAATCGGGCTCAGGAAAGACAGTGACGGCGCAGGCGATCGTCCGCCTCCTGCCGCAACCGGCCGCGAGCTATCCGACCGGCGAAATCCTGTTCCGCGGCCACGACGTGCTGGGCATGACCGACGCCGAACTGCGCGCCATGCGCGGCGGCAGCGTGGCCATGGTGTTCCAGGAGCCGATGACCTCGCTCAATCCGCTGCACACCATCGAGCGGCAGATCGGCGAGATCATCGCCCTCCATCACGGCCGCGCGGCGGCGACCACCAAGCGAATCGTCGAGCTGCTGACCGAGGTCGGCATCGCCGATCCGGCCGAGCGGCTCGGCGCCTATCCGCACCAGCTCTCCGGCGGCCAGCGCCAACGGGTGATGATCGCCATGGCGCTCGCCAATCGTCCCGATCTGCTGATCGCCGACGAGCCGACCACCGCCCTCGACGTCACCGTGCAGGCGCAGATCCTGGCGCTGCTCAAGGACCTGCAGCGCAAGCACGGCATGTCGCTCCTGTTCATCACCCACGACCTCAACATCGTCCGCCGCATCGCCGACGACGTGATCGTGATGCAGCACGGCGCGATCGTCGAGGCGGGCCCGACCGCCGAGGTGTTCGCCGACCCGCAGCATCCGTACACGCAGGCGCTGCTCGCGGCCGAGCCGAAGGGCGAGGCGCCGCCGCCGGACCGGAGCGCGCCGATGATCGTCAGCGCCGACGACCTGAAGGTCTGGTTTCCGATCCGGCGCGGCCTCATGCGCCGCACCGTCGGGCACGTGAAGGCGGTCGACGGCGTCAGCCTCGCGGTGCGCGAGGGGCAGACGGTCGGCGTCGTCGGCGAATCAGGCTCCGGCAAGACCACCCTCGGCCACGCGGTCTTGCGCCTCATCCGTTCCGAAGGGCCGATCGCCTACTGCGGCCAGCCGATCCAGGGGCTGAACGCCAATGCGATGCGCCCGCTCCGACGCGACATGCAGATCGTGTTCCAGGACCCGTTCGGCTCGCTCTCGCCCCGCATGTCGGTCGCCGAGATCGTCGAGGAGGGGCTGATCGCGCAGCGGACGGCGATGAACGCCGCCGAGCGGCGGCGCGTGGTCGAGGCGGCGCTCGGCGACACCGGGCTCGATCCGTCCACGCTCGACCGCTATCCGCACGAGTTCTCCGGCGGCCAGCGCCAGCGCATCGCCATCGCCCGCGCCATGACGCTGAACCCGAAATTCGTCGTGCTCGACGAGCCGACCTCGGCGCTCGACATGTCGATCCAAGCGCAGATCGTCGATCTCTTGCGCGATCTGCAGAAGCGTCGGAAGCTCGCCTATCTGTTCATCTCTCACGACCTCCGGGTCGTCAGGGCTTTGGCGAGCGAGATCATCGTGATGCGGCGCGGAAAGGTGGTCGAGAGCGGCGAGGCCCGCGCAGTGTTCGCCGCCCCGCAAAGCGACTACACTCGCGCCCTCTTCGCCGCCGCCTTCGCCAACGAGGCGACCGCACCCGGCGTCGTCGGGCAATGAGGGGCCGCAGCCGCCGGCCCCTTGTCCCGAGGAGCGACGCCGAAGGCGGCGCGGCTCGAACAATGCGAAAGGTTTGGGCATGACCCGCGCCATCCTCATCGTCCTCGATTCGGTCGGCTGCGGCGGCGCCGCGGACGCGGCGGCCTACGGCGACGCGGGCGCCGATACGCTCGGTCACCTGGTCGAAGCCTGCGCGCTCGGCCGCGGCAACCGCGACGGCGTCCGGCGCGGGCCGCTCGCAATCCCCAATCTCGCCGCCCTCGGGCTCCCCCACGCCATGCAGGCCTCGACGGGCCGCGCCCCGCCCGGCTTCGACCTCGCGGCGAGCCCGCGCGGCCAATGGGGCTATGGCGTCGAGACCTCGCGCGGCAAGGACACGCCGTCCGGCCACTGGGAGATCGCCGGCACGCCGGTCGAATTCGACTGGGGCTATTTCCCGGAGACGATTCCCGCCTTCCCGAAGGCGCTGACCGACGCGCTGATCGCCGAAGCGGGCCTCCCCGGCATCCTCGGCGACCGCCGTTCGTCCGGCATCACGATCATCGAGGACTTCGGCGAGGAGCACGTCCGCACCGGCAAGCCGATCTGCTACACCTCGGCCGATTCGGTGTTCCAGATCGCCGCGCACGAGGAAGCCTTCGGGCTCGAACGCCTGTACGAGGTCTGCCGCATCGCGCGGAGACTGTGCGATCCGCTGAACGTCGGCCGGGTGATCGCGCGGCCGTTCCTCGGCAAGACCGCGAAGGACTTCGTCCGCACGCCGCACCGCAAGGATCTTGCGATGCCGCCGCCCCACGGCAACCTGCTCGGCCGCGCCGCCGACGCCGGCCGCAGCATCGTGTCGATCGGCAAGATCGGCGACATCTTCGCCCATCGCGACACGGGGAAGGAAGTCAAGGGCAAGAGCAACGACGGCAACCTCGACCTGCTGCTCGAAGCCTTGAGGGACACGCCCGACGGCGGGCTGATCTTGCTCAACCTCGTCGATTTCGACACCGAATGGGGCCACCGCCGCGACGTTCCGGGTTTCGCCGCCTGCCTCGAGGCCTTCGACAAGCGCCTCCCCGAGATCGAGGCGGCGATGCGGCCGGGCGACTACGCCCTGATCACCGCCGACCACGGCAACGACCCGACTTTTCGGGGCTTCGACCACACCCGCGAGCACGTGCCGATCCTCGCCTTCGGCGCCGGCGCGCCCGCCGGACCGATCGGAGGCCGGACGACGCTGGCCGACATCGCCGAGACCTTCGCGGCGAAGCTCGGCCTGGCGAAGGGCGCGCATGGACAGGCGTGGCCGGCGTGAGCTTCGCGCTCGACCCGCGGCTGGCGCGCGACACGGCGGTCGTCGGCGACCTGCCGGTCTGCCGCGTGCTGCTGATGAACGATTCGCGCTGGCCGTGGCTCGTGCTCGTGCCGCGCCGGTCCGGCTTGGCGGAGCTTGCCGACCTCGACCCGGCGGAGCGTGCGCGGGCGCTCGAAGAGGCGGTGCGCGCCGGCGAATGGCTCAAGGCGCATGCGGCGGCCGAGAAGATCAACCTCGGCGCGCTCGGCAACATCGTCCGGCAGCTGCATCTCCACGTCGTCGCGCGCCGCGTGGGGGATCCCGGCTGGCCCGGGCCGGTGTGGGGTTTCGGCGCGGCGGTCGCCTATGAGGACGCCGCATTCGCGGCGACGCTGGCCGCGGCCCGGGCGGGGCTCGGCCTTTAGGGTTCGACGGAAACCGTCGGCCGAAATCAGCCTTCTGGCACGCCCGCCTTGCGCATGCCCTCGATCACCCGCTCGCGCTGGGCGAGATACACCGGATTGTCGCTCTCCGGCGTCGCCCGGAAGCGCGCGAGCGTGAAATCGGGGGCGAGCGCGAGGCCTGCCCGCACCTCCTCCTGAGCCTCGCTGGCGCGGCCGATCATGGCGAGCGCCGCCGCATTGTGGAAATGATTGAGGGGAAAGTTGCGGCTGCCGTCGATCGACTGGCGGAAGAGCTCTGCGGCCGCCGCGTCGTGTCCGAGATAAAGCTCCGCTAGTCCGTGGATATATTTCCACAGGAAGGTCACCCCGTCGATCGGCGAGATCCGGAACGCCTCCGCGACATGCGCTTCCGCTTCTTCGGCGCGTCCGAGCATGATCTTGGCGAGGCCGGTCCAGGCGTGCGCGACGCCGATGTTGCGGTTGAGGGACAGGGCGCGTTCGAACTCGGAAATCCCGCGCCCGGCGCGGTTGGTCAGGACCTGGACATAGCCGAGCCAGAGATGCGCCCAATAATTGCGCGGGTCGATCGACAGGCCCCTGAGCAGCTCCGCCTCCGCGCTCGCGAGGCGTTGCGCGCGTTCCCCCAGCCGGTAAAGCGCAAGGACGGCGTCGGCGCGCGCCGCGCCGACGATCGCGTCGACATAGGTGGGGTTCAGCGAAAGCGCCTGCTCGAACAGTTCCTTGGCGCGCAGGATGTTCTCGATCCGCCCCTTGTTGAAGGCCGCGATCCCGCGGAGATGGAAATCGACGGCGGTAGGATTCGGCTCGAGCTCCGCCCGCTGCGCTTCGACTGCGACCAGCTCAGAGCGCAGCTGATTGGCGAGGCGGGAGACGATCTCGTCCTGCATGTCGAACGCGTCGGCGAGCGGCTTGTCGAACCGGTCCGCCCAGATATGGTTGCCGGTGGTCGCGTCGATCAGCTGCGTGT
>CAMFKX010000201.1 GCA_945957375.1 uncultured Roseiarcus sp.
CCTTGAGGTCTTCGAGCACCTTGTCGGTGGTCATCTTGCGGATCAGCAGGAACAGGCCGGCCGTGCCGGGCTTGAGCGCCTCGTTCGCCTGCTTGCGCATGTCGTCGTCGTTGATGCCGACGTCGACCAGCGAGCCGCCGAGCGCGCCGCCTGCGGCGCCGACCGCCGCGCCCGCGAGCGGCATCATGAACAGCCAGCCGACCAGCATGCCCCAGAAGGCGCCCGAGACCGCGCCGCCCGCAGCCGGGTGCATAAGCTGGTTGAGCTTCACCCGGCCGTTGGCGTCGCGCACCGCGATCACCGCGTCGCCGATCTCGATGAGATATTCCTTCTGCAGCGCGAGCACCTTCTCGCGCACTTCCTCGGCCTGCTGTTCGGTGTCGAAGGCGATGAAAACCAGATCGCTCATGTCGTCGTTTCCTTCCTCTGTTGCGCCGCGGGCGTCATACCGTCCGCCGCATTACGGTTTCGTGTCGGCGGCGAGCGCGCTTCGGTAGCGCGCGCGCACCTGCGCCCGGTAGATCGGCCGCATCGCCTCGTGCCGCAAGCGCTCGAAGAAGCCGAGGCGCTTGCGCTGCACCGTCGTTCCGCCAGTCTCGCGCGAGACGTCGCGGATCGGCGTCGGCGTGACCGCGAGCAGGGTGAGCCCGGTCACCCAGTTCATCTGCAGGAACGTGTCGATCGGGCGGTCGAACGGGGCGGTCAGCGCGAGCAGCCGCGCCGCCGCCTCGCGCGACACCACCTGCCCGATCGCGCGCAGCGGCGGCGTATGCGGACGCAACAGCGTCATGCCGTCGCGCTGGGCCAGCGGCTCGCCGGACGGCTCGAGGCCGGCGGCCGGCATCAGCACGTAGGACCACCGCCGGCGCTCGGCGGCGAGGAAGGCGAGCAGCGCCTCGAACCGCTCGGGATCGACCGCCGCGTCGTCCTCGAACACGACCGCATGATCGAGGCCGTCCTCGACGATGCGGCGCCAGACGGCGCGGTGGCTGAGAAAGGCGCCGATCTCGGCGGGGACGAGCGCGAACGGGTAGCGCGGCGCATAGCGCCCGCGCGCATAGGCCGCCTTCACCGCGTCGGCGGCGAGCGCCCGCCCGTCGACCGCGGGAAAAATTTCGCCGGGGATCGGCAGCGCGCGCAGCAGCGCCTCCGCGGTCGGCCGGCGGCCGGTCGCGCGTTCGAGATGGATGACGAAAGCCCTGCTCGCGCTCAAAGCTGGCCGATCCCGCAAAGACCTGTTAATGCGCCCGGCGAACGGGCGAGCGGCCTTGTACCGCGCCGGCCCGCACGGCGCCATCCGGCGTCCCATCCCGCTGTGACGACCGGCCGTTCCGACCCATGACCGCGAACCCGCCCGCGCTTCCGCCGATCTCGGCGACGGTCATCTGCAAGAATGAAGAGGCGTGCATCGGCAAGTGCCTGGCGAGCCTTGCGGGCGTCGCCGAGATCGTCGTGGTCGATTCGGGCTCGACCGACGGCACCCTCGCCATCGTCGACCAATGCGCGCGACGGGGCCTGCCGATCCGGCTGATCCATCAGGACTGGCTCGGCTACGCTGCGCAGAAGCAGTTCGCCCTCGACCAGGCGCGCGAGCCCTGGGTGCTCAGCATCGACGCCGACGAATGGCTCGACGACGCCCTCGCCGCCGACCTCCCCCGCCTCGTCGCGGCGGACCAGTCCGTCGCCGGCTGGGCGTTGCGGCGGACCCTGACGCTCTACGGCAGCCTGAAGCCGGTGAGCCTCTGGACCCGGCCCGAGCACATCGTCCGGCTGGTGCGGCGCGACCGGGCGCGGTTCGACGAGGCGGTCATCGTCCACGAGGGCCTGATCGTCGACGGACGCACGGCGATCGCGGAAAAGGGTCTGCTGCGCCACGAGCGCGGCCTGCCGCTCGACCGGCAGATGGTCAAGGAGATCGCCTACGCAAAGCTCAAGGCCGAGCAGCGGCTCGACAAGGGCCGAAAGCCCTCGAACCTCAAGCTGTTCTTCAATCCGCCGATCTATTTCCTGCGCATCTTCTTCTGGAACCGGTTCTTCCTGTGCGGCTGGGCGGGATTCATCCACGCGATGACCGGGGCGAGCTATTCCTTCATGACCGAAGCGATGCATCGCCAGTTCTACAACGCCCGGAAGCGCGCATGAGCGACGCCGGGCCGCTCGACCTCGCGGCCGTCGAGGTCGTCATTCCCAATCTCAAGCGCCGCTATTCCGGGGTGACCGCGGTCAACCGCACGATCGCGCCGCTGATCGCGCGGCGCTGCGCCGCAGTCTGGTTCGGGCCGGACCGGCCGGACGGGATCGCGGGCCTGAGCGCCATGGACCTCCTCAGGCTCCGATTCCGCAGGCCCACGGGGCGCCCGACGCGCATCTGGCAGGCGCGGCGCAACAGCGAGATGCTGATGGGGCTCGTCCTCAAGCTACTGGGCTGGCGGCTGACGCTGATCTTCGTCTCAGCCGGGCAGCGGCGGAAGACCGCCTACACACGGTTCCTGATCCGGCGGATGGACGCGGTCATCGCCACCAGCGCCGTCTCGGCCTCGTTCGTCGATCGCGCCTCGACCGTGATCCATCACGGCGTCGACCTCGACCTTTACCAGCCGCCGCCGGATCGCGCCGCGTCCTTCGCCGAAACCGGCCTGCCGGGAAAATACGGGATCGGCACGTTCGGCCGGGTGCGCCGGCAGAAGGGCAGCGACCTGTTCGTCGAGGCGATGTGCCGCCTCCTGCCCAAATACCCTGACTTCACCGCCGTGATCATGGGTCATGTCTCGGTCGAGAACCGCGCCTTCGTCGACACGCTCAAGAGCCGAATCGAAGCGGCCGGGCTCTCCGAGCGCATTGTCTTTCTCGGAGAGCGGCCGATCGAGGAGGCGCCGCTGTGGTATCGGCGCATTTCCATCTACGTGTTCGCCTCGCGCGTCGAGGGCTTCGGCCTGACCCTGCTCGAGGCGATGGCGGCGGGCGACGCAGTGATCGCGACCCGGGCGGGCGCGGCCGAACTGGTGATCGACGACGGCGACACCGGCTTTCTCGCGCCGGTCGACGACGTCGAGGCGCTGACCGCGGCGATCGAGCCGATGATGCGCGACCCGGGAAGGATTGCGACGATCGGCGAGAGCGCGCGCGCGCGCGTCGCGAAGGATTTCAGCCGCGACCGCGAGGCCGACGAGATCGTCGGAGTCTACCGCGCGGTGTGGGACGAAACGACGAAAGCCTGAAGTGCCGCCCCTTGCCGGCCGGCGGCCAACGATTCTGGATACCGCATCACAGCGAAGCGCCGACCCTTGTCATCCCCGCGCGAGGCGGGATCCAACGCCGCGGCCGGTCATCCCTCGTTCGCACGGCCGGGGCCGCGACCCCTCGCGCGGCGCGGCCCCGGGAAATCAAGGACCCTGCGCGAGACAGGCGTCGAGTTCCTCATTGGCGGCGTAATGTTTTGTCTTGGCGTTGATGTAAGCGGCAAGGAGCTGAGACTCATTCAAGCCCATCGAAACGGCGATCTTGATAAGGGTCTCGCGCGAACAATCTTCGAACAGAGCCCGCACGCGATGCCCCTGACCCTCTCCGGTCGCGAGCATGCCGAGCACGTCCTCGATGGTCACCGCTGCGCGAGAGCTGTTTGAAACCGCATTGAGCGCGGTCTGGATAGCCGGCAGGGTCATAGATCGCGTCCGGGTCCGACGATCGATCTTTCCGGCCCCAACTTGACGTCACGATATTTCGTCAGATCGCTATTGCGACGTTCATTGACGACAAATTGGCGGACTTTGTCGATCATACCTCCCGGTTCGTTGGGGGCCGCGCCGAAAGCAATCATCCCCTGAAGAAGGTCGCTTTTGCCGACTTTCGCCAGGTCATCGAGTCGCCGCAACAGAAAATCGCTCTTCTCCCTGGACGCATATACGGCGGCATGGGCGGATAGGGGATCCAGGTCGATGGCTGCCGCCATGTCATAAACGTCGCGGACTTTGAGATGGGTCGCACGGTAAAACAGTTTCTTTGCCAGAATTTCGCAAACAGGATCGAGTTTAATGTTACGACCTTCGATAACATGACTATGGCGTTGCAAGCCCTGGATGACGTCTCCTGAAACTATGAAATCGATGTCCCCATCAAGCAATACAATCTTGATGCAATTTGCTTGCTCGACGTAGTCGGAGGCGATTGTGGCTGCAAAGTCATTGAGCCGAGGGGTCAAGAGCGAAAGCCATTGAGCGTCGTAACCGAAGAAATCAATGTCCTTGCTGATCCTATGATGGAAGTGAAACATCAGAACCGTCCCGCCTCCAAGTGAAAATGGAGGGACGCCAAAGCCTCTCTGTTCGAGGTCGTCAAAGAGGCTGAAAGCTCTCTTGATGACTCTCTTCCATGACTCTCTTGTCGGGGCTTCGCCTGGCGTCATTGGCTGATCCGAAGCGCGGTTGGCGCGACGATACCACGCGAGCTTCTCGCAAGCGATTGCGCATGAGAAGGGCTTGCCGGCGCCGATGCCCTACGCCGCCGCCGGCCGCGCGACGAACATCGCGCCGGGCGCCGCCGCTTCGCGTAAGAGCCCCGCGAGCTGTCGGAACGTCTCCTTGCGCCCCGAGGTCTGGCGCCAGACCAGCGCGATCCGGCGACCCGGGCGGTCGTCGGCGAGCGGCGCGACATGCAGGTCGAGGCCGGCGAGCAGGCCCGAGGCGATCGCCATTTCCGGCACCAGCGTCACGCCGAGGCCGCTCGCGGCCATCTGCACCAGCGTGTGCAGGCTCGTCCCCTGCAGCGCGGAGTTGCGGCGCGCGCCTTCGAGCGCGCAGGCGGCGAGCGCATGCTCGCGCAGGCAATGGCCGTCCTCCAGCAGCAGCAGATCCTCGTTCGCCAGATCCGCCGGCCCGACGGTTGCGAGCCCGGCGAGCCGATGGCTGCGCGGACAGACCAGGGAAAACCGGTCGACGGCGATGTCCTCGCTCTCGGCGCCGTCGAGCGCGACCGGCAGCGCGAGGATCGCGGCGTCGAGCTGGCCCGCGTCCAGCCGCTCCATCAGCCGCGCGGTCTGCTCTTCGCGCAGGTAGAGCTTCAGCTCCGGGGCCGCCTCGCGCAGCCTCGGCAGCACGCGCGGCAACAGGAACGGCGCGATGGTCGGAATGACGCCGAGCCGCAGCGGGCCGGACAGCGGATCATGCGCGGCGATCGCGACGTCGACCAGGTCCTCCGCCTGCTGCAGGATCGCCCGCGCGCGCTCGGCGATCTCGAGCCCGATCCCGGTCGGCGCGACCGACCGGCGGGTCCGGTCGAACAGGACGACGCCGAGATTGTCCTCGAGCTCCTGGATCGCGGCGCTCAGGGTCGACTGGCTGACGAAGCTCGCCTCGGCCGCCTGGCCAAAGTGGCGGCGGTCGGCGAGCGCGACCAGGAATTTCAGCTGACGGAGGGTGGGAAGGACACGCATGATCGTTTTGTGATCGGTTTTGACGATCAAGGCAATCGGTATTTCTGACTTCTCTCGATGATCATTACGGCGTATACCCACGTCGCCTTCGGGGGAACCGCGCTGGGCGGCCCCGGATGGACTTAACGATATTCGCCCCGCCACACGGTAAAGGATAAGTCATGTCGCTCATTGGAACCGAAATCAAGCCGTTTAAGGCGACCGCTTTCAAGAATGGCAAGTTCATCGACGTCTCCGACGAGTCGGTCAAGGGTCGCTGGTCGGTGTTTTTCTTCTATCCGGCCGACTTCACCTTCGTCTGCCCGACCGAACTGGAAGACCTCGCCGACAATCAGGCCGAGTTCGACAAGCTCGGCGTCGACGTCTACGGCGTCTCGACCGACACCCACTTCAGCCACAAGGCCTGGCACGACACCTCGAAGGCGATCGGCAAGATCAAGTACGCCCTGATCGGCGACCCGACCGCGCGCCTGACCAAGAACTTCGACGTCTATATCGAGGCGGCCGGCCTCGCCGACCGCGGCACCTTCGTCGTCGACCCGGAAGGCAAGATCCAGCTCGTCGAGATCACCGCGGGCGGCGTCGGCCGCAACGCGACCGAACTCCTGCGCAAGATCAAGGCGGCGCAGTACGTCGCTTCGCATCCGGGCGAAGTCTGCCCGGCCAAGTGGGAAGAGGGCCGCAAGACGCTGGCTCCGTCGCTCGACCTCGTCGGCGCGATCTGACCGGAGGGGCGGCGTCTCGCCACGCAGGAGCGCGGGACGCGCTCCCTCCAAACACGGAGGGGCGGCGTCTCGCCGCCCGGGAGCGCGGGACGCGCTCCCTCCAAACCGGGAGGGGCGGCGTCTCGCCGCCCGGGAGCGCGAGACGCGCTCCTTCCCAGAAGGAGCGCGCTACGCGCTCCCTCCCAGGGGAGCGCGCAAAGCGCTCCCCTCCATCAAGAAGCCAGCGGCTGAGGGGATCTTCCATGCTCGACGACCAGATCAAGGCCCAGCTCAAGGGCTATTTCGAACGCATCCAGCACCCGATCGAACTCGTCGCCTCGCTCGACGACGGCGACGCCTCGCGCGAGACCCGCGAACTCCTGGAGGAGATCGCCGCGCTGTCCGACCGGATCGCGCTCGTCGCCGACGGACACGATCCGCGCCGCCCGTCCTTCGCCATCCGCCCCGCGGGCAAGGATGCGGTCATCACCTTCGCCGGCCTGCCGATGGGCCACGAATTCAACTCGCTGGTGCTGGCGCTCTTGCAGGCCGGCGGCCATCCGCCGAAGATCGCGGCCGAGGCGGTCGAGCAGATCAAGGCGCTCGACGGCGACTATCGCTTCGAGACCTATTTCTCGCAGTCGTGCCAGAACTGCCCCGAGGTGGTGCAGGCGCTGAACGCAATCAGCGTGCTCAACCCGCGCATCCGCCACGTCGCGATCGACGGCGCCGCTTTCCCGGCCGAGACGGCCGAGCGTGAGATCATGGCGGTCCCCTCGGTGTTCCTGAACGGCGAGCCGTTCGGCCAGGGGCGCATGAGCCTGGAAGAGATTCTCGCCAAGGTCGACAAGGGCGCCTCCGCCCGCGACGCCGAACGGCTGAACGCGAAGGCGCCTTACGAGGTGCTGATCGTCGGCGGCGGCCCGGCGGGCGCGGCGGCCGCGATCTACGCTGCCCGCAAGGGCATCCGCACCGGTCTCGTCGCCGAACGGTTCGGCGGTCAGACCAACGACACGCTCGGCATCGAAAACCTGATCTCGGTCGCCCACACCGAGGGGCCGAAGCTCGCCAAGGAGCTCGAGACCCTGGTGCGCGACCACGAGGTCGACGTGATGACCGGCCAGCTCGCCGCCGAACTGAAGCCCGCGACGCCGGGCGGTCTCGCCGAAGTGCGGCTCGCCAACGGCGCGACCCTCAGGGCGCGCACGGTGATCCTGTCGACCGGCGCGCGCTGGCGGCAGATGAACGTGCCGGGCGAAGCCGAATATCGCAACAAGGGCGTCGCCTATTGCCCGCATTGCGACGGGCCGCTGTTCAAGGGCAAGCGGGTCGCGGTGATCGGCGGCGGCAATTCCGGCGTCGAGGCGGCGATCGACCTCGCCGGCATCACCGCGCATGTGACGCTGATCGAGTTCGACCCCAAGCTGCGCGCCGACGAGGTGCTGCAGGCGAAGCTGCGCTCGCTCAAGAACGTCTCGGTGCTGACTTCGGCGCAGTCGACCGAAGTGTTCGGGGACGGAACCAAGGTCGTCGGCCTCGCCTACAAGGACCGCACGACCGGCGCGGCCCATCGCATCGACCTCGACGGCATCTTCGTCCAGATCGGCCTGGTGCCCAACACCGAATGGCTGAAGGGCGCGGTCAAGCTCTCGGGGCGCGGTGAGATCGAAGTCGACGCGCGCGGCGAGACCTCGGCCTATGGCGTGTTCGCCGCCGGCGACGCGACGACGACGCCTTACAAGCAGATCGTGATCGCCATGGGCGAGGGCTCGAAGGCCGCGCTTTCGGCGTTCGACTGCCTGATGCGCGCCCCCGCGCCGATGGTCGAGGCGGCGTAGCCGGCTTCACCACGAAGGACACGAAGCGACACGAAGGCTTCGTGATCCTGGTGGTGAAAGGGCCAAGGCTTTGGCGGGTCGGGGTGGGGACGACGCATGCTGACGTCCCCAGGCCGCCCCCGCGGCCCCGACGCCTGCCCAGCGCCGCCCCCTCCAGCCCCGGCGTCGCCACCACCGCCGGCGCCGCCCCGCCCTCCCCGAAGCGCCGTCGCCTGCTCCGCGCGACGACCCCTCGGGCGCATGCTCGTGAGCATGGCGCGGGGTTAACACGCGACACGAGAAATTATTCGAAACGTCGACGCGGCGCTCCGGGTGGGGCGCCGGCCGGAGGTCGGACCGCGCTTACTCGCCGTCCGTCCGCCCGAGGAAGAACCGCAGCATTTCGCCCGAGGCGTCGGGGCCGCGGTCGTCGGCGAACGAGCCGTCCCGGCTTCCGCCCGACCAGGCGTGCCCGAGGCCTTCGACCACCCAGGCTTCGGCGTGCGCGACCCCGCGCGCGTCGGAGACGATGGTGCGCACATAGGCGCGACCGCCCGCGACGCCGTCGCGCCGCTCGTCCCGGGCGCCGGAGAGGTCGCGCCGGGCGTCGGCGAGGATCGCCTCGGCGTTCGACGGATCGACGGTCTTGTCGCGCGCGCCGTGAAACACGATCGTGCGGACCCGGCCCTCGGCCGGTCGCGGCGGCTTGGGCTTGCGCTTGGCGACCCCCCGCATCGCGGCCAAGGCCGACTGCAGATCGCCCGCCGCGGCGTAGGGAAGTCCCGAGTGGACGCCGACCGCGGCGAACAGCTCCGGATAGGCCGCGCCCATGACCACCGCCATCGCGCCGCCGGCGGAAAGTCCGGCGGCGTAGACCCGACCCGAATCCACAGCGAATTCCTCCATGACCGCACGCGTGATCCCGGCGATGATCTCGGGCTCCCCGCCCTCGCGCGTCTGGTCGCCGCGCTGGAACCAGTTCCAGCAGGCGGTGACGTTGGCGCTGGTGGATTGCTCCGGGTAGGCGACGAGGAAGCCGAGCCTTTCCGCGAGCCGGTTCATGCCCGTCCCGGCTGCGAAATCATCGGGATTTTGGGTGCAGCCGTGCAGCATGACGACCAGAGGCAGGACGCGGCCCTCGGCGTTGCTGGGAACGAACAGCTTGTAGTTTCGCGCCCCGGCCGGCGACACGTGGTTTCGCGCGAGGTAGCGGGCGCCGTCCGGCGTCCGGGCGGGCGCGGGATCGGAGGCGGGCGAGGGATCGCGCGAGACGGGCGACCGGACCGCGACCGAAGCGAAATCGAGCGGAACCGAGCGCAACAGCTTCAGCACCGTTCCGAGCGGCCGCCTCGGGCGGCCCGACGGGCGCAGCCGCTCGCCGGGCGATTCCCCGTCCGCCTTCGCGGCCTTCGGGGGAGACGCCGGCGCCTCGGCGCCCGCCGGGGGCGGCAATCGAAGGGCTTCGTCGGCCCGGGCGGGCTCGGGGGCGTCGGCGGGACGGCCGGCGAGCGCCCGCTGGATGACCCGCGTCGCCTCGATCACGTTCTGCGCCCGGGTCAGGCGCAAGGCCTCCCGCATCGCGGTTCCAAAATCCGATGTCATCGCTGGGCCTTTCGTTGAATGCGCCGCCGCGGTCAGCGGATGCGGCCGGCGAGCGCGGTCTTGAGATCCTTGCTGGCGTGAAGCGCGCCGAGCACGGTGATCGAATCGACGGTCTCGAGCGCGAGGTCGGCCGTGACGTCGTCGTCGATCGTGGCGAGGCCGAGAACCCGGATCGCGAGCCGCTCGCCCTTCGCCTTGGTCGCCTCGAGCTCCTGGCGGGTGAACCGCCGGAGGCCGAGTTCGAGGGTGTTGCGCACGATCGACTGCCGGACCGCGTCGGCATGGTTCGCGAGCTGGTTGCGGATCGCGGTGCGGATGAAGTCGGTTCGATTGGAATAGAAGCCTTCGCGGACCAGCAGGTCGACGTGGCCGAGATCGACGAAACCGAGGTTGATCGTGATCTTCTCGCTGTCGCACGACTTTTCCCGGATCGGCTGGATCTCTGCGGCCATGGGGTCCCACCATCTGTCTGGATGGTATATGGATGGCCAGAAGAGGATTTCAAGAGCCGGTCGCGCTGCCCGGACCGAGATGCGATCAAGGCTCGTCAGCGATCGTCGCGATGGCCCTGCGCGCGGCGCGCCGACCCCGCCTGCGACGTCGCGCGCCCCCGGCCGCGGCGTTTTTGGCGAGACCGCCGCCGCGTTTTGCGATATCGGAGCCGGGACTTAACGGCGTCCGGCTGCGCCCGCGCGCGCCTCGAGGATTGGCATGCTCTGGTTCGTGTTGGCGGGACTGGCCGCGTTCGCCGTCCTCGCCGCGATATGGCCGCTGTTGCGCGCGTCGGACGGAACGCGGGCCGCCGGGGAATCGGGCGAGGCGGCGTTCTACAAGGCGCAGCTCGACGAGATCGCGCGCGACGTCGAGCG
>CAMFKX010000202.1 GCA_945957375.1 uncultured Roseiarcus sp.
CGACAAGCCCGAGCACTTCGCCGCGATCGAGGCCGCGCTCGAGGAGCTGCGGCCGCGCCTCAAGGCCGACGGCGGCGATTGCCAGTTCGTCGGGGTCGAGGGCGACGTGGTGCGCGTGCGCATGACCGGCGCCTGCGCCGGCTGCCAGCTCGCCTCGATGACCGTGCTCGGCGTGCGCATGAAGCTGATCGAGAAGCTCGGTTTCCCGGTCAAGGTCGTTCCCGTCTGAGAGGTCGCAATGAGGCCGGTCTATCTCGACAACAACGCCACGACCCGGCCTGATCCGGACGCGGTCGCGGCGATGCTGCCGTATCTTGCCGAGCATTTCGGCAACCCGTCCTCGGCGCACGCCTTCGGCGCGGCGAGCCGGGAGGGGATGCGGAAAGCGCGCGAGCAGGTCGCCGCGCTGATCGGCGCGCGCGCCGGCGACGAGATCGTGTTCACCTCCGGCGGCACGGAGGGCGACAACACCGCGATCCACGCCGGCCTCGCCGCCAACCCCGGCCGCAACGAGATCGTCGTCTCCGCCGTCGAGCATCCGGCGATCCTGACGCTGGTGAAGCGGCTCGAAAGCGAAGGCCGGATCAAGGCGCATGTCGTGCCGGTGCTGCCCTGCGGCTGCCTCGACCGCGAGCGCTATCGCGCCGCGCTCAGCGAGCGCGTGGCGCTGGTCTCGATCATGTGGGCGAACAACGAGACCGGAATTGTCTTTCCGGTCGAGGCGCTCGCCGAAGAGGCCAAGGCGGTCGGCGCGGTCTTTCACACCGACGCCGTCCAGGCCGCCGGCCGCGCCCCGATCGCGCTCGCCGGCGGCGCGATCGACCTTCTGTCGCTCTCGGCGCACAAGCTCCACGGCCCCAAGGGGATCGGCGCGCTCTATGTCCGCCGCGGCGTGAAACTTACGCCTTTGATCGCCGGGGGAAAGCAGGAGCGGGCGCGCCGCGCCGGCACTGAGAACGTCCCCGGAATCGTCGGCTTCGGCAAGGCCGCCGAGATCGCGGCGCGCCGCATGCGCGGCGACGCCGCCCGGATGCGCTCGCTGCGCGACCGTCTCGAAAGCGGCATTCTCGGCCGCGTGCGCGACGCCGCGGCGCTCGGCGCGGCCGCCGAGCGCCAGCCCAACACCAGCGCGATCGTGTTCGCCGAGGCCGAGGCCGAGGCGGTGGCGACGCTGCTGGCTCGCGAGGCCATCGCGGTCTCGACCGGCGCCGCCTGCTCGGCCGGCTCGGCCGCGCCCTCGCATGTGCTCGCGGCGATGAAGATCGCGATGGCGGAAAAGTTCGGCGCGGTGCGCTTCTCCCTGTCGCGCGACACCGACGACGACGACGTCGACCGCGTGCTCGCCGTGCTGCCCGACATCGTCGCCGGCCTTCGTCCGGCGGCCCCCGCTCCCCGCCGCCGTGAGGTCGCCTATGCGTGAGACGCCTGCGACGCCCGCGCCGACGATCTTCGTCAACGACACCACCCTGCGCGACGGCGAGCAGACGCCGGGCGTCGCGTTCACGCTCGCCGAGAAGCTCGCGATCGCCGAGGCGCTGGCCGAGGCCGGCGTTCCCGAGATCGAAGCCGGCACCCCCGCCATGGGCGAGGAGGAGATCGAGGCCCTGCGCGCGATCGCCTCGCGCGGCCTCGGCCTGCGCGTGCTCGCCTGGTGCCGGATGGGCAAGGCCGACATCGACGCCTCGCGCCGCGCCGGCGTCGGCGCGGTCAACCTGTCGATTCCCGCCTCCGACCGATTGCTCAGCGTAAAACTCGGCCTCGACCGCGCCGAGGCGCTCGAGCGGGTGCGCCGCTACGTGCCGATGGCGCTCGACGCCGGTTTCGAGGTCGCGGTCGGCGCCGAGGATGCCTCGCGCGCCGATCCGGATCATCTGCTGCGCCTGGCCGAAGCGGCGGCGGAGGCGGGCGCGTTCCGGCTGCGCCTCGCCGACACCGTCGGCGCGCTCGATCCGTTCCGGACTTACGATCTCGTCGCGCCGATCGCGCGGTCGAGCGGCCTCGCGATCGAATTTCACGGCCATGACGACTACGGCCTTGCGACCGCCAACACGCTCGCCGCCGTGCGAGCGGGGGCGACCCATGTCTCGGTCACGGTCGGGGCCCTGGGCGAGCGCGCCGGCAACGCCTGCCTCGCCGAGGTGGCGGCGGCGCTGGAAAGCCTGATGGGGGCCGCGACCGGGCTCGATCTGGAAAAGCTGCCGGCGCTCGCCGAGCGCGTCGCGCGCGCCTCCGGCCGCGCCGTGCCCGAGGGCAAGGCGATCGTCGGGCGCGACGTCTTCGCCCACGAATCCGGCATCCATGTCGCCGGCCTGCTCGCCGACCCCGAGACCTATCGCGGCGCCGACCCGCGCCTGTTCGGCAGGCGACACCGCATCGTGATCGGCAAGCATTCCGGCGCCAAGGCGCTCGCCCATGCGCTCGGCGAGCGCGGCGTCGAACTCGCCGCGCCGACCGCCGCCCGGCTGGTCACGCTGGTGCGGCGCAAGGCGACGCGCCTGAAACGCTCGCTGACCGTCGACGAGGTCGTCCGCCTGCATGACGAGGCTTGCGCCGGGTTGCAGGCGCGTTGATGCCGGGATTCACCACCAAGGACACGAAGGAACACGAAGCTTCGTGTCCTTGGTGGTGAACCCTCCCGTCGCCCTTGAAGGAGACTTGTCATGTCCTGTTCGCTCGACGCCAAGCCGATCGACCCGACCGATATCGCGAAGCGGCTGAAGAGCCTGTCGTCGGCCGAGGATTTCTTCGCCGCTCTCGGCGTAACCTATGACGAGGCGGTGCTGCGCGTGGCGCGCCTGCACATCCTCAAGCGCATGGGCGAATATCTCGCCGGCGACGACCTCGAAGGCCTGCCGGACATCGTGGCGGCGGCGCGCGCCAAGGCGGTGCTCGCGCGCGCCTATGCCGATTTCGAGACCTCGTCGCCGCTCGCCCAGCGCGTGTTCAAGGTCTTGAAGGAAAACGACCCGGACCGGCCGGTTCCGCCCAAGACCGCCTTCGTCTCGCTCGACGAGATCGCGCCGCTGCCGCGCGGCTGAATCTGCTTCTTCCGACTGGTCACGAGCGGGCGGCGTCTTTGGCGCCGCCCGCTCGTTTTGCGGCAGGCCCTGATCCGACCCGGGAAACGAAAGCGTCCCGAAGACATGGGGCGTTAGCGCGAGCGACACGAACGGCGCCGCGACGCGCCAAGCGACCAACCCCTGTCACGTTCCCGACAGCGACAGGTCGCGCGCCACGGCAGGGGGTCGCAGGAATCAAGAAATGATTGCCAATTCATGGACTTGCGCACACGGACGCGCTTGGCACGCCTCATGCGTATCAGCTCCCGAAGTTCGTCGCGGAGGCGCGCATGCACATCGTGGTCTGCATCAAGCAGGTGCCGGATTCGGCCCAGATCCGGGTCCATCCGGTCACCAACACCATCATGCGGCAGGGCGTGCCGACGATCATCAATCCTTACGACCTGTTCGCGCTCGAGACCGCGCTGCGGCTGCGCGACGAACTCGGCGGCGCGGTCACCGTGCTGACCATGGGGCCGCCGTCAGCAGAAGATTCGCTGCGCAAGGCGATGACCTACGGCGCCGACCGCGCGGTGCTGCTGACCGACCGCTTCTTCGCCGGCTCCGACACATTGGCGACCAGCTTCGCCCTCGCCCAGGCGATCCGCAAGATCGGCGAGACCTGGGGCGCGCCCGACGTCGTGTTCGCCGGCAAGCAGACGATCGACGGCGACACCGCCCAGGTCGGCCCCGGCATCGCCCGCCGCCTCGAACTCAACCAGCTCACCTACATCGCGAAGATCGCCAAGGTGGACCTGGTCGCCCGAACGATCGAACTCGAGCGCCGCGCCGAGGGCGGAACCCAGGTGCTGTCCTCGGCGCTGCCCTGCCTCGTCACCATGCTCGAAGGCTCGGCCGAGATCCGGCGCGGCGCGTTCGCCGACGCGCTGCGCGCCGCGCGCGCCGAGGTCACGGTGTGGAGCGCGGCCGACGCCGGCATCGCCGATCTGCTGAAGTGCGGCCTGCGCGGCTCGCCGACCGTGGTCAAGCGCGTGTTCGCGCCGGCGCCGCGCGCCGAGAAGGCGAAGCCCATCGAGGTCAAGCCGAAGGCGCGCGAGACCGCCGACGCGCTGATCGACGCCCTGTTCGAAGCCAAGCCCGCCATGTCCGCCGAGCTGGAACAGCTCGCCGCCGGCCTGTGAGGAGAGACGCATGACCGACGCGCCCAAGCCCGCAGCCGCGCCCAGCCGCGCGGCGATGAAGAAAGAGCTGCCCGAACATTTCAAGGCCTACAAGCACGTCTGGGTGATGGTCGAGCTCGAGCGCGGCCACGTCCATCCGGTGTCGTGGGAGCTGATGGGCGAAGCGCGCAAGCTCGCCGACAAGCTTGGCGTCGAGGTCGGCGCGGTGGTCGCCGGCGCCCCGAACGCCGGGACGCGCGAGGCGGCGGCCGAGAGCTTCGCCTACGGCGCCGACGTCGTCTACCTGGTCGAGAACCCGATCCTCGCCGAGTACCGCAACGAATCCTACACCCGGACGCTGACCGAGCTGGTCAACGCCTACAAGCCCGAGATCCTCCTGCTCGGCGCGACCAACCTCGGCCGCGATCTCGCGGGCTCGGTCGCGACCACGCTGCTCACCGGCCTCACCGCCGACTGCACCGAGCTCGCGGTCGACGCCGACAAGTCGCTCGCGGCGACCCGGCCGACCTTCGGCGGGTCGCTGCTGTGCACCATCTACACGCTCAACTTCCGCCCGCAGATGGCGACGGTGCGCCCGCGCGTCATGGCGATGCCGGCGCGGCAGGAGGGGCGGATCGGCCGCGTGGTCGAGCATGCGATCGCGCTGGAAGAGGACAGCATCGTCACCAAGGTGCTGAAGTTTCTGCCCGACCGCTCGTCGCAAAAGTCGAACCTCGCCTACGCCGACGTCGTGGTCGCCGGCGGGCTCGGGCTCCAGAGCGGCGAGAACCTTCAGCTCGTGCGCGCGCTCGCCGCCGTGCTCGGCGGCGAGTGGGGTTGCTCGCGCCCCTGCGTGCAGAAGGGCTGGGCGCCGGCCGACCGCCAGATCGGCCAGACCGGCAAGACGATCCGGCCGAAGCTCTATATCGCCGCCGGCATCTCCGGGGCGATCCAGCACCGCGTCGGCGTCGAAGGCGCCGACATGATCGTCGCGATCAACACCGACAAGAACGCGCCGATCCTCGACATCGCCCATTTCGCGGTCGCGACCGACGCCATCCGTTTCCTGCCGGCGCTGACCGAAGCCTTCCGCGCCCGCATTTCCCCGCACGCCAAGGACCGCCTCGCCGGCTGAAGGAGCGCACCCATGGTCGAGAAGTTCGATTGCATCGTCGTCGGGGCCGGCATGTCCGGCAACGCCGCGGCCTATACGCTGGCGAAGAAGGGGCTCAGCGTCCTCCAGCTCGAGCGCGGCGAATATTCCGGCTCGAAGAACGTCCAGGGCGCGATCATGTACGCCGACATGCTGGAGGCGATCATCCCCGACTTCCGCGAGGACGCGCCGCTCGAACGCCACCTGATCGAGCAGCGCTTCTGGATGATGAGCGACAACGCCCACACCGGCGTCCACTATCGCTCCGACGCCTTCAACGAGGCGCGGCCGAACCGCTACACCATCATCCGCTCGCAGTTCGACAAGTGGTTCTCGCGCAAGGTCAAGGAGGCCGGCGCGATCGTGCTGACCGAGACGACCGCGCTCGAACTGATCTTCGACGCCTATGGCGTCTGCATCGGCGTGCGCACCGACCGCGAGGGCGGCATCGTCCACGCCGACGTGGTCGTGCTCGCCGAGGGCGTCAACGGCCTGCTCGGCAGCCGCGCCGGGTTGCGCCAGCCGCCGAAGCCGGAGACCGTCGCGCTCGCGGTCAAGGAGATGCACTTCCTGCCGCAGGAGACGATCGAGTCCCGCTTCAACGTCAAGGGCGACGAGGGCGTGGTGATCGAGGCCGCCGGCGCCGTGTCGCAGGGCATGACCGGGATGGGCTTCGTCTACACCAACAAGGAATGCCTGTCGG
The DNA here is from genome assembly GCA_945957375.1 of uncultured Roseiarcus sp. Taxonomy (GTDB): domain Bacteria; phylum Pseudomonadota; class Alphaproteobacteria; order Rhizobiales; family Beijerinckiaceae; genus Roseiarcus. Next base: position 6,037 of record CAMFKX010000202.1, read on the forward strand.
TCGGCATCGGCTGCCTCGTCTCGGACTACGCCAAGGCCGGCGAGACGCCGTACGGCCTGCTGGAGAAATTCAAGGCGCATCCGTCGATCAAGCCCCTGCTCGAAGGCTCGGAGGTCAAGGAATATTCGGCGCACCTGATCCCCGAGGGCGGCTACAAGTCGGTGCCGCAGCTTCATGGCGACGGCTGGGTGGTGGTCGGCGACGCGGCCCAGCTCAACAACGCCGTCCACCGCGAAGGCTCGAACCTCGCCATGACCTCCGGCCGCATCGCCGCCGAGGCGATCTTCCAGGTCAAGACCCGGAAGGAAAAGTTCACCAAGGCCAATCTCAAGCGCTACCCCGACGCGCTCGAAGCCTCGTTCGTGATGAAGGACCTGCGCAAGCACAAGGACATGCCGGCGCTGCTGCACACCAACTCGCGCAATTTCTTCCTCACCTATCCCGAGCTGATCGCCAAGGCGATGGAGAGCTTCGTGCGGGTCGACGGCACGCCGAAGCAAGAAAAGGAATCCGCCACCATCGCCGCCTTCCGCAAGACGCGCGGCCTCGGCGGACTGGTCGGCGACGCCTGGAAGATCGCCCGCGCCTGGCGCTGAACCGTTCTCACCGAACAGGAGACTCGCAATGACCGTGAACGTCCGGGTCGAGGAAAAGCTCTACCAGAACCGCTACGTCGTCGACGCCGGGCGCGGCCACATCAAGGTCGCGCCGCATGAAAAGCCCTCTGCCAACCTGCTCGCCATGATCACCCTTTGCCCGGCCGGCTGCTACTCGCTGAACGAGAACGGCAAGGTCGAGGTCGCCACCGACGGTTGCTTCGAATGCGGCACCTGCCGGGTGCTGTGCGAGCCTTCCGGCGAGCTCGAATGGAACTATCCGCGCGGCGGCTACGGGGTGCTGTTCAAGTTCGGGTGAGGACGGCGGCGCGTCGTTCGCCTGCCGCGAACACGCGAGCCGGCGGCCCATGGGCCGCCGGCGGCCTCCCCGGTTTCGATATCGTCCCGTATTTCCTCCCCCTTCCGATTGTCCAACCGGCGCGGCGCCTCGGACGCTGACCGCGCGCGGTCCTCGCTGACTTGACGGCGTAGGCCCATTGATCTCCACGCCGCGACGGAACAGCGCTGTACACTTTGCGCGGGTCGTTCGCGGAAAATTGAACCCGCCTGGAATTCGAAACCGCTTCGAGCGGCAGCAAACCTCCGTCCTGGCGAACATGCGTCCTTTTACCCTGTCTCCGTCCAGCCGCGCGACCGCCCGCATCTTTGCAAGGGTCTTCGACCCGGGAGGGTAGCGCCATGACTGCAAACGGGGATCGTCGCGTCCGCGGACGCAGGCGAGAGGAGGTCGGGCTGCGTCGGGCGCTGCTTGTCGGCGCCTTGGGGGTCGCGCTCGCGACACTCGGCCTCGCCGAATCCGCGAAGGCCGCCTGCAGCGGCGCCGATCAGACCATAACCGGCCTCGCCGTCGGTCCGGTTCTCGGCACGGGCGGCGCTGTCGACGTGCTCAGCGGCGGAGCCGTCCTCGGCGGGCCGTCCGGCGTGCGCGCCGCCGACTGCTCGATCTCGACGTTCGCCAACGGCGGTCTGATCGGCGGCGGCGCCGGCGCGGCGGGGTCGGCGGGCGGCGCGGCGGTGCAGGGCGACGCCGGCAGGACGATCGGGACGCTCGCCAATTCCGCGTCGGGAACGATCGTCGGCGGCGCCGGAGGCGCGGGCGGTCCGACCGGCGGGGCCGGCGGTTTCGCGGTGGCGAACGCCGGGACGATCACGACGCTGACCAACGCCGGGTCGATCCTCGGCGGAAGCGGCGGAACAGGGTCGACCGTCGCCGGCGCGGGCGGCGCAGGCGTGATGAACGCCAGCGGCGCGACCCTCGGCTCGCTGGTGAACCAGGCGACGGGCGCGATCTCCGGCGGGACCGGGACAGCCGGCGGCGACGGCGTCGCCAACGCTGGCGCAATCACGAACCTCGACAATGCCGGCGCGATCGGCGGAGGCGGCGCCATGGGCGCAGGCCTCTCGAATACCGGGACCATCGGCGCGTTCGTCAACAGCGGAGCCATCGCCGGGGGCGCGGGGGGCGCCGCGATCCGCAGCGCCGGGGCCGGCGCCGCGATCGGGCCGATCGCCAACACCGGCTCCGTCGGCGGCAATGTCGAGATCGACGATCAGGCCCTCGTCACGGTCTCCGGCGGAACCCGAGCGGCCCCCGGCGTCTGGGACGGCGGAACGATCACGATCGGCGCCGGCGACCTGACCTTCGCCGCCGGGAACACCACGCTCGCCGACCCGATCGTGGTCGTCGGCGGGGCCGGAACCGTGACCAACGCCGGCGGGCTTCGCGTGGCGAAGCCGCTGGAGATTACCGGGAGCTTCGTCGGGAGCGCCGCGAGCGAGCTCGATTTTCAGCTCGCGGGCACCGCGCCTGCGGACTACGGCTCGCTCGACGTCAGCGGGTCGACGACGCTCGCCGGCGGGCTGGGAATCGAGCTTGCGAGTGGATTCAGCCTGTCCGTCGGCGACGTCTTCGACCTCGTGGTCAGCGGCGGGACGCTCGACGGCGCCTTCGACCGCCTGTCCCTCGACGGCGCCGCCTGTTCGGCGACGTCGACCGACATCTGGCGCTGCGGCGCTTTCGACCTCCGCCTCTTCGTCATGCCGGGCCCCGGCGGCCTGGTCGACCTCGGCGTCGTCTCCCAGGCCGTGCCCGAGCCGGAAACCTGGTCGCTGCTGGCGATCGGCTTCCTGACCCTCGCCGGGCTCGGGACGCGACAGCGTGGCTTGAGGTCGGCGACCGCGCGCGCGCCGCGGCGTCACTGACGCGCAGAGCCGATCGGGAGCCGCCGCGGACGGTCAGACCGACGTCGGCGCGCCACGGTTCGGCTGCGTCGCCGGCGGTCGCTCCGGCGGCCGCGCGGCATGGATGTCAGTCGACCGCCACCATGACGTCGGACGCCTTGATCACGGCCGAGGCGGTCTTGCCGATCTCGAGCTCCAGCGCCTCGACGGCTTCATTGGTGATGGCGGCGGTGACGACCGTTTCCGCGCCGATCTCGATCTTTACGTGCGCCGTCGTCGCCCCTTTGGTGATCGCGACGATTTTTCCGGACAGAACGTTGCGGGCGGAGAGCTTCATGACGGGTTTCCTGTGGATCGGGCCGCGGCGCGGCGTCGATCCGGTGAAGCAAGTCTGGCGCCGTGATTGCAACGCGACCTTCGCCGTCGATCCGATGGAGCCGGATTGTCGGGTTTGCGACAAAGGAGCCCCCATGAACCCGCAGACGCTGAACCCGAACCGTTTCGCAGCCATCGTCTACGACGACGGCGCCTCGGTGGACGGGCTGATGACGCGATTCGCCGAGCAATTGGTCGCGGCGGGCGTCGACGCCCGGGGCATTGTCCAGTTGCCGCCCGACGCCGACGGCTGCGGGCCGGGCGCGCTGATGAAGCTCAAGGACGTCGCCACGGGCGAAGTGATTCCGCTCTGTCAGGATCTCGGTCCCGGCGCCGGAAGCTGCTGCCTCGACGCGTCCGCACTTGCCGGCGCCGCGCAGCGCTTGCGCGCCGCGGCGAGCGGTCCGTCCGACCTTCTGTTCTTCTCCAAGTTCGGCAAGCAGGAGGCGGGCGGCGCCGGCATGCGGGCCGAACTCGCCTATGCGATCAGCGAAGGCCGCACCGTGCTGACCGCGGTCAAGCGCGCCCTGCTGCCTGCGTGGAGCCGGTTCACCGACGGCCAGGGCACGCTGCTTCACCCGCGCGACTGGGTGGTGCGGGACTGGTGGGCCGACCTTTCGCGCCTGAGCAGACGGGCCGCCTGAGGCGCCGCGACCTTACACGATGCCGGACGACGACCCCGCGACCGACGGCCGCTCGTCCGCCTTGCGCGCACGGTAGCCCGAGGCGCGGTAGGCCGCGATCGGGTCGATCGCCCCGCCCTTGCGCCGGCGCGCCTCCGCGAGAATGGGCGTCACGTCGGTCAGGAAGCCCGCCTTGAACAGCCGGTGCGCCTCCATGACGTCACTCGCGCCCTGCGCCGCTTCGAGCGCCGCGCGGTCGACGAGCAGCGCCTGGGCATAAGCGCGCTGGACCTCGATCGCGGAGGCCATCAGGCTCTCGATCGGGTCGGTGACGTTGTGCGACTGGTCGAGCATATAGGCGGGGTCGAAGTCCTTCGCCTTGCGCGCGGCCGCGTCGACCAGCTCGAAGAACACGCGATAGAGCCGGAACGGATCGACCGAGCCGGCGTCGAGATCGTCGTCGCCGTATTTCGAATCGTTGAAATGGAAGCCCGCGAGCTTGCCGGCGCGGATCAGCCGCGCCACGATCTGCTCGATATTGACGTTGGGCGCATGG
>CAMFKX010000203.1 GCA_945957375.1 uncultured Roseiarcus sp.
CGTCGCCGCCGCCGCGACGATAGACTGTCGCCGTGACGAGCCGGGCGAGCGCAGGCGGCGCGACGAGGACGGAGGGCGCGCGCGACCGGACATGCGGCGGCGACGCGTCGTCCAGAAGCGCCGCAGCCGTCATCACGTCCCGCCCTTTCCTGCCGCCGAATCCGGCGCGACGCGCTCGTAACCCTGGATGTCGAGCCCGTCGCCGAGCAGGCCCGGCCGGACTTCGCCGGCGGCGCGCTCGACGAGCTCGACGCCCCAGTTTCGCAGCACTTCGCGGGCGAGCGCAAGCGACGGCTCGATCTGCGCCCGCACCGGATCGGTCAGCGGTCCGCCCCAGTTTTCGAGGTCGAGCGGCTGGCAGCCGATCAGCGCGATCCTGGCAGGGTACTTGCCGAGCAGGTCGGCCGCCGACAGCACTTCCTGAAAGCCGGTCTGGTGCAGGCTCATCTTCTTGGCGCCGGTGAATTTCGGCACCTCGTCGCCTTCGATGAGCTTCAGGGTTCCCGGTTCGAGGCCGTAGTCGATCGCGTCGAAGACGAGCAGAGCATCGGTCTCGGTCACGTGCTGGACGAGATAGAGCCCCTGCGTGCCGCCGTCGAGCACGGTCACGCCGACCGGCGCGGCGAAGCGCCGGTCGAACGCCTCGACCGCGCGCACGCCGAAGCCTTCGTCGGCCCACAGGATGTTGCCGATGCCGAGCACGAGGGTGCGGGCTGCTGAGCCCGAAGGCGCCGGCGGTCGGTCGGCTTCGCGGATCGTCATGGTCTGGAGCAAGATGAATTGAGCGCGCAGACCCTCATCCGGCCGCGCTTCGCGCGTCCCCCTTCCCCCTGAGGGGGAAGGGATCGGGGTCCCTCTCCCGCCGGGAGAGGGACAGCCGGCGAAGCCGGCAGGGTGAGGGTTCGCGGGCGCAACTCGTTGCGTCTTTCGCTACGGATCGTCGTCGCGGAAGTAGCGGTCGCCGGTGACGATCGCCGAGAGCATCGTCTGGCGCGACATGATGTCCTCGCGGATCGCGGCGTAGACGTGCAGCACGATGAAGATCACCATCACCCACATGCCGAGGTGATGGAAGGTGTGGACCTGCTGGCTGTTCGGCCAGATCAGGAACACCCAGCCGAAGATCTTCGCCCACCACGAGCCCGCGCCCGCGCCTTCCGAGTAGAGCGCGCCGCCGGTGGCTATCATGAACAGGCTGAGCAGCGTGAACAGCACCACCATGGCGAGGTTGGCGAGCGGGTTGTGGCCGACGTATTTCTTCGGATGCTTGACGATGAACAGATACCAGGCGAGCTCGTAGAGCGCCTCGTACCAGTACCGCGGCCGCCAGAACGGGATGTAGAACAGCTGGCGGGCGTGTTCGTTGCCGACGAAGCCGCGATAGATACGGTAGACGAAGGCGACGATGAACAGCTGCGCCGCCGCGAAATGGGCGAAGCGGATGTAGCCCATCTGGTAGTGGTCGCTCGCTTCGCCGCTGAGCGTCGGCAGGGGCGAGGCGATCAGATAGCCCGAGACGATCAGGACCAGGATCAGCACGGCGTTGACCCAGTGCCACGCCCGGACCGGCGCCTCGTAGACGAACACCCAATTGCGGCGGGCCGCCGGAATCGCGCCTTCGTCGGCCGTGTTGACCGAGTTGTAGAAGTCGACCATGGCGCGATCTCCTATCGAACCTCGACCTTGGCCATCTCCTGCCCGTCCGGGCTCATCACATGCGTCGAGCAGGCGAGGCAGGGGTCGAACGAGTGCAGGGTGCGGATGATCTCGAGCGGCTGGTCGGGCACGGCCATCGGCGTGTTCATCAGCGAGGCCTCGAACGCGCCGATATTGCCCTTGGGATCGCGCGGGCTGCCGTTCCAGGTGGTCGGCACGACGGCCTGATAATTGTCGATCTTGCCGTCCTTGATCCGGATCCAGTGGCCGAGCGCGCCGCGCGGCGCCTCGGTGAAGCCGACGCCCTTGGTCTCGCGCGGCCAGGTCTCGGGCCGCCACTTGTCGACATTGGCGGTCGAGGAATCGCCGGCCTTGATGTTGGCCATCAGCTTGTCCTGGAAGTAGCGCATCTGCGCCCCGGCCCATTGCGCCTCGAGGCCGCGCGCCGCGGTGCGGCCGAGCGTCGAGAACAGCGCCGTCACCGGCAGGCCGAGGTCGGTGAGCACCTTCTGCACCGGCTCCTTGAACTCGGGCTTGCCCTGCGCGTAGCCGATCACCCAGCGCGCGAGCGGCCCGACCTCCATGGCGTTGCCCTTCCAGCGCGGCGCCTTGATGAAGGAATACTTGGCCGCCTCGTCGAGCTGCTCGATGTTGGTGCGCGTGCCCTTGGTGTTGGGGCCGAGCACGAAATTCGGCTCGGTCACGCCGTCCCACGGATGCAGGCCCTTGGTCTCGTCGGGATACTTGTACCAGGAGTGGACCACGAACTCCTGGATCTCGTCCGGGTTGCGCAGATCGATCGGCAGCACTTCGCTCAGGTTGCCGTTGATGATCGCGCCGCGCGGCAGCTTGAGACTCTTCTCGGAATAGTCGTTGGCGTGCTCGGGAATGTCGCCGTAGGACATCACGCATTTCGACGACAGACCGCCGCCGTAGAGCCAGTCCTTGTAGAACGAGGCGATCGCCATCAGGTCGGGAATATAGACCTGATTGATGAAGTCGTTGGTCTGGTCGATGATCGAGGAGACGTAGTTCAGGCGCTCCATGTTGACCGCGCCGACCGCGCCCACGCCGTCGACGTTGATCGCGCACGGCACGCCGCCGACCAGCCAGTTCGGATGCGGGTTCTTGCCGCCGTAGATCGTGTGGATCTTGACGATCTCCTTCTGGAAGTCGAGCGCCTCGAGATAATGCGCGACCGCCATCAGGTTGGCTTCCGGCGGCAGCTTGTAGGCCGGATTGCCCCAGTAGCCGTTCTTGAACGGGCCGAGCTGGCCCGATTCGACGAAGCGCGTCAGCCGGCCCTGGATGTCCTTGAAATAGCCCGGCGACGACAGCGGCCAGGGCGAAATCGACTGCGCCAGCGCCGAAGTCGCCTTCGGGTCGGCCTTGAGCGCCGAGACCACGTCGACCCAGTCGAGCGCGTGCAGGTGGTAGAAATGGACCAGGTGGTCGTGCGCCTGCAGCGTGAGCTGCATCAGGTTGCGGATCGAGTTGGCGTTCTCGGGGATCTTGATCGCGAGCGCGTCCTCGACCGCGCGCACCGAGGTTAGCGCGTGCGTGCCGGTGCAGACGCCGCAGATCCGCTCGGTGAACGCCCAGGCGTCGCGCGGGTCGCGCCCCTTGAGGATCACTTCGATCCCGCGCCACATCGTGCCGGTCGAGACCGCGTTGCGGATGACGTTGTCGCCGTCGAGGTTCACCTCGACGCGCAGATGGCCTTCGATGCGCGTCACCGGATCGACGACGACGCGCTTGCCGGAATTGTCGAGGGTGAAGCCGTTGGGCGTCTGGATGGTCATGGCCGTTCCCCCTTACGCGCCGGTCTTTTCGGCGTTCTTGATCGTGGCGCGGACGGCGGTGACGCCCGCGTGGATCGCGACCGCGCCGGCGATGATCGCCGCCGCCGCGCCGCCGACGATGTCGGCGTTCTGTTCGATGCCGAACTGGTTGATCGTGGTCAGCCGGTCGTAGAACGAGCCCTGGTCCCAGAAGCCGTCTTCCGAGCAGCCGATGCAGCCGTGACCGGACTGGATCGGGAACGAGACGCCGTTGTTCCAGCGCACCGTCGAGCAGGCGTTGTAGGTGGTCGGGCCCTTGCAGCCCATCTTGTAGAGGCAGTAGCCCTTGCGCGCGCCCTCGTCGTCCCAGGTCTCGACGAACTGCCCGGCGTCGAAATGCGGACGCCGGTAACACTTGTCGTGGATGCGCTGCGAGTAGAACATCTGCGGCCGGCCCTGCCGGTCGAGCGCGGGCAATTGCCCGAAGGTGAGGATGTAGGAGACGACGCCGGTCATCACTTCGGCGATCGGCGGGCAGCCGGGAACCTTGATGATCGGCTTGTCGAGGATGACCTTGTCGATCGGCACGGCGTGGGTCGGGTTGGGCTTGGCCGCCTGGACGCAGCCCCAAGAGGCGCAGGCCCCCCAGGCGATCACCGCCTGCGCGCCGGCCGCCATCTCCTTGAGCTTCTCGACGAACGGCCGGCCGCCGTCGATGCAGTACATGCCGTCCTCGTTCAGCGGCGGATTGCCCTCGACCGCGAGGATGTAATGGCCGGCGTATTTCTCGCGCGTCTCCTTGAGGATGGCGTCGGCCTGATGGCCCGCCGCCGCCATGATCGTGTCGTCGTAATCGAGCGAGATCATCGACAGGATCACGTCCTTGGCCAGCGGATGGGCCGAGCGGATGAAGCTCTCGGAGCAGCAGGTGCATTCGAGGCCGTGCATCCAGATCACCGGAACGCGCGGCTTGGTTTCGAGCGCATGCGCGATCTGCGCCGCGCCGCCGGCTCCGAGGCCGAGGCTCGCCGCGGTCAGCGAACAGAATTTGGTGAAGCTGCGGCGGGTGATTCCCTGCCGGCGGATGACGTCGTAAAAGGTTTCGGCTGCGGCCATCGTGCGCTCCCTCGCGTCCCCCCAGGTCCGTCGCGGCCGGACCGCGTACGGACATCGCGTCCGTGAGAGAGCAAGGCTCAGGCCACGGACCTGCGGCGGGCGCGGGTTGGATTCTCCCTGCGTTCCGCCGTTTTCGGGACACGGGCGCAAGCCAAAGTCCCCTCTGGTTGTAAACTATCCGACAAGCCCGGGTTGGAAAGGCGCCAAGATGTCGCGGACCAAAGTCCCGGTTCCCCTTCCGCCGCAAGGGATTACGCTCTCGGTCGAGCCGCCGGCGAGCGCCGACGCGCGCTTCTGCCTCGAGGCCTATTTCCGCGAACTCGACGCGCGTTTCGAGGGCGGCTACGACGCGGCCGGCGACCTCTCGGCGCCGGCGTCCGACCTTGCGCCGCCGTCCGGCCTGTTCGTCCTGGCGCGGCTCGACGGCGAGCCGGTCGGCTGCGGCGCGCTCAAGCGGATCGACGCGGCGACCGGCGAGATCAAGCGGGTGTGGACGGCGCCGAAGGCGCGCGGGCACGGCGTCGCGCGCCGCGTCCTGCGTCGGCTCGAGGAAGAGGGCGCGCGGATGGGCTTCGCGGTCCTGCGCCTCGACACCAACAAGGCGCTCGCCGAAGCGCACGCCTTCTACCTCGGCGAGGGCTATCGCGACATCGCCCGCTTCAACGACAACCCCTACGCCCACCGCTGGTTCGAGAAGCGGCTGGCGAGTCTTCCGGGCTCCGATCTGCTATAGCCGGAAGCTCTTCAACCCCGACGTGGGGCGTTCGATCATCATGCTGACGCGTTTCCTGCGGATCGCCGCGCCTGCCGCCTTCGCGGTCGTCCTTGCGCTCGGTCAGGCGCGCGCGTTCCAGCCGTCGCCCGGCGACGTCGGCGTCAACCTGACCAACTACCTGCACGAATACGCCACCGAGATCGCCTTCGTGGACGCCTTCCGCCAGTCGTCCGCCTGGGCTTTCGCGCCCAAGCCCGGCGCTGCGAAGACGACCGCCGATCCCGGCGTTTCCGAGGTCGGGCCGGACGGCTGGGTGCGATCCCTGCGCACTGACCAGCAGGCGGTGGCGCGCATGTTCGCGAGCGGCGACGGGCGCTATCCCGGCGGGCTCTACACGGTTCTCTACGACGGCGACGGCGATATCGCCTTCGCCGAGCCGAACAAGGTCGTCGGACGGCGCCCCGGCCGCATCGAACTGCAGGTCAATCCCGGCCCCGGAGCGCCGGGGATCGCGCTCGTGCTGCGCGCCACCAATCCCGCCGACCCGGTTCGCAACATCCGCGTGATCCTGCCGGGCTTCGAGGACACGTATCGGACGAAGCCCTGGTATCCGCCGTTTCTGAAGGCGTTGAAGCCGTTCAACACCCTTCGCTTCATGGCGTGGCAGACGATCAACATCGACAGGCAGAAGGACTGGGCGGACCGGCGTCTGCCCAGCTACGCCACGCAGGCGAGCCCGCCGCTCTACCGGCCGGCCCCGCTGATCAAGGGCGTGTCCTACGAGGACATCATCGCGCTCGCCAACGAACTCGGCGCCAATCCTTGGGTCAGCGTGCCGACGCAGGCGACCGACGACTACATCCGGGAGATGGCGAAGCTGTTCCGCCGGACGCTGAAGCCCGGCCTGCATCCCATGGTGGAATATTCCAACGAAATCTGGAATCCGTCCTTCCCGTCGACCTTCTGCCACCTGCGCGCGCAAGCGATCGCGCTCAACCTCGGAAGCAACCTCGGCTCGCCTTGCACGAAGAACGCCGAAGGCGACGACGTCCTGCCGGCCAATCCGTTCGACGGAATCGGGCAGTATCGCTACTACGGGCTGAGGACGTCGCAGATCTTCGACATCTGGGACGCCGAATACGGCGCCGACAAGGACGCGATCGTCCATGTGGTGGCGGAGTGGAACGGCGTTCCGCAGGAGATCGACGCCGTGATGACCTACGGCCAGACCGCCAACAAGCTGGCCCAGAAGGCCGACGTGATCGCGACCGGCGCCTATGTCTCCGCGTTCGGGTCGATCGCGCACGCGGTGCAGAGCGGTCGGACGAGCTGGGATCGGGTGACCTTGATGGCCCCGACCGAAGTGACCAGGGCGATGCGCGAAGCCATCGACGCCGAACTTGCTCCCCGCCTGCGAGCGGTCGGCGCGACCGCCAAGAAATGGGGGCTCGGCCTCGTCGTCTACGAAGGCGGCGACGGCAACTGGGCGGTCGAGGCCCCCGTCCCCTACCGGGACGGCCTCGCCCGTCTGTTCGCCGCCGCGGCGCGCGATCCGAGCATGGGCGAGGTCTACACCCATCTGCTCGACGTCTGGAAGGCGTCGGGCGGGACGCTGTTCACCCAATTCTACGACGTCGGCGGCTACGGCGTATTCGGCGACTGGGGCTTGCTCGAATATCAGGACCAGCCTCTCGACAGCAGCCCGAAATACAAGGCGATCGCCGACTGGATCCAGACCAACCGAAAGCCATGACGATGACGCGGCATCCAGAGCGCCCTTACCTCGATCTGCTCGAGCAGGCGCTGACCAGCGGAGACGAGCGGATCGACCGCACCGGGGTCGGCACGCGCTCGCTGTTCGGCGCCATGCTGCGCTTCGACCTCTCCGGAGGCGTGGTTCCGATCCTGACCACGAAGCGGGTCTACTGGAAGACCGCGGTCAAGGAGATGCTCTGGTTCCTGACCGGCGACACCAATCTTCAGCCGCTCCTGCGCGAGAACGTCCGCATCTGGACCGACTGGCCGCTCGCGCGCTACCGCCGCGAAACCCACGATCCGATCAGCCAGGAGGCGTTCGAGCGGCGCATCCTCGAAGACAACGCGTTCGCCGGGCAATGGGGCGACCTCGGGCCGGTCTACGGCAAGCAATGGCGCCGCTGGCTCGGCGCGGACGGGAGCGAGGTCGATCAGATCGCCGAGGTCCTGCGCCTGTTGCGGACCAATCCGGCGAGCCGGCGCATTCTGTTCCACGCCTGGAACCCGGCGGACCTCGCCGCCATGGCGTTGCCGCCCTGCCACATGGTCTACCAGTATCACGTGACCAGCGGCGGCCGGCTGAACTGCCTGCTGTTCCAGCGGTCCTGCGACCTGCTGCTCGGCGCGCCGTTCAACTTCGTCGGCGCGACGGCGCTGCAGCTCATGCTGGCGCAGCAGGCCGATCTCGAACCCGGCGAACTCGTCTGGGTCGGCGGCGACGTGCATCTCTACCTCAACCATGTCGATCAGGCGCGCGAGCAGATCGGCCGCCAACCGCGGCCCTGGCCCCGGATGCGACTCCTGCGCCGGCCGGACGGGATCGACGGCTATCAGATCGGAGACTTCGAGGTGACGGGCTACGACCCGCATCCGCCGATCCGGGCGGATGTCGCGGTGTGATGCGCCTTCCCCTCCTCCTCGTCGCCGCGGTGGCGCGAAACGGCGTCATCGGCGCCGACAACCGGCTGCTGTGGCGTCTGCCCGGCGATCTCAGGCATTTTCGCGCGCGCACGATGGGCCGGCCGATGGTGATGGGCCGCAAGACGTTCCAGTCGATCGGCCGGGCGTTGCCGGGCCGCGAGACGATCGTGGTGACGCGCGATCCGGGATTCACCGCCGAAGGCGCGTTCGTCGCGCATGGGCTCGACGCGGCGCTGGCGCTGGCCGGCGCGCGCGCCGAGGCGATGGGCGCCGACTCGGTGGTGATCGCGGGCGGCGGCGAGATCTATGCGGCGACGATCGGACGCGCCGATCGGCTCGCCATCACCGAGGTCGCGCTCGCGCCCGAGGGCGCCGTCGCCTTTCCGCGCATCGATCCGGCGATCTGGCGCGAGGTTCGCCGGGAGCCGGGCGTCCGCGGCGCCAACGACGAGGCGGATTTCGCCTTCGTCGACTACGAGCGCGCCTGAGAGGCGCTTTATCGATCGGGCGCGCCGCGGCCGGCTTCTGCGAGCGCTTCGGCGAGCCAGGGCGAGAACGAACGCCAGACCTCGACGCGGAATTCGGTCTTCTCGCGTCGCCAGAGCACGATCTCGGCCTTGTCGAACAGGGTGCGGGTCGCCATGCCGACCGGAAAGCTCTTCAGCCGCAGGTCGAGCGGACAGCCGGCCGAGAGCGCGCGCGCGGCGCCGTCGCCGGAGAGCGTCAGCCCCACCTGCCGGAAGGACACGTCGACGAGGCTATGAGGGATCCCGGCGAGCGCCGATTCGATCGCCTGCCCCAGCGCCGGCGCGGATTCGCCCTCCGCGATCAGCAGCCATTCGTCCGGGCCGAGCCACAGCGCCGCGCGCTCCTCGCGCCGGCCGACGGCGCCGAGCCGGGTCGGCAGGTCGACGCCGAAGGCCGCGGAGCAGGCGGCGCGCGCGGCCTCGCCGCCGCGGAAGACGAAGCGTTCGGCCGGCGGCGCCTCGAACATCGAGAAGCGGCGGCCAGAAAACAGCTCGACGTCGTCGAGCGGAAAGCGGGGCGCGAGCCAGGCGTCAGACATGCAAGCGCTCTCCCTTCGGATCGTAGAAGTTCGGCGCCACGACCCGCGCCAGGATCGGCGCCCCCTTCGCCGAAACGTAAAGCTGGTCGCCGAGGCGCGCGCGGCCGTTGGCGACCAGCGCCAGCGCGATCGGCGCGCCGAACGTTTCGCTGCGATAGGACGAGGTGACGTGGCCGAGCGCGCGCGAGCCCTTCGCCGGAACGGCGGATTCCGTCACCTGCGCCCCTTCCTCGAGAATGTCCTCGCCCTCCTCGGCCACCAGGCCGACCAGCTGCTTGCGGCCGCTGCGGGCGAGTTCAGGCAGCGCCAGCGAGCGCTTGCCGACGAAGTCGCGCTTCGCCTTGCCGACCGCCCAGTCGAGGCCGAGGTCGCCGAGCGTAACCGTGCCGTCGGTCTCCTGGCCGACGATCACGTAGCCCTTTTCAGCGCGCAGGACGTGCATCGCCTCGGTGCCGTAGGCGGCGCCGCCGAGCTTCTCGACCTCGGCGTAGACCGCGCGCCACACGTCGAGGCCGTAGGCCGAGCCGACGTTGATCTCGTAGCCGAGTTCGCCGGTGAAGCTCACCCGCATCAGCCGCGCCGCGACGCCGCAGACCTCGGCGTCGCCGACGCTCATGTGCGGGAACGCCTCGTTGGCGAGGTCGAGGCCTACGACCAGCGGCGCGATCGCCTCGCGCGCCTTCGGTCCCTGCACCGCGATCGTCGCCCAATGCTCGGTCGTCGAGGTCAGCCAGACCTGGAGGTCGGTGAACTCGGTCTGGAGATAGTCCTCCATATGGGCGAACACGCGCGCCGCGCCGCCGGTGGTCGTGGTGACGTGGAAGCGGTCGGGCGCGATGCGCCCGATCACGCCGTCGTCGAGCACGAAGCCGGTCTCGGTCAGCATCAATCCGTAGCGGCAGCGCCCGACCGCGAGCTTCTTGAAGGCGTTGACGTACATGCGCTCGAGGAATTCGGCCGCGTCCGGTCCGACCACCTCGATCTTGCCGAGCGTCGAGGCGTCGAACAGGCCGACCGAGCCGCGGGTCGTGCGACATTCGCGCGCGACGGCCGCATGCATCGACTCGCCCTGACGCGCGAAGTACCAGGCGCGCTTCCAGGCGCCGACGTCCTCGAACGCCGCGCCCTGCGCCTCGGCCCATTCGTGGATCGGCGTCCGGCGCGCCGGATCGAACATCGCGCCGCGCGCCGGTCCCGCGAGGGCGCCGAAGGTGACCGGCGTATAGGGCGGGCGGAACGTGGTCAGGCCGACCTCCGGGACCGTCTTCCCCTGTACGGAGGCCGCGACCGCGAGCCCGTTCAGGTTCGAGAGCTTGCCCTGGTCGGTCGCCATGCCGTTGGTGGTGTAGCGCTTGACGTGCTCGATC
>CAMFKX010000204.1 GCA_945957375.1 uncultured Roseiarcus sp.
CCGCCGAGGCCGGCGAGCAGCCCGGTCGCGCCGAGCGCCTTGGAGATTTCGGGCGGAAGCGCCGCCGAAATCGCGTCCGACTGGGCGCTGAACAGCCCGGCGATCGACCGGGCGTCGGCCCAGTCGCCCGGATCCTGCTGGCCGAGCGTGCCGACGGCGGCCTGGACGACCGAACCGATCGCGGTCTGCGCCGCGGGCTGCGGCGCGCCGGAGAACTGGCTCAGCGTCGCGACGAGGCTGCCGAGGCCCGAGGAGCCGAGGACGCCGGACAGCAGGTTGGCGCCGTCGCTGGCGCCGCGGAAGTCGCCGCCGACGAGCGCGCCGCTCAGCTTGGTCAGCAGGTCGGGATCGGAGTTGGAGACGGCGTCGACGAGCTTCTGCGCGCCCCCCGGCGCCGCAGCCGCGGTGCCGAGCGCCCCGAGCACGGTCGGAATCGCCGCGGAGACGAGCCTTTGCGCGACGGCTTCGTTGATGCCGGTGGCGCGCGCGATCGCCCCGACGATCGCAGGCGTGAGGACCTGAGAGACCAGACTGACGAGATCGACGGCCATCGGACTTCCCCTCGAATTCTTGGTCCGGCTCGCGCCGGCCCCCTGCCTCGACCGAACGCCCTCGGTAAGGCGGGTCAACCTACCCGTTCGCTCGCGGAAAGCCTAGCCGCCGGCGGCCCCTGGCCGGACCCGCGCCGGTCCCTGCCAAACCTCGTCCTGAGCCTGTCGAAGGACGCTCCACCGCGCGCCGACCTCGGGAGCCCGCTGGATCATCCTTCGACAAGCTCAGGATGAGGCGGCGTTCGACAGGCTCAGGATGAGGGCGGGGCTCAGGATGAGGGCGGCGCGCGGGGCGGGCTCGCGGCGCGGAGGGCGGCGCTCGCCGTCAGTTCGCGAAGCGGAAATGCAGCACGTCGCCGTCGGCGACGACGTAGTCCTTGCCCTCGAGGCGGAATTTTCCCGCCTCGCGCGCGCCCGCCTCCCCGCGGCAGGCGACATAGTCGCCGTAGGCGATCGTCTCCGAGCGGATGAAGCCCTTCTCGAAATCGGTATGGATCACCCCGGCCGCCTGCGGCGCCTTGGTCCCCTTTTCGATCGTCCAGGCGCGCGCCTCCTTCGGCCCGACGGTGAAATAGGTCACCAGATGCAGGAGGTCGTAGCCGGCGCGGATCACCCGATTGAGGCCCGGCTCGGTCAGGCCGACGGCTTCGAGGTAGTCCTTCTGCTCGGCCTCGGGCAACACCGCGATCTCGCTCTCGATCTTGGCCGAGACCACGACCGCGGCGGCGCCCTCCTTCGCCGCCTGGCCCTTGACCAGCTCGGAGAAGAAGTTGCCCTTGTCGGCCGAGGCCTCCTCGACGTTGCAGACGTAGAGCACCGGCTTCGACGACAGGAGCCCGAGCGACTGGAACAGGTCGTGCTCCTCGCGGCTGACGCCGGCGGCGCGCGCCGGCCGGCCTTCCTTCAGTTCGGCGAGGCTGCGCTGGGCGAGCGCGAGAATGTCCTTGGCCTCCTTGTCGCCGCCCTTGGCCTTCTTCTCCATCGCCACGATGCGCCGCTCGAGGCTGTCGAGATCGGCGAGCATCAGTTCGGTCTCGATGGTGGCGATGTCCGACAGCGGGTCGATCTTGCCCTCGACATGGGTGACGTCGCCGTCCTCGAAGCAGCGCACGACATGGGCGATGGCGTCGCACTCGCGGATATTGGCGAGAAACTGGTTGCCGAGCCCTTCGCCCTTCGAGGCGCCGCGCACCAGGCCGGCGATGTCGACGAAGGTCAGCCGGGTTGGGATGATCTCCTTCGAGCCGGCGATCTCGGCGAGGGTCGCGAGCCGCGGGTCGGGCACCGCGACATCGCCGACGTTCGGCTCGATGGTGCAGAACGGATAGTTCGCCGCCTGCGCCGCCGCCGTCTGCGTCAGCGCATTGAAGAGGGTCGACTTGCCGACGTTGGGCAGGCCGACGATGCCGCATTTGAAGCCCATGAGGGAGAGTCCGGTCGAGGGGGAGATTGGCCGCCCTCATGCGCGGGCGGGGCGCAAAAGGCAAGGGCGGGGTCGGCTGAGCGCGCCGGCGCGGCGACGGCTCAGGCGGGTTTTGGAGCGTCCTTCGAGACGCGCCGCCTGCGGCGGCGCTCCTCAGGACGAGGTCGGCGGCTCAGCGGGCGGCCCCGCCCTGGGAGTTACGTCGAATCGATTTCTGCGCGCAAGCCGCTGAAATCATGGCGGCGACGGCAAGATGCGCCGCCGCCGGCGACGGCGCCCCCAGGCGCCAGCCGCCGCCTCCGTTACAGCCGCACGAACGGCCGGGCCAGGGCGCCCCAAAACCCTTTCCAGCGCAGGTCGCCCTGCATCGCGACGAGGCAGAGGCAGGCCTCGCCCGGGTCGACCTGCGGCTGGTGCGAGACGCTGTCGTCGCCGAAGTCGAAGTCGCCCGGCCCGAAATGGCCGCCTTCGTGACGGAAGCCGCCCTGGAGCACGCAGGTCATCTCGAGCCCGCTATGCTCGTGCTGGAGGAGGCGCATGTTGGGCGCCGACTTCAACAGGAACACCCGCGTCGGGCCGTCCTCCGGCAGCAGGATCGGCCGCATCTGCACTCGCGGCGCGACCGTGCGCCACGGGCCGAAAGCGTAGCGGCGCACGAAGCCCGGGAGTTCGCGCGGCGCCTCCGGCGTCTCGCGAGGCCTGGCGAGCGGCGGCGGGGCGGGCGCATCGAGGCGGGCGAAGGCGCGGTCGAGCGCATCCTCCGCCATCGCGGACGGCGGGCCATCCTCGACGAACGCGCCGCCGACGCTCTCCATCGCGCGCGTCCACTCGCGGCAGCGCGGGCAGGCGGCAAGGTGCGTCGCCAGGGCGACGCGCTGTCCGAGGTCGAGGCGGCCGGCCGCATAGGCGGCGAGCGTCGCTTCCTCAGGATGGTGTTCGATCGTCATTGGTCCTTTTCCAGTATCGCGCGCATCCGTTTCATGGCGAGACGAACGCGCGACTTGACGGTTCCGAGCGGAATGCGCAGCGATTCCGCGATTTCCGAATGGGCCTTCTCCTCGAAGAACGACAGGCGGATCACCTCGAGCTGCTCGCCCGGCAGCGCTTTCAACGCCTCGCGCACCCGCGCGTCGTCCTGGGCCGAGGCCATCCGGACATCGGCGCCGGGCTGGTCGTCGACCTCGTATTCGGCTTCGACCGCCTCGACCCGGATCGCGCCGCCGCGCTTCTCGCGCCGGATCGCGTCGATGCGCAGGTTGCGGGCGACGGTGAAGATCCAGGTGGCGGCGCTCGCGGCCGACGGATCGAACAGCGGCGCCTTGCGCCACACGGCGAGCATCGCTTCCTGGGCGATCTCCTCGGCCTGAGAATCGGTCGCCCCGTTGCGGCGCATGAACGCCTTCACCCGCGGGGCGAAGTGGTCGAACAGCTCCGCGAACGCCTGCCGGTCCTGCCGCGCGGCGATCGCGACGATCCGCGCGGACCAGACGTCGCGGCTGCGCGCGCTTCCCTCACCGGGCATGCCGCCTCCTTTCCGGCGCAGGCGCGCCGGACTGGCGGTGAATTCGGTCAGTGCGAAATGCGCGCCCATGATCGGGACAACGCAAAGGCCGCGCGATTGGATCACCGGCGCGTGATCCGAACGCGCCGCCGGTTCGTCTCCTCAACGACAGGGGCCGCGGGCCGGACCCGCAGCAACACGAGGACTCCGCCATGCCGTCACCCAACCGGTTGAAGATCGCCGTCGTGGGGACGGGAATCAGCGGGCTGTCGGCGGCGTGGCTGCTTCACTCGAAGCACGATGTCACGGTCTACGAGAAGCAGGGGCGCATCGGCGGGCATTCGAACACGGTCTCCGTCACGGTCGGCGGCGCGGATATCGACGTCGACACCGGCTTCATCGTTTTCAATCCCCTCACCTATCCCAATTTTGTCGCGCTCCTGCGAGTCCTCGGCGTGCCGTGGACGGATACCGACATGTCGTTCGCCGCCTCGCTCGGAGGCGGCCGGCTGGAATATTCCGGCTCGGGTCTCGGCGGGCTGTTCGCGCAGCGCTCGAATCTCGTCAATCCGCGCTACTGGGGGATGCTCGCCGATCTCGTGCGCTTCTACCGGCAGGCGACCCGCGACGCGCATGGCCCGCTCAGCGAGGATTTGACGCTCGGCGAATACCTGTCAGCCGGACGATACGGCGCAGCGTTCCGCGACTGGCACATCCTGCCGCTCGCCGGCGCGATCTGGTCGGCCTCTCCGGACGAGATCCTCGACTACCCCGCCGCCGCGTTCCTGCGCTTTCACGACAATCACGGGCTCCTGCGGCTGACCGGCAGGCCGGTCTGGCGCACGGTCGTCGGCGGCAGCCGCTCCTATGTCGAGCGCCTCGCCAGTCCGCTGAACGGCCGCATCCGGGCGGGCGCGGGCGCGGCGCGGATCGAGCGGGTCGCCGGGCGGGTCGCGGTCACCGATGGGGCCGACCGGCGCGAGGTCTACGACCACGTCGTCGTCGCGGCGCACGCCGACGAGGCGCTCGCCCTGCTCGCCGATCCCGACCGCAACGAACGCGCGCTGCTCGGCGCCTTCCGATACAGCCGCAACGAAGCCTGGCTGCATTGCGACGAGAGTTTCATGCCGCGCAGGCGGGCGGCCTGGGCGAGCTGGAACCACGTCGCCGATTCGACCGCGCCCGACCGCGCGTCGGTGACCTACTGGATGAATTCGCTGCAGCGGCTGGCGACGCCGACCAACGTCTTCGTCACCCTCAATCCGGAGCGCGAGCCGCGCGGCGTCCTGCGCGTCGAGAGCTACGACCACCCGATCTTCGATCCCGCCTCGATCAGCGCCCAGAAGGCGCTGTGGAGCCTGCAGGGAACCGGAGGCGTGTGGTACTGTGGGGCGCATTTCGGCGCGGGCTTCCATGAGGACGGCCTGCAGGCGGGCCTCGCGGTCGCCGAACAGCTCGGCGGCGTCCGGCGCCCGTGGCGGGTGGCGAACGAATCGTCGCGCATCGTCCTCGGCGCTCCGCCAAGGACGCCGGCGCGCGAGCGGGAGGAAGCGGCATGAATTCCGCCCTGTATGCGGGCTCGGTGTTCCATCGCCGGCTCGGGGCGCATCCGCACCGGTTCCGCTACCGGCTGTTCTGGCTGCTGCTCGACCTCGACGAACTCGACGACCTCGACCGGCGGCTGCGCCTCTTCTCGCACAACCGGTTCAATCTGTTCAGCCTTTACGACCGCGACCACGGCGACCGCGGCGAGCGAAGCCTGCGCGAGCAGGCGCTTGAGCGGCTCGCCGAGGCTGGGGTGGAAGGGGAGATCGGCGCGATCCGCCTGTTCTGCATGCCGCGCACGCTCGGTCACGACTTCAATCCGTTGAGCGTCTGGTTCTGCTATCGCCCGGACGGCGCGCTGGCCGCGCTGATCCACGAAGTGCACAACACCTTCGGCGGCCGGCACAGCTACGTGATGCGGGCGCAGGAATCGAAGCACGCGCTGCGCCACGCTTGCGCCAAGACCTTCTTCGTCTCGCCGTTCCTGCCGATGGGGCTGCGCTACGAGTTCCAGGTCGCGCCGCCGGGCGAGCGCATCGCGATTGCGATCCGCGTCGTCGGACCCGAAGGGCCCGTGCTTCGCGCTGCGCTCACCGGAGAGCGGAAACCGCTCACCAACGCGTCGCTTGCGACGGCGGCGATCACCGTCCCGTTGGTCGCGATGAAGACCACCGCCGCCATCCACTGGCAGGCTTTGCGTCTTCTGCTGAAGGGTGTCCGATGGCGCGGCCCGGGCTCGGCCGCAGCGCCCGAGCCGGTCGCCCGATCGTCATAGCGCGCCGGCGGCGCTGGCGAGCCAATCCGGCATGGCGGCGACCAGCACGCCCTCGATCTGATGGTCGAAGCCGGTCAGGACGAGGGCGCCGAACAGCGCGAGCGACGCGCCGAGCGCTGCCTTGCCGCGGCGGCCGATCGCGGCGGCCGTCGCCCGGCCGCTCGACGACGCAAGCTTGCCGATGCCGAAGCCGACGACGAGCAGCGCCGTGGCCGTGCCGAGGGCGTAGACGAACATGGTCAGCATCCCGGCCGCGAGCGCGCGGCCGCCCGAGGCGAGCGCGAAGGCCGCGCCGAGCGCCGGCCCGGCGCAGGGCGCCCAGGCGAGCGCGAGCAGGCCGCCGGCGAGCGCTTCGCCGATCAGGCCGCCGTTCGGCAACCGCTCGCTGAGCCATTGCGACAGCGTCCCGAGGCCGGACAGGCGGCGCTCGATCGCCTCCAGCGCCCCCGGCGTGATCAAGAGGACGCCGATCGCCACCATGAGGCCGCCCGAGACGGCGCGAAGCCCGGAGACCGCGCCGATCTCGACGCCGAAGGCGGCGAGCGCGCCGCCGACCACGGCGAAGGTCGCCGCGAGGCCGGCGGCCAGCGCGAACGGATAGCGCGGATCCCGGGCGGAGGCCGCGGCCACCACGATCGGCGCGAGCGGCAGGACGCAGGGGCTCAGGATGGTGAGCAGGCCCGCCGCGAACGCGAGCGGGAGGGCGGCGAGCAGGTTCACATCGCCGCCTTGAGCACGTCGACCACGGCGCCCTTGGTGACGCCCCACGACATGCGCGAAACTTCCTTGCCGCCCTTGTAGGCGATCACGGTCGAGCGCGGGCAACCGAGCTTCTCGACGACGTCCTTCTGGTGGTCGTAGTCGACCCGGTAGAAGGTCAGTCCTGCGTAGGCCGGATCGTTCTTCAGGCCGTCCAGATAGGAGGCCTGCAGGTGGCACTGCAGGCACCAGGGCGCATAGACGTGCAGGATCACCGGCTTGCCGGATTCGATCGCCTTCTGCGCCGCAGCCGGATCGTAGGGCTGGATTTCCGCCGCCTGCGCCATTCCGGCGACGGCCGAAGCCGCGCCCGCCAGCGCCACCAATGCAGATCTTCGCGTCACCATCGCCGGCCCTCCTGTTGCAGTCATCGGGCGGCCGAAGCGGCCGGCCCGTCGTGTTCGAACGCATAGAGGCCGACGTCGATCGTCCCTTCAGCGAAGCCGGCCTCGCAATAGGCGAGATAATAGTCCCAGAGGCGGCGGAAGCGGTCGTCGAAGCCGAGCGCGGCGGCCTCGGCCCAGCGGTCGTCGAAGCGCCGCCGCCACTCGGCGAGCGTCCGGGCGTAGGAGAGGCCGAACCGCTCCTCGACCACGACCTTCAGGCCTGCCCGCGCCGCCTGCTCGGCGATCGCCGAGCGCGTCGGCAGGAAGCCGCCGGGAAAGACGTGCTTCTGGATGAAGTCGGGGCGTCGACGGTAGATCTCGAAACATTTCTCGTCGATGGTGATCGCCTGAACGACCGCGCGCCCTCCGGGAGTGAGACGCGAAGCGAGCTGGCCGAAATAGGCGGGCCAGTGCGCCTGGCCGACCGCCTCGATCATCTCGATCGACACGATCCGGTCGAACCGGCCGACGACGTCGCGATAGTCCTGCAGCCGGAACGCGACCTTGTCCGCGAGCCCTGCGTCGGCCGCCCGCGCGTTGGCGACGTCGAGCTGCGCCGGCGACAGGGTGATCGCCGAAACCTGCGCGCCCTTCTCCGTCGCGAGCCGCACCGCGAGCGCGCCCCAGCCGCAGCCGATCTCGAGCACCCGCTCCCCGCCCGAGAGGCGAAGCAGATCGGCGATGCGATCGAGCTTCGCCGCCTGCGCGGCCTCGAGGTCGGGCGTGGCTTCGCTCCACAGCGCCGAGGAATATTGCATCGTCGGGTCGAGCCACAGCGCGTAGAACGCATTGCCGAGGTCGTAATGAGCCATGATGTTGCGCCGGCTGCCGCGTCGCGAGTTGCCGCGCAGGACATGGCGCAGCCGGTTGGCGAAGCGGACGACGCCCGCGCCGCGAAAGGTCCCGTCCAGGGAGTCGAGGTTGCGCACCGCGAGGCGCATCAGCGCGACCAGGTCGGGGCTCGTCCAGTCGCCGTCGATGTAGGCCTCGGCGAAGGCGATGTCCCCGCCGAAGGCGAGGCGGCGCAACGCCCGCAATCGCTTGACGTCGAGCGCCGCCTGCAACGCGCCGTCGCTGCGCGAGACCAGCGTCAGGCCGCCCGGCAGCCTGACCCGGAGCCGCCCGCCTCGCACCGAGTCGAGCAGCGAGTCGAGCATGCCGATGCTCTTCCCGGCTGTCGCGGATGCGCCGACGTCGGCGTGGTCGATGGAAGTCAAATGTCCCGCTCCGTCCCTGAGGCTGCGCCGCCGTGTACGCCCCGACGCTCCTGGATAGTTAGTGCGATACGCGCCGCCGGGGGAAGTGGTTCACCCCGGGGAATTTTCGCCGATCGCCCGAGTCGTCCAGGGCGTTCGCTCGAAGCTCCGCCACGGCGCCTCCTCCCCCACCCGGGCCGCGCTTGCGCGCGCCCGGCGCAGGCGCTTGTGGGGGAGGATTGAGGAGGGGGGTCGCGCCGAATTCGCCGTTCGGCGTCCTCAAGACGTCAGACGGATAAGTCGGCGCGACCCCCCACCCTGTCCCGCCCCCACAGGGGGGGCGGGGACGCTCGCCGTCGGGTTACAGGTTGCTTCAAGCGATTGCCCTGCCAAGTCGTCGGTCCGCGTTGGCGGCGACGCGATTCTCGCCTAAGGTCGGCGGGCGGTCGCCCCCAATCGCCCAAGGCGTGGGCGTCGCCCGGAGGCTCGGGGAAAACAATGCGGATAGCGATGATGTCGCGCGCGCTCGCCGCCGCGCTTGTTTCGGGCGCCTTGCTGGCGGGGTCGGCGGGGGCGCGCGCCGAAAGCGTGATGGCGGCATGCGCCGCGCAGTGGCAGCAGGCGAAGGCGGCCGGGACCACCGGCGGCGTGACCTGGCCGGAGTTCCTGTCCAAGTGCAAGACGCAACCCCAGCCTTCCGCGACCGCGGCGCCGCCGTCGGCTCCGGCCCCGAAGCCCGCGCCGGCTCCGAAGCCTGCGCCGGCTCCCGCGCCCAGTGGCGGTTCGTCGTCGCCCTGGTGGCAGCCGGCGCAGCCCAGCGCGCCCGCGCCGACCGGGGCCGGCCAGTTCCGCACCGAGGCGGAGGCGCGCTATCGCTGCCCCAACGACAAGGTGGTCTGGGTCAACACCAACTCCAGGATCTACCACTACCAGGGCGCGCACTGGTACGCCCGCACCCGTGAGGGCGCCTATATGTGCGAGGCCGACGCCAAGGCGGCCGGAGACCGCGCCGCGCGCGTCTCCTTCCAGCACACCCAGCACTGAGGCGCCGTAGCGCCCGGCGCGGCCATCCTGTATGCGGTCGGAAACGACAGCGAAAAATGGCCATGACGGACAACGCGGGGAAAACGCAGGGTGGCGAATTGAACGCCGACGACGCCAGCCGGCTGGCCGCGATCGTGTTCGACCGCGACGAACAGCCCGACCCGCCGCTGCTCGCCTTCCTCGACGACGCGCGCCGGCGCGGCGCCCGGATCGCCGGGCTGGTCCAGGAGCGGGCCTGCGACGACGGCCAGTGCGCCGAGCAGGACGTGCGGGTGCGCGACCTCGTCACCGGCGCGACCCTCGACATCATGCAGGACCTCGGCGCCGAAGCGACCGGATGCCGGGTCGACCCGGCGGCGATCGCGGTCGCCGCGCGCTGGCTCGACGTCGCCCGGGCGACCTCGCCCGACCTGCTCGCCGTCAACCGTTTTGGACGGTTGGAATCGGAGGGCGAAGGCATGCTGGCCGAGATCGGCCAGGCCTTCGCCGACGGCGTCCCGCTGATTGTCTGCGTCCCCAGGCGCTATCTCGCCGCCTGGGACGCCTTCGCCTGCGGCCTCGACGCGAAGCTGCCGGCGACGCGGGACGCGATCGAGGGCTGGTGGGCGACGGTCGCGCCGGGCGACGCGGAAAAAGGCGGCGGCGCGGTCGCGAACGACACGACGCGCGACGGTCGCCTCGCCGCTTCCGCCGCCTGATTGCGCCCAGGGGAACCGCGGCGCGGGTCGTCGACGCCCGCGATTGCCCCCGGCCATGACGTTCTGCCGTGACGCCAAAAACCAACGCCATAAGAGCGGTAATTTGTATTGCGAAAATCAGAAATTTTGCTATCCTCGCTCAATCAGGCGAGCGCATTCAGCCTCGCCCGGCTGTTTGACATTTTGAAACTTTTCGCCGGCGCGACCGTGGGATCGGACGCGACGCCTCCGCGGAGGAGGTCCCCGCGCATGGGGATCGCTTGCCCACGACCTGAGGAGCCCGCGAAGCGGGCGTCTCGAAGGACGTTCCAGTTGGCTCCGACCGTTCAGGCGCGTTCTGGAGCGTCCTTCGAGACGCGCCGCCTGCAGCGGCGCTCCTCAGCGACTGTGTTGGCGGTCAAGCGATTTCGGGGCTCCATGGGCGTTTGTCTCGCA
>CAMFKX010000205.1 GCA_945957375.1 uncultured Roseiarcus sp.
CGGCCGCCCAGATCGCCGCCGTCTCTGGGCTTTCGAGGTCCGGCCAGACGTAGTCGGTCGGACTCAGCTTCGGGATGTCGCGGAACCCGGAGCGCGCCTGGGCCTCGGCGAGATGCATGCGGGAATAGTCGGACAGCCGCCGGAACAGTTTCGCGACGCTGGCGTTGCCGCTGTCCTGCATGGCGTCTGCGAGCTGGCCGAAGCGCTCGGCCGCCTCGCGCTCGAGCCACACTGCATGGGCGAGAAACTCCTCGACCGATTCCATCATGGATGTCCTCCGGGTCCGCGCACCGTTCAGTGCTTCGCCGACCATTCCTCGCGGGTGATCCAAGCCTCGAGCACCTTCACCCGATCGCCCTCGGCCTTGATGAACGGCCGGGCCGCCTTGGCTACCTCGGGCGACTTCGCCGTCGCTTCGACCGCGCAATAGAACTCGTAGCAGCGGCGCTCGCCCTGAAGCGCGGCCTTGAGCGCGTCGAGCCGCGAGAGCGACGCGTCGCCGGCCCAGAGCGCGTCGCTGTCCGGGGTCGTGTAGTGCGGCCAGACGTAGTCGTCCGGGATTTCCTTCGCGCCGGCGCCGTTGGCGGCGCCGCGCGCCTCTTCCCCCTGCCGGCGCGACTGCTCGGCGAGCTGCCGGAACAGCGTGGCGATCTCGTCGGCCTTGCTGTCGCGCATCGCGTTCGCCAGATCGTCGAAATGGGCGGCGGCGTCGGCTTCCACCGCCGCAGCGTAGCCCATGAAGTCGGCGGGGGTCGCGATGGTCATGCCGCCCTTGTAGCGGCGCGCGGCCGAGGACGCCTGCGGCGCCGGGGGCGGCAACGTCTTGTCGCCCTCGAAGGCGACGAGGATGTCTTCGTGGCGCACGAAGCACTGGCAGGCGAGCCGGTGCTTCGGCGGCATGTCGTTGACCTCGGCGTCGGCGATCTCGGCCTTGGTGATCTTGCCGAGCTGCTTGAGCATCTCCTTTTCTTTTTCGGTCAGCGCGATGGCGTTCTTCGCCAGCGGGTCGAGATGCTTGACCTCGATCAGGCACGAGCCGCATTCGCCGTCCTGGCAGTCGAACGGGATCGGAATCTTGTTGGCCTTGGCGATGGCGAGAATCGTGCCGCGATCGCCGGCGACCGCGTAGACGGTGACGTCCCGCGCCATCGACGGGGACGAGAACGTGATGTTGGCCATGCGTGCTCCTCTGGGCCGGCGGCTGTGCGCTCGGCGATGACGAGCGCGAGGAACGCAAGTCGTGGGCCAGAACAAATGTCTTGGGAAAACAATGGCTTCGGATTGATTCCGACGCCGCGCGACACAAGCGTGAAGCGTTGCCGACAGGTTTGGACGAATTCCGACAGGGTTTGCGGGGAAGGAAGAACGACCAAGGACACGAAGGCCACGAAGTCTTCGTGTCTTTGGCGTGTTACGCGGCGACGAGACCGAGATGCGCCTCCATCGGGGCAAAGTCGCGGTCGTCGTGCAGCAGGGCGCACCCATGCCGGATGCAGAAGGCGCCGATGATGAGGTCGGGAGTCTTCCGTATCGTGAAGCCCAAGGCTCTCAGCGTCCGGTAGTTCCTCGCCGCCTGCACAGCAAGGTCGGCGTCGAGCAAGGACGCCATTTCGAAACGGCGCAATCCACGCTCGATCGCCTCGGCGTGAGCCTCGCTTCGCGCGCCTTGAAGGATCTCCAGCAAAATGACGTCGCCGACCAGGACGCGTTCACGAAGGCAGGCGACTTCAAGCTTTCGGGTCACCCTCGAGTCCTGACCGCGAAGCCAGGCGATCCAGACCGAACTGTCGACGAGGATCACGCTCGCCCGGCTCGCGTCCATCCGCTGCGGATCTCATCGAGGTCGCCTTCCCAACCCAGCCCCCTCAGCGCCTGGGCGGCCTCCGCTTGCTCGCGAATGCGGACGAAGAGACGCAGCGCTTCCTCGACGGCGGCGCGCTTTGTCGTCACTCCGCTCAATTCCATGGCCCGCGCCATCAATTGGTCGTCAATCTCGATGTTGGTCCGCACGGTCCACCGGCTTATGTGTATCGACGCCAGATTCTATACACCTTGCTTAGGCGCGGGCAAGACGCGCCACGATTTCGGGACACGTCGCGCAACAAAAAGCCCGCCCTGCACGAAAAGCGCAGGGCGGGCGCATTCACAACGGAGAAGCGATCAGGCGAACTTCGGGTCGAGTTCGCCGCTGGCGTAGCGCTTGGCCATTTCGGCGAGCGACAGGATGCGCTTGATCTTCGGCGCCTGACCGGCGGTGTTGAACTCCTGGAAGCGCGCCTTGCACACCTTGATCATCGCGTCCTGCGCGGGCTTCAGGTACTTGCGCGGGTCGAATTCTTCCGGGTGCTCCTGGAACACCTTGCGGATCTGGCCGGTAATCGCCATGCGGTTGTCGGTGTCGATGTTGATCTTGCGCACGCCGTGCTTGATGCCGCGCTGGATCTCCTCGATCGGCACGCCGTAGGTCTGGGGCATCTTGCCGCCGAACTTGTTGATGATGTCCTGCAGGTCCTGCGGCACCGAGGACGAGCCGTGCATGACGAGATGGGTGTTCGGCAGCTTCTTGTTGATCTCCTCGATCACGTGCATGGCGAGGATGTCGCCGGTCGGCTTGCGCGAGAACTTGTAGGCGCCGTGCGAGGTGCCCATGGCGATGGCGAGCGCGTCGACCTTGGTCTCGCGCACGAACTTGACCGCCTCGTCCGGGTTGGTCAGCAGCTGGTCGTGGCTGAGCTTGCCCTCGGCGCCGTGGCCGTCCTCTTTGTCGCCCATGCCGGTCTCGAGCGAGCCGAGCACGCCGAGCTCGCCCTCGACCGAGACGCCGCCCAGATGCGCCATGTCGGTCACCTGCTTGGTCACGCCGACGTTATAGGCCCAGTCGGCCGGGGTCTTGCCGTCGGACTTGAGCGAACCGTCCATCATCACCGAGGTGAAGTTCGCCTGCATCGCGGTGACGCAGGTGCCCGGGCCGTTGCCGTGGTCGAGATGCACGCAGATCGGCACCAGCGGGTAGATCTCGGTCAGCGCCGACATCATGTGGCTCAGCATGATGTCGTTGGCGTAGGCGCGCGCGCCGCGCGAGGCCTGGATGATCACCGGGGCTTCGAGCGCGTTCGCCGCCTCGCCGATCGCCAGCGCCTGCTCCATGTTGTTGATGTTGAACGCCGGGACGCCGTAGCCGTGTTCGGCGGCGTGATCCAGCAACTGACGAAGTGTAATGCGGGCCATGTTCGTTTTCCCAGCCTGGTTGGTGTGAGTTAGGTGTTGCGGAGCGCTTCGACGCCCGGGAGCGCCTTGCCTTCCATCCATTCGAGGAAGGCGCCGCCCGCGGCGGATACGTAGGTGAATTGTCCGGCGACGCCGGCCTCGTTCAGCGCGGCGACCGTGTCGCCGCCGCCGCCGATCGCCTTGAGCTTGCCCTCGCGGGTGAGGAAGCCGACGGTCTTGGCGATAGCGAAGGTGGCGGCTTCGAACGGCGGCGTCTCGAACGCGCCGAACGGGCCGTTCCAGACCAGCGTCTTCACCGTGCCGATCGCCTCCTCGACCATCACCACCGATTTCGGCCCGATGTCGAGGATCA
Source organism: uncultured Roseiarcus sp. (assembly GCA_945957375.1). Taxonomy (GTDB): domain Bacteria; phylum Pseudomonadota; class Alphaproteobacteria; order Rhizobiales; family Beijerinckiaceae; genus Roseiarcus. The sequence continues at coordinate 3,581 of CAMFKX010000205.1, forward strand.
TCTCGTCCTCGGCCACGTGGTCGACATCGACGACGCGCGCCGGCGCGTGCGCCTTGAACTCCTTGGCGACGGTCGCGTCGACCGGCAGCAGGATGCGGCACTTGGCGCCCTCGGCGTCAGCCATGATCTTGCGCGCGGTGTCGGCCATGTCCTTCTCGCACAGCGACTTGCCGACATGCTTGCCCTGCGCGAACAGGAACGTGTTGGCCATGCCGCCGCCGATGATCAGGAGATCGACCTTCTTGATCAGGTTGCCGAGCAGTTCGAGCTTGCTCGACACCTTCGCGCCGCCGACGATGGCCGCGACCGGGCGTTCCGGGTTGCCGAGCGCGATGGTCAGCGCCTCGAGTTCCGCCTGCATCGCGCGGCCGGCATGGGCCGGCAGCTTATGCGCTATGCCCTCGGTCGAGGCGTGGGCGCGGTGGGCGGCGGAGAAGGCGTCATTGACGTAGACGTCGCCGAGCTTCGCGAGCCCTTCGACGATCGCCGGATCGTTCTTCTCTTCGCCCTTGTAGAAGCGGGTGTTTTCGAGCAGCACAATGTCGCCGTTCTTCATCCCGGCGATCGCGGCTTCGGCGACCGGGCCCAGGCAATCGGCGGCGAAGCCGACCGGACGGCCGATCACCTCCGCGACCGCGGCGGCGACGGGCTTCAACGAATCGGCCTCGGTGCGCTGTCCCTTCGGACGCCCGAAATGGGCGAGCAGGATCACCTTGCCGCCCTTGTCGGCGATCTCGGTGATGGTGGAGGCGACGCGCTCGATACGGGTCTTGTCGGTGACCTTGCCGTTCTCGGTGGGAACGTTGAGGTCGACGCGCAGAAGCACGCGCTTGCCGGCGACGTCGGCGTCGTCGAGGGTGCGGAACGGTTTGCTCATGGTCAGTGCCTCAGCATGTTCAAAGCAAAAACGAGGATGCCGGAGCCGAGCGCCCAGGTAGTGAAGACGATGCCGAGCATGGTCCAGGTCGAAGGCAACATCTGAAGTCGCCCCTCGACCCCCGCAACCCGCCCTTCGACACCGGATACGCGACCCTTCAGTTCGGCGATTTCAATTTGAACCTTCTGGATGTCAGCCTGCTTCGCCCCGGTCAGCAAGATCTCGCTGATCTTCGGCTCGAGTCGTTCAAGGATCTGCTCAAGCCGAGCGACCCGTTGTTCCAGCATCGGATTCTCCGGTCCCTGAGGGCCTCCGGCGCCGGAACCCGGGCCGGACGCGACAAGCTTGAGAACCGTCACCAACTCACCCCGTTGCAGGCGTCTCCAACAACCTTACCACGTGCTTTTCCTGAAAACCGCAGTTCTCGCAGATGATCTCCACGACGCGGTTGTCGGCGTCTGACGCGACGCCGGGCACGAGCGAGCCGTCCTGCCACATCCGGACCAGAAAGCTGTCGGCTCCGCAGCGGAGGCAATGCAGATCCGGAAAGCGCCGGCGTAACGCCGCCCGCGCGCCTTCCATTTCCTTACGCCACGCCTCCGATGCGGTGTCGTCCACAGGCCGTCAGATCGTCTTGGCGAGCGCGACCGCGGTGTCCGACATGCGGTTCGAGAAGCCCCATTCGTTGTCGTACCAGGACAGGATGCGCACGAAGGTGCCGTCGATCACCTTGGTCTGGTCGAGGTGGAACACGGACGAGCGCGGGTCGTGGTTGAAGTCGATCGAGACGTTGGGCTTGTCGGTGTAGCCGAGGACGCCCTTGAGCGGGCCGTCCGCCGCCTTGCGGATCGCCTCGTTGATCTCTTCCTTGGTCGTGGCGCGCTTGGCGACGAACTTGAGGTCGACCACCGAGACGTTCGGGGTCGGAACGCGGATCGCCGAGCCGTCGAGCTTGCCCTTGAGCTCCGGCAGCACGAGGCCGACCGCCTTGGCGGCGCCGGTCGTGGTCGGGATCATCGACAGCGCCGCGGCGCGGGCGCGGTAGAGGTCCTTATGCAGCGTGTCGAGGGTCGGCTGGTCGCCGGTGTAGGAGTGGATGGTGGTCATGAAGCCGTGCTCGATGCCGACGGCGTCGTTGATCACCTTGGCGACCGGAGCGAGGCAGTTCGTCGTGCACGACGCGTTCGACACCACGACATGATCCTTGCCGATCTTGTCGCTATTGACGCCGTAGACGACGGTGAGGTCGGCGCCTTCGGCCGGAGCCGAAACGAGGACGCGCTTGGCGCCCGCCTGCAGGTGCAAGGCCGCCTTGTCGCGCGCGGTGAAGATGCCGGTGCACTCCATCGCGATGTCGACGCCGAGATCCTTGTGCGGCAGTTCGGCCGGGTTCTTGATGGCGGTGACCTTGATCGTGTGGCCGGCGACCTTGATCACGTCGCCCTCGACCACGACTTCCGCGGGCAGGCGCCCGTGCACGCTGTCGAAGCGCAGCAGGTGCGCGTTGGTCTCAACCGGCCCGAGATCGTTGATCGACACGACAGAGACATCCTTGCGGCCGGACTCCACGATCGCCCGCAGAACGAGGCGTCCGATGCGTCCAAAGCCGTTGATCGATACCTTCGTTACCATCGATGGTTCTCCTCACTTCGCCCGGATATCCGCGGTCCGTCGGGGACCCTTCTTAGCGGACCATGCTTTGTACGAGCGCTTGATTTATGCGCGCGGTACATGCGCCTTGGTTGATCTAAAGTCTACGGCCAAGCAGGCGAATGCGACAATTCGCCATAAGGCTCGTGCCGTCCGGCGCGCGCCTTCGCGGCGCGTCGCTTACGCTTTCAGACGCGCCTCGGCGGCGTCCGCGACGGCTTGCGGCGTGATGCCGAAAAACTCGTAGACCGCCTTGTAGGGCCCGCTCTCGCCGTATCCCGTCATGCCGACGAACGGACCGTCGCCGATGATCGAGTCCCAGCCGAAGCGCACCGCCGCCTCGACGCCGACCTTGACCTTCGCGTCGCCGATCACCGCCTTGCGGTAGTCCTCGGGCTGATCGAAGAACGCGTCCATGCACGGGACCGAGACGACGCGCGCCGCGATCCCCTTGCCCTTCAGGATCTGCTGGGCGGCGACCGCCAACGAGACCTCGGACCCCGAGGCGAAGATCGACACGGCCGCCGGACCCTCCGCCGGGGCGATCTCGTAGGCGCCGCGGGCGGAGAGGTTCTCCACGACATGGGTGCGCCGCAGGGCGGGCAGGCTCTGGCGGGTCAGCGCCAGGATCGAGGGCGAATGCGCCTTCTCGAGCGCCGCCTGCCAGCATTCGACCGTCTCGACGCTGTCGGCCGGGCGCCACAGGTACATGTTGGGCATGCAGCGCAGCGCGGCCAGATGCTCGACCGGCTGGTGGGTCGGGCCATCCTCGCCCAGGCCGATCGAATCGTGGGTGAACACGTGGACGACCCGGATCTTCATCAGCGCCGCGAGCCGGAGCGACGGCCGCGCGTAGTCGGTGAAGCACAGGAACGAAGCGCCCGATGGAATGAAGCCGCCGTGCACGGCGATGCCGTTGCACGCCGCCGCCATCCCGTGCTCGCGGATGCCCCAGTGGATGTAGCGCCCGGAGAAGTCGTCCGGGCTGATCTCCACGGTCGCCGCGACCTTGGTGTTGTTCGACGGGGTGAGGTCGGCCGAGCCGGTCACCAGTTCCGGCACGGCGGGCGCGATCACGGTCAGCGCCGCTTCGCCCGCCTTGCGGGTGGCAGCGTCGGGCGCCTTCTCGGCGAGTTGGCGCTTGTAGGCGTCGACGACCGCGTCGAGATCCTTCGGCAATTCGCCGCGCACCCGCCGCTCGAACTCGCTCCGCCGCACCGGGTCGAGTTCGGCGAGACCCTGCGTCCAGGCGTCGCGCTCCGCCGCTCCCTTGGCGCCGATCTCGCGCCAGGCGCCGAGAATATCGGCCGGCACTTCGAAGGGCGGATAGGGCCAGTTCAGGTTCTTGCGCGCGCCGGCGACTTCCTCGGCGCCGAGCGGTTCGCCGTGGGCGTGACGCGTCCCCTCTTTCTTCGGGGCGCCGAACCCGATCGTCGTCTTGCAGGCGATCAGCGTCGGCCGGTCGGATTGCAGCGCGTCCTGCGCCGCCTTGCGGATCGCCTCCACGTCGCGCCCGTCGACGTGGGTGGCGTGCCAGCCGGCGGCCTTGAAGCGCGCGACCTGATCGACGTTGTCGTTGAGCACGGACACGTGGCCGTCGATCGAAATGTCGTTGTTGTCCCAAAACACGATCAGCTTGGAGAGCCGGTAGTGGCCGGCGATGGCGATCGCCTCGTGGCTGACGCCTTCCATGAGATCGCCGTCGGAGGCCAGCACCCACGTGCGATGGTCGACGACGCCGCGAAACTGCGCCGCCAGCATGCGCTCGGCGAGCGCCATGCCGACCGCGGTCGCGAGCCCCTGCCCGAGCGGACCCGTGGTCGTTTCGATCCCGGCGGTATGGCCGTATTCCGGATGTCCCGGGGTCTTCGAGCCGACTTGGCGGAAGCTCTTGAGGTCGTCGAGCGTAAGGCCCTTGTCGCCGCCGGTCCCGGTCAGGAACAGCAGCGAGTACAGCAGCATCGAGCCATGGCCGGCCGACAGCACGAAGCGGTCGCGGTCGGGCCAGTGCGGGTCGGCGGCGTCGAACTTCAGGAAGTCGCGGAACAGCACGGTCGCGACGTCGGCCGCGCCCATCGGCAGGCCGGGATGGCCGCTGTTCGCCTTTTCGACCCCGTCGACGGACAGAAATCGGACGGCGTTGGCCATGGAATCATGGGTCGGGCTCGTTCCCATCGGGCTCTCCTCGATTGTGCGCTTGTTCCGTGCGTCCCGGGCGGGCGCGGCTCCGCCGCGACCACTAACCTGTCAGCCGATCGACCGCAATCCGGACCCGCGTTTCGAGGCGCTTTTGCGGGCGGCGGAGCGGGTCCGTTCGAAGCGCTCGGAGCGTCCCGCTGGAGCCCGCGGCGTTGCGACTCGCTCAGGCATCGCGTAAGCCACAGTCGATGGATGCAGCCGCCCCTGACGCCCTGGACCGCTCGCTCAGCCGGCTCGCCGCCGCGGTCGGACTGCTCGAACGCGCCGCCGAGCGGCGGATGCGCCATGACGAAGCGCGCGCCAACGCCGAGGAGGAGTTCGCGCTCATGCAGGACGACCGCTCCCGCCTTGCGGTCGACCTCGACGCAGCGCTCGACCGCGCCCGCGCGCTGGAGGCCGCCAACGCCGAAGCGGAGGAGCGGCTCGCCCGCGCGACCGCGACGATCGCAAAGGTGATCGACCGCATCCATCCCGCCACGGATTGAGGGGCGTGCGATGGCGCAAGTTTCGGTCACGATCGACGGGCGCAAATACCGCCTCTCCTGCAACGAGGGCGAGGAGGCCCGGCTCGAACAGCTCGCCGGCATGGTCGACGAGAAGATCGCCGAATTGCGCAGCGCCTTCGGCGAGATCGGCGATCAACGGCTCGTGGTGATGGCGGCCCTGACCTTCGCCGACCAGCTGGTCGAAGCGCGGGAATCCGCAGCCGCCGAACAGGACCGCCTGCGCGCCGCCGACGCCCGCGCCCAGTCCGCCGCCGCCACGCTCGACGGGCTCGGCGCGCGGATCGAGGAGCTCGCCGGACGCCTCGGCGGAAGCGCCGAAGGCTGAGACGCTCAGGCGGTCCCGTCGAGCGTCGGCCGGCGCGCGATCCCCAGGTCGACCACTTCCGCCGCAATCTGCGCCAGCGCGAGGGCGCTGTCGGGCTTGACGAACACCTTGTCGGCGCCGGCGGCGCGGGCTTCGTCGTGGGTCTCCTTCGCGGCGGACGTCGTCAGCACCACCACCGGCAGGTCCCTCAGGGCGAACTCGGCGCGCAACGTGTGCAGAAATTTCACCCCGTCCAGGCGCGGCATGTTGAGATCGAGCACAAGCACGTCGGGCAGCCGTTCGGTCAGGTCCTCGATGGAAATCCGGTAGGCCGCGTCGAGGCCGTCGCCGGCGCGCTCGAGGACGACTTCCCGCCCGCTTTCGGCCCTCAACCCGTCCAACGCCCGTTCGAAAAGGTAGACGTCGTCCGGGTCGTCCTCGATCAGCATGACGCGGCATGCTTTCGACGCAGGCGTATCACGAACCATGAGCACCACTCGATATGAGCAACCTGGACGGGGCGGACGGACAGCAAACCGAACCTAAAGCGGCCAAGCGTCCGGCGCCTGTCGCGGACGACCAGTTCCGACTCGCGGTCGACGCGTCGCCGGCGGCCATGATCATGGTGGACGCGGACGGCGTGATTGTGTTCGCCAACGCCGAGACGGGCCGCATGTTCGGCTATACCGTCGACGATCTGGTGGGCCGATCCATAGACGTCCTGGTTCCCCCAGCCTCGCGCGCGGCGCACGCCGACCTCCGCCGCGGCTTTTTCGCAAGCCCCAGCACCCGCCCGATGGGGGCGGGCCGCGACCTCAACGGAACGCGCAACGACGGCGTCGAGTTCCCGGTCGAAATCGGCCTCACCCCGATCGACGGCGCGCTCGTACTCGCGACGGTGGTCGACATCACCGCCCGGCGCCGGGCGGAGAACGATCTCGCCCAGCGCGCCAACGACCTCGAACTCGCCAACCACCGCCTGACCCAGTTCGCCTATGTGGCGTCGCACGACCTTCAGGAGCCCCTGCGCAAGATCGCGGTTTACGCCGGCATCCTCGACGACGCCATCGGCAAGGGCGACGGCGACGCGGTCGCGCGCGCCACCAGCGTCATCGCCGCCTCGGCGACCCGGGCGCGCCGCCTGGTCGACAACCTGCTCACCCTTTCGCGGGTCGGGGC